>JBEIJS010000076.1:0-11358 GCA_040380105.1 Caulobacteraceae bacterium | reverse complement strand
GCGCTCCTCCACCACGCGATGCGTGGTCCCCTCCCAGCGAAGCGGGGAGGAGACGTGCGGTCGGTGCCCCTCCACCCTCCCCATCAGAGATGGGGAGGAGACGGGATTCTAGGCCCTGACCGCCCGCGTCGCCTCGACGCCGAGGGCCTGGAGCGCAGCGGCGGCGATGTGTTCGGCGTTGAGGCCGGCGGTGGCGTACATGGCGGCGGGATTGTCCTGGTCCTGGAAGACGTCAGGCAGGCAAAGGGTGCGGATCTTCAGGCCCGCGTCGAGCGCGCCCTTGTCGGAGAGCAGCTGGAGCACGAAGGCGCCGAAGCCACCCATGGCCCCCTCCTCCACCGTGATCAGGCATTCATGCTCGCGGGCGAGGCGCAGGATCAGGTCGGCGTCCAGCGGCTTGGCGAAGCGGGCGTCGGCGACGGTGGCCGAGACACCGCGGGCGGCCAGGGCCTCGGCGGCCTTGAGCGATTCCTGCAGCCGGGTGCCGAGCGACAGGATGGCGACGGTCGTGCCCTCGCGGACGATGCGGCCCTTGCCGATCTCGAGCGGGGCGGCGAGCTCGGGAATCTCGACCCCGATGCCGTCGCCGCGCGGATAGCGGAAGGCCGAGGGGCGGTCGTCGATCTCGAGCGAGGTGGCGATCATGGCGGCGAGGTCGGCCTCGTCGGCGGCGGCCATCAACACCATGCCGGGCAGGGCCCCCATGAAGCCGATATCGAAGGATCCGGCATGGGTGCAGCCGTCCGCCCCGACCAGACCGGCGCGGTCCATGGCGAAGCGCACCGGCAGGGACTGGATGGCGACGTCATGGACGACCTGGTCATAGCCGCGCTGGAGGAAGGTCGAATAGATGGCACAGACCGGCTTCATCCCGTCGGCGGCGAGGCCGGCGGCGAAGGTGACGGCGTGCTGTTCGGCGATGCCGACGTCATAGGTACGGGCCGGAAAGGCCTGGCCGAACAGGTCGAGGCCGGTGCCGGAGGGCATGGCGGCGGTGATGGCGACGATGGTGGGGTCCAGCGCCGCCCGCTTGATCAGCTCGGTCCCGAACACCTTGGTGTAGCTGGGGGCGTTGGAGACGGATTTCGACTGCTGGCCCGAGACCACGTCGAATTTGGCGACCGCATGCAGTTTGTCGGCGCTCGATTCGGCCGGGGCGTAGCCCTTGCCCTTCTGGGTCACGACATGGACCACCACCGGGCGGTCGGTGATGGCGGCGGCGTTCTTCAGGATGGGGACCAGGTTGTCCATGTCATGGCCGTCGACCGGCCCGACGTAGTAGAAGCCCAGCTCCTCGAAGAAGGTGCCGCCGACAATCATGCCGCGGGCGTATTCCTCGGCCTTGCGGGCGGCGTTGCGGAACGGGCGCGGCAGGTGTTCGGCGACCGATTTTCCGAACCGGCGGAAGTTACGATAGGCGCCGCCGGAGACCTGTTTGGCCAGATAGGCGCTCATGCCGCCGACCGGCGGGGCGATCGACATGTCGTTGTCGTTGAGGATGACCATCAGCTGGCCATTGGTCGTCTCGGCGGCGTTGTTCATGGCCTCATAGGCCATGCCGGCGGACATGGAGCCGTCACCGATCACGGCCACGACGCGGTTCTTTTCGCCCTTCTGGTCGCGGGCGGCGGCGAAGCCGAGGGCCGCGCTGATCGAGGTCGAGGCGTGGGCGGCACCGAAGGGGTCGTATTCGCTCTCGGAACGTTTGGTGAAGCCGGACAGGCCGCCCGGCTGGCGCAGGGTGCGGATACGGTCGCGGCGACCGGTCAGGATCTTGTGCGGATAGCACTGGTGGCCGACGTCCCAGATCAGGATGTCCTTCGGCGTTTCGAAGACATGGTGCAGGGCGACGGTCAGCTCGACCACGCCGAGGCCGGCCCCGAGGTGGCCGCCGGTGACGGAGACCGCATCAATGGTCTCGGCCCGCAGTTCGTCGGCCAGCTGGCGCAGCTGGGGGATATCGAACCCACGCGTGTCAGCGGGGATATGGACCTGGTCGAGGAGCGGGGTGTCGGGCATGAAACTCACGTGTTCCTTACGAAATCTTCTCTACCCGTCATCCTCGGGCTTGTCCCGAGGATCAGATGTTCCCGCGCTCGGTGGCCGAATTGGGTCCGCGTTCAGAGACGCCTTCGGATATCCAGCTGTTCCCAACCTCTGATCCTCGGGTCAAGCCCGAGGATGACGGCCTTGGCTCAGGACCGGCGCTGCAGGACATAATCTACACTGGCCTTGAGGATTTCGGCATCGGGGCCGAAAAGGTCTAGGTGGGCCCGGGCCTGATCGGCGAGATGCGCAACGCGATGCCGGGCCTGGTCGACGCCCAGCAGGGTGACGAAATTGGTCTTGCCGCGGGCGGCGTCCTTGTTGGCCGCCTTGCCCAGGATGTCCTCGTCGCCCTCGACGTCCAGCAGGTCATCGACGATCTGGTAGGCCAGGCCGATGTCGTGGGCGAAGCTGGTCAGGGCCTGACGGTGAACCTCGCGGGCCCCGGCGATGATCAGGGGGATCTCGAAGGCATAGGTGAACAGGGCTCCGGTCTTGAGCCTCTGCATCCGGGCCACGCCGCCGAGGTCGTCGCGGACGCCCAGAAGGTCGATCATCTGGCCACCGGCCATGCCGCGCGCACCGCTGGCCAGCGACAGGCGGGCGGCCAGTTCGCAGCGCACGGCGGGGTCGTCGTGGGTGTCCTCATGCAGAAGGATGTCGAAGGCGGCGGTCTGCAGGGCGTCGCCGGCGAGGACGGCCGTGGCCTCGTCATAGGCCCTGTGCACGGTCGGGCGGCCGCGGCGGACGTCGTCGTCGTCCATACAGGGCAGGTCGTCGTGGACCAGGCTGTAGGCATGGACGCATTCGAGGGCACAGGCGGCGCGCAGCACCGGCCGCTCCTCGATGTCGAACAGATTGGCGGCCTCGAGGGCAAAGAAGGGACGCAACCGCTTGCCGGGCCCGAGGGCGGCGTAGCGCATGGCCTCGGTCAGGCGCGATTCGGGGCCGTCAGCGCGCGGCAGGAGTTCATCCAGGGCGACGGTGACCAGATCCGCGATCTCGGCCACCCGATCGATCACGCCCTGCTCCGGCGAATTGGCGGCGAGGATCGGGGTCAGAACAGCCTCCCGCCGAGGGGGACCTCGCGGTCGACACCGATCAGGACGACCTCGCCCGCCGCATCGGGAAATCCGAGGGTCAGGACCTCGGACATGAAGGGGCCGATCTGGCGCGGGGGGAAGTTGACGACGGCGGCGACCTTGCGGCCCAGCAGCTGGTCGCGGGTATAGTGGACGGTGATCTGGGCCGAGGACTTCTTCACGCCGATGTCGGGGCCGAAATCTATGGTGAGCTTCCACGCCGGCTTGCGCGCCTCGGGGAAGGGATCGACGGCGAGCACCTGACCCACGCGGACATCGACCTTCATGAAGTCATCGAAGGCGATCTGCGCGGCGGGGGCCGACATCAGCTGAACCCGGCCGGTTCGACGCCCTTCGCCTGGCCGTCAGGGCCGACCACGATCTTCTCGACGCGCAGCTGGGCGGCCTTGAGGCGGTTCTCGCAATGCGCCTTGAGCCGCGCGCCCTCTTCATAGAGGGCGATGGACTCCTCAAGCGGGGCCTGGCCGGACTCGAGTTTGGAGACGATGGCCTCGAGACGCTGCAGGGCGTCCTCGAAGCTGAGGTCGGCGGGGATGGGGGCTGTTTCGGTCATCGCGCCCGACCCTAGAGGGGGCGGAGCCGGGCCTCAAGCGGAGACCGGGGTCCGGATGGCAGTTGGGGATGGAAGGTTCGTCACAACGGACACAACGAGGTTCACAACGGACACGACGGGACCGGGGATGCGTCCGGGTCCGTGGTTGCGTCCGACCGGATTGAAATTGCGGCGTAGCCGCACTGATCGAGGATCGTTGCACGGCTCTGGCATCCACTCATGTCCCGTTGTGCCCGTCGTGAACCTCGTTGTGTCCGTTGTGATGAAACCGCTTCCGCTCAGGGCACGGGCACCCGGCGGGCGGATAGGATGCGAATGCGGGGGTCGAGCATCTGGCCGCGCATGAAGCCTTCGCCTTCGGTGGGGGATTTGGGGGCGGCGAGGATGGCGCGGACCACGTCCATGCCCTCGATCACCCGACCGAAGACGGCGAAGCCCGGATCGCCCGGGGCGGCGCGGCCGGCGTCGAAGCCGGGCAGATTGCCGACGATGATGAAGAAGTCTCCGTCGGCCGTGCCCGGATCGAACCGCGCCATGGACAGGGCCCCGTCGACATGGCGCAGCCCGGTCTGGCTGGTCGGCTCATGGGCGATGGGCGGCAGGATGCGATCCGGGGCATTGGCGGTCCCGCCCTGGACCACGCCGGTTCCGGTGCCCAGCACCATGCCGCGGTAGAAGTCGGTCCCGTTCAAGCGGCCCTCGTCGACATAGCGCAGGAAATTGGCGGCAGTGATCGGGGCGCGGGGATCGGTCTCGACAAGGATGGATCCGGCGCTGGTTTCGAGGATCACACGGACGGCGGCGGTGGGGGCCGCGGCCTGTGCCGGGGGTGGCGCATCCTGCGCGAAGACCGGGGCCGACAAGGCGGCGAGGCAGAGGGCGAGCACCAGAGAGCGTCGGTTCATCATCCTGTCCTTGCCGTGTCACCGGACCCTAGAGGCGGCGACCAGCCGCTTCAACGAAGAAGCGTCAGTCGACGATGAACAGCCGGCAGCCGGCGCGCGTGGACGAGCGATGCGCCGCGTCGCCGAAATCCGAGACCTGATAGCTCATGCCGGCGGTCAGTTTGAACCTGCGGCCGTCCCGGAGCTCGGTCTCCAGTTCGCCGTCCAGAACGAGGAGCACATGGCCACGGTCGCACCAGTGGTCGGCGAGATAGCCCGGCGTGTACTCCACCATCCGCACACGGAGGTCGCCGGCGGCGAAGGTGCGCCAGAGAGCCATCCCGGTTTCCCCCGGATGCTCGGTCGGCGGCACGCCGGACCAGTCGGTGGTGGTGAAGGCGAGCTCGGGCAGTTTCATGCGGGCGTCAGCGCTTCTCGAACCGCCGCTGGGACCAGTATTTGAAGCCCTGGTTGTGGACCAGCGACCAGCCGTCGGCGCGCAGGCGGCGGCCGACCATGTGGTTGAAATAGCCGTGGGCGAGGACCAGCACGTCCTGACCGCTTTCAGCGCGGGCGATCAGGGCCAGGGCCGCCTTTTCGGCGCGGCACTCGGCCTCGCGCCGGCTCTCCTGACCCTCGTGGTGGTTGAAGACATGCCACCAGAAGCGGGCCACGGCACCCCAGTATTTGGGCGGCAGTTTGAACCAGTCGGGGAAATGCGGCGGCGGCAGGGGCGCCTCGATGAACAGGGCGTCCGACATGACCTCGCGACCGGAGGCGATGGCGGCCGCGGTCTCCTGGGCGCGGGGGCGGGTCGAGGCGTAGATGGCACCGGCACCCTCGGCCGTGGCGAGGAGTTCGGGGGGCGGGGTCTGGCCGGCGCGCAGGCCGCCGACCTCATATCGGGCCCACCAGTCGCGGTACTGGTCCGAGGTCAGGTAGCATTTGCGTGACAGGGCCGGCTCGCCATGGCGGGCCAGGACGATGGCACCCGGACGCACCGAGACCAGTGTGGCGCTGGGCGGCAAGGGCTGTGTCTTCGACGGCGCGGTGGCGTCGACCATCAGTGAGTCTCTGGCGGGGGCGGGCATGATGTCTGGAGGCAAGCGATTGGCGAACCGTCCTTTATTCCTCCCCCAGGGCCTGAACGTGGGCGACAGCGGAACGGCCCAGACCCTCTAGGTCGTAACCGCCCTCGAGCGAGGACACAACCTTGCCGCCGCAGCGCGAGCGCGCGACCTCGAGGACGGCGCGCGTGGCCCAGGCGAAATCCTCGGCCTCCAGGGACTGATGGGCCAGCGGATCGCGGCGGTGGGCGTCGAAGCCGGCGGAGATCAGGATCAGGTCGGGGGCGAAGGCCTCCAGCGCCGGCATCAGGCCGCCGGCGAAGGACCCGCGCCAGGCCTCGCGGGCCGCGTGGGGCGGGACCGGGACATTGACGATATTGCCGACGCCGGTTTCGGACGCGGCACCCGTGCCCGGATAGAGGGGCGACTGGTGGATGGAGCCGAGGAACAGGCTGTCATCGGTCTCGAAGGCGGCCTGGGTGCCGTTGCCGTGGTGGACGTCGAAATCGATCACAGCGACGCGGGCCATGCCCTCCGACTGGGCCACGCGGGCGGCGACGGCGACGTTGGAGAACAGGCAGAAGCCCATGCTCTGGTTCGGTTCTGCGTGGTGGCCGGGCGGGCGCACGGCGGCGAAGGCGCGGGCGGTCTCGCCCCGAGCCACGGCGCGGACGGCGTCGACGACGGCTCCGGCGGCGAGACGGGCGGCGCGGACGCTGCCGGGCGACAGGACGGTGTCGGCGTCGAGCTGACGCAGGCCGCTGTCAGGCGCAGCGGCGAGCAGGCGGGCGACATGGTCGGCGGGGTGAAGGCGTTCGAGGTCGGCGACGGCAGCCTCGGTCGCCGCATGGCGGTCGAGGCCGAGAGCGGCGGCGTCGAGGGCATCCAGAACGGCCTGCAGCCGCTCCGGGCTTTCCGGATGGCCGACGCCGGGGCGGTGGGCCAGCATGTCGGGGTGGGTGAAGAGGGCGACGCTCATCGGGCGTATTCTACCGAGTTATATGACAAACATCATGCGCTCATCCCGACGACCCGACGGGTGGAAAAAATGGGTTGAGCCAGACGGGAGATCAGGTGAAAGCGGAACCATGACCGAGCCGCTGATCCGCCCTGCCGTTGACGCCGACGCCGCCGCCCTGGGCGTGCTGGGACGGCAGACCTTCCTCGACACCTTTGTGGAGGGGTTCGGCATCCCCTATCCGGCCGGGGATCTGGCGCGCTTCCTCGACGCCAGCTTCAGCCCCGAAGCGATCCGGGCGAAGCTGCAGGAGCCCGGCGCGGCCTGGTGGGTGGCGGAGCAGGACGGCGCGCTGCTGGCCTTTGCCAATACCGGGCCGAACACCCTGCCCCATCCCGAGGGCCGACCGAGCCATGCCGAACTGCGGCGGCTGTATGTGTCCAAGGCCGCGCAGGGACTGGGTCTGGGGACGAAACTGCTGACGGTGGCGCTGGAGTGGATGGAGGCGAACACCGACGGGCCGCTGTGGATCGGGGTCTGGAGCGGCAATGCGAAGGCGCAGAAGCTGTATGCGGCGTACGGGTTCGAGGTGGCGGGCGAGTATCAGTATCCGGTCGGTGCGTGGATGGATGACGAGTTCATCCTGCGGCGGGGATAGGCTATGCTGGTGGCATGACCCGCGACGAACTGCTGACCAAGCTGCGCGAACTGAAGCCCTGGCTGGAAGAGCAGGGCATCGTCAATGTGCGCCTGTTCGGCAGCTATGCCCGCGACGATGCACGTCCCGACAGCGATGTTGACCTGATTGTGGAGCTATCCAAGCCATTGGGCTTCAGGTTCTTTGGAGTTGAACGAGAGTTGGCCGAAAGACTCGGCGTGCCAGTCGAAATGGGGACCGAGGACTCGATGCACCGCCTTGTGAGACAGTCTGCCACCCGGGAAGCCGTCTTTGTCTGACCCGAGAGACCGACTGTTTCTTGAAGAAATGCTGGGCGCGGTCGATGAAATCGCCAACCAGGTCGATAGTCGACCCGTCGAACAATGGATCGAAGATCGGACCCGCGTTGCCGCAGCCTCGATGTTTCTGATTGTTCTCGGCGAAGGTGCCCAGAATCTCTCGGCAGAACTCAAGGCATTGGCACCGGAGATACCCTGGGCCGATATCGGCGGCATGCGTCACAGGCTGGCACACGGCTACTTCCGTGCGGACCGACGCGTAATCTGGGAGGCAGCGACCCTTCATACGCCCGCGCTCAAGCCGAGCCTTCAAAGACTACTGCAGTCCCTCGGCCCCGAGACAGACTGATGCTCCTCCCCTTCTTCACCGCCCTGCGCGACGCCAAGGTTCCTGTGTCGATGAAGGAATGGCTCCATCTGATGGAGGCCATGGACCGCGACATCGCCGGGCGGAAGGTCGATGACTTCTACCACCTGTCGCGGGCGGTGCTGGTCAAGGACGAGAAACACTATGACCGGTTCGACCAGGTGTTCGGCAAGGTGTTTGCCGGGATCGAGAGCGTCGGCGCGGGCGAGGAGCCTTCGCTGGACGTGCCCGAGGACTGGCTGAAGCTGCTCAATGAGAAATTCCTCACCGATGAGGAGAAGGCCGAGATCGAGGCCCTGGGCGGGTTCGACAAGCTGATGGAGACGCTGAAGCAGCGTCTGGAAGAGCAGAAGGGCCGGCACGAGGGCGGCAACAAATGGGTCGGCACGGGCGGCACCAGCCCGTTCGGCCACGGCGGCTACAATCCCGAGGGGGTGCGCGTCGGAGGACCGGGCAAACAGGGCCGGGCGGTCAAGGTCTGGGAGAAGCGGGAATACCGCAATCTGGACGACCAGGTCGAACTGGGCACCCGCAACATCAAGGTCGCCCTGCGCCGCCTGCGCCGGTTCGCCCGGCAGGGGGCGCCGGACGAGCTGGACATGGACGCCACCATCGACGGCACGGCGCGTCAGGGCTGGCTGGACATCCATATGCGGCCCGAGCGGCGCAATACGATCAAGGTGCTGCTGTTCCTCGACATCGGCGGCTCGATGGATGCCCATGTGAAGATGTGCGAGGAGCTGTTCTCGGCCGCGAAGACCGAGTTCAAACATCTGGAATTCTTCTACTTCCACAACTGCCTCTATGAGGGCGTCTGGAAGGACAACCGGCGCCGGCACAGCGAGAAGATCCCGACCTGGGACGTGCTGAACAAATACCCCGCCGACTGGCGCGCCATCTTCGTCGGCGACGCGACCATGAGCCCCTATGAGGTGACCATGGCCGGCGGTTCGGTCGAACACTGGAACGAAGAGGCCGGGGCCGTCTGGATGAAGCGGGCGACGCAGCAGTGGGACAAGGTGGCCTGGCTGAACCCGACGGCCGAACGCTACTGGAACTATTCCGCCTCGGTCGGCATGCTGCGCGAACTGGTCGATGAGCGGATGTATCCTCTGACCCTGGACGGGCTGGAGAAGGCGATGCGGGCGCTGGCCAAATAGGCCAGGGTTCGCCGGTCACCCGGGGAGTGCCCCCATGCGCGCCGCCGTCTTCGCCGTCATGCTGCAACAGGCCGCCGCGGTGATCGCTGCCCTGATGCAGGGCATCACGATCCGGACCGCGCCAGAGCCGCCACCGCAGGAGAGCACAACGCCGTGCCCGGGTTGCGGGCACGGCACCGTGTTGATCAGCCGAAGAGCCTAGCTGCGCTTGTCTGTGTGCAAGTTGTCCTTCAGGCCGCCAACGGCATTCTGGATCTTGCCCTCGACCTGATCGACGCGGCCTTCGGCCTTGAGCTTTTCGTCACCGGTGATCTTTCCGGCGGCCTCCTTGATGTTGCCGCCCAGATTTTTGGCGGCACCGTCAACGCGATCATTGTGGGACATGGAACTCTCCTGATGCACACGTCGCCTGACTGACGACGGCAGTGCCAGAACAGCGAACCATTCAGGCTATCGTTCCATATGGTTCAGCTAGAAATGGCCCCGCAGCCAGACCGCTACGGCCCAGGCATGGGCCTCGTGCCGCAGCCGGGTCAGGGCCTCAAGGGGATCAAGCCAGACCAGGTCGTGGTCGGCCTCGACCTTGGCGGCGGGGTCAAGGGACAGCTTTTCGGCGATCCAGAAGCCGCCCGTGTTGTTGATGGGCCTGCCGTCCGTCTTGCGGAAATACTGGGACGCCTCGGCGATGCGGGTCAGGGGCCGCACCGTCATGCCGGTTTCCTCCAGGAACTCGCGGACCAGGGCCTGTTCTTCCGTTTCGTCGCCATCCACGGCACCGCCGGGCAGGTCCAGGTAGCTGCCCTCGCCCCGGTCGATAAGGACACAGGCCAGCTTTCCGTCATGGATCACCAGGCCAAAGGCGGTGGCTCGGGGTTGGTAGTCCAGGCCGGGCTCGGCGGTGCCGAACTGGAGGCGGGTGGCAGGCAGCCCGGGGCGAGCAGCGGCCGGCAGGGAGCGGGGAGCGAAGTTCATCGGGCGCGAGCATTAGCGGGGCCTCGGGGCCTGTCCAGTCGCGCGAGGGGAGAAACCGTCTCTGTTCTGAGGATTTGGGGTAATGATCGTTTGCCGCGGGGATCGGGGGGAGTGTTGCTATGGTGTGGTGGTGGTGGATCGCTCCGGCGGTCGTTGGTCTGATCGGTACGGGACTGCTGGTGCGCGGCCTGCTGTCCGTGTTCAGGGGCCGGGTGTTCAGCGGCCTGCTGGCCGGGGTCGGCGGCGCGGGCCTGATGGCGATGGGTGCGATCGCTGCCCTGCTGGCGCTGGACGTCCAGACCTACGGTCGGTTGACCTATGAACGGCCGGTAGCAACCGTACAGACCCGGCAGCTGGGACCCCAGTATTTCGAAGCGACGGTGATGCAGCCCGGCATGGGCGAAAGCGCGCCGGGGATCAGCAACCTTTTCCCGCTGCATGGCGATGAATGGCGCATCGAGGCGCAGGTGCTGAAATGGAAGCCCTGGGCCAATGTGCTGGGGCTGGACACCCAGTACCGGCTGGACCGCCTGTCCGGCCGCTATCAGTCGGTCGAGCAGGAGATCCATGCGACCCGCAGCGTGCATCCCCTCGCGGGCGGAGACGCCGGACCGAGCTGGTTGCCATGGCGGATCAGTGCCTGGGATACGGCGCGGAAATACCGGAAATATGTCGACGCGGTCGACACCCTGTACGGCGGCGGTGCCTATATGCCGATGGCCGACGGGGCCCAGTATGAGGTCTGGATCACCCAGTCCGGACTGGTGGCGCGTCCCGTGAACGACGCAGCGCGGAATGCGTCAGCGGGCGGCTGGACGGAAGTGGAGTAGCGCGCCAGACGAGCGCTGGTTCATCACCACGGGCACAACGGGGTCACAACGGACACAACGGGTTCTGAGCCAGGGACCAGTCCCACCTGCTCTGTAGTCTGGAAGGCGGCGTACGCCGCAATCTTCTAGCAGCGTGCGAGAACGCACGGAGTCTGAACGCATCCCCGGTCACGTCGTGTCCGTCGTGGATCGTTGTGTTCGTTGTGATGAACCTTCCCGGCTGGACACGGCCGAGACGGGCGACAGCCTCCACTCGACGGCCGCCGCTTGCGAGCGCGCCCTAGACCGTCCCGATGGTCCTCAACCGCGCCCGCGGATGCACCTCGTTCTGGCTCATGACCACGGTCTGGCCGCGGAAGCGTTCGATGATCGAGCGGACATAGGGGCGGATCTGCGGGCCAGTCAGCAGGACGGCGGTCTCGCCGGCCATGGCGGCCCGTTCGAACACGTCGCGGACGGCG
>JBEIJS010000075.1:0-11508 GCA_040380105.1 Caulobacteraceae bacterium | reverse complement strand
CCACTACGGCCGCATCTGCCCGATCGAAACGCCGGAAGGCCCGAACATCGGCCTGATCAACTCGCTGGCCACCCACGCCCGAGTGAACAAATACGGCTTCATCGAGAGCCCGTACCGTCGCGTGAAGGACGGCAAGGCCACGGACGAGGTGGTCTACATCTCGGCCATGGAAGAGGCGAAATACACGATCGCCCAGGCCAATATCGAGCTCCAGGACGGCATGATCGTCGAGGAGCTGGTCCCGGGCCGGATCAACGGCGACTCCCAGCTGCTGATCCGCGCCGATGTGGACATGATGGACGTGTCGCCGAAACAGGTCGTTTCGGTCGCCGCCGCCCTGATCCCCTTCCTGGAAAACGACGACGCCAACCGGGCCCTGATGGGCGCGAACATGCAGCGTCAGGCCGTGCCGCTGGTGCAGTCGGACGCGCCGCTGGTCGGCACCGGCATGGAGGCGGTCGTGGCCGTGGACTCCGGCGCCGTCGTGGTCGCCAAGCGTGACGGTGTCGTCGAACAGATCGACGGTACCCGTATCGTGGTGCGGGCCACCAATGAGTCCGACGCCGGCCGTTCGGGCGTCGACATCTATCGCCTGTCGAAGTTCCAGCGGTCGAACCAGTCGACCTGCATCAACCAGCGCCCGATCGTGCGTGTGGGCGATGAGGTGAAGGTCGGCGACGTGATCGCCGACGGCCCGTCGACGGACCTGGGCGAACTGGCCCTGGGCCGGAACGCGCTCGTCGCCTTCATGCCCTGGAACGGCTACAACTTTGAGGACTCGATCCTCATCTCCGAGCGTATCGTTCGCGACGACGTCTTCACCTCGATCCACATCGAGGAGTTCGAGGTCATGGCCCGCGACACCAAGCTGGGGCCGGAAGAGATCACCCGCGACATCCCGAACGTCGGCGAGGAAGCCCTGCGCAACCTCGACGAGGCCGGCATCGTGGCGATCGGCGCCGAGGTCCAGCCGGGCGACATCCTGTGCGGCAAGGTCACGCCGAAGGGTGAGAGCCCGATGACGCCGGAAGAGAAGCTGCTGCGCGCCATCTTCGGCGAAAAGGCTTCGGACGTCCGCGACACCAGCCTGCGCCTGCCGCCCGGCGTCGCCGGCACGATCGTCGATGTGCGCGTCTTCAACCGCCACGGCGTCGACAAGGACGAGCGGGCCATCGCCATCGAGCGCTCGGAAATCGAACGCCTCGGCAAGGACCGCGACGATGAGCTCAAGATCCTGGAGCGCAACGTCTATGGCCGACTGAAGCCGCTGATCCTCGGCAAGACCGCCACCTCGGGTCCGAAGGGCCTGGGCCGTGGCGTGGTCACCGAAGACAAGCTGGGCGAGCTGTCGCGCGGCCTGTGGTGGCAGATCGCCCTCGACGACGAGAAGGCGATGGGCGAGCTCGAAGCCATGAAGAAGCAGTTCGAGGACGCCCGCAAGGCGCTCGACCGCCGCTTCGAGGACAAGGTCGAGAAGCTGCAGCGCGGCGACGAACTGCCCCCCGGCGTGATGAAGATGGTCAAGGTCTTCGTGGCCGTGAAGCGCAAGCTTCAGCCCGGCGACAAGATGGCCGGCCGTCACGGCAACAAGGGCGTCATCTCCAAGATCCTGCCGATCGAGGACATGCCGCACCTGGAAGACGGCACCTCGGTGGACGTCGTTCTGAACCCGCTGGGCGTGCCCTCGCGCATGAACATCGGCCAGATCTTCGAAACCCACCTGGGCTGGGCCGCCGCCGGTCTCGGCAAACAGATCCAGGGTCTGCTGGAAGCCTGGCAGCAGGGCGGACAGAAGAAGGCCCTGGTCGATCACCTGACCAGCATCTACGGCCCGGACACTCCGCTTCCCGACTCGGAAGAGGATCTGATCGAGCTGGCCAAGAACCTGTCCAAGGGCGTGCCCTTCGCCACCCCGGTGTTCGACGGTGCCCACATCGAGGACATCGAGGAACTGCTGGAGAAGGCGGGTCTCGACCGCACCGGCCAGTCGATCGTCTATGACGGCCAGACCGGCGAGCAGTTCAAGCGTCCGGTCACGGTCGGCTACATCTACATGCTGAAGCTGCACCACCTGGTCGACGACAAGATCCACGCCCGTTCGATCGGCCCGTACTCGCTCGTCACCCAGCAACCGCTGGGCGGCAAGGCGCAGTTCGGCGGACAGCGCTTCGGCGAGATGGAGGTCTGGGCGCTGGAAGCCTACGGCGCGGCCTACACCCTGCAGGAAATGCTGACGGTGAAGTCCGACGACGTGGCCGGCCGGACCAAGGTCTATGAGGCCATCGTCCGCGGCGACGACAGCTTCGAGGCGGGCATTCCCGAGAGCTTCAACGTGCTCGTCAAGGAAATGCGCTCGCTGGGTCTGAACGTGGAGCTGGAGAACAGCTGAGGCGCGTAGCGCCTCAGAGTGGCGAGTGATGAGTGGCGAGTGGCGAGTGAAGAAATTCAGCGCCGGGTTTGCCTTCCTTACTCGCCACTCACCACTCGCCACTCGCCACTATTATTTTCGCGGCCCCGAGCCGCAGCAAGGAACTCAAGATGAACCAGGAAGTCCTGAACATCTTCAACGCGGTCCCGGTCACCCCGACCTTCGACCAGATCAAGATCGCCCTCGCCAGCCCGGAGAAGATCCGGTCGTGGTCGTTCGGTGAGATCAAGAAGCCCGAGACCATCAACTACCGCACGTTCAAGCCCGAGCGTGACGGCCTGTTCTGCGCCCGTATCTTTGGCCCGACCAAGGACTATGAATGCCTGTGCGGCAAGTACAAGCGCATGAAATACAAGGGCATTATCTGCGAGAAATGCGGCGTTGAGGTCACCCTGGCCCGCGTTCGCCGCGAGCGGATGGGCCATATCGAACTGGCGTCCCCGGTCGCCCACATCTGGTTCCTGAAGTCGCTGCCGTCGCGCATCTCGCTGATGCTGGACATGGCGCTGAAGGACGTCGAGCGCGTCCTCTATTTCGAGAACTACATCGTCACCGAGCCGGGCCTGACCCCGCTGAAGCAGAACCAGCTGCTGACGGAAGACGAATTCTACCGTTACCAGGACGAGTTCGGCGATGACGGCTTCACCGCCGAGATCGGTGCCGAGGCCGTGCGCAACCTGCTGATCGGTATCGACCTGCACGCCGAGGCCGAGAAGCACCGCGGTGAACTGGCCGACAGCCCCTCGGAAATGAAGGCCAAGAAGGCGTCCAAGCGCCTGAAGCTGATCGAGGCCTTCCTCGAGAGCGGCAACAAGCCCGAGTGGATGATCCTGACGGTCGTGCCGGTGATCCCGCCGGAACTGCGCCCGCTGGTGCCGCTGGACGGTGGTCGTTTCGCGACCTCCGACCTGAACGACCTGTACCGCCGGGTGATCAACCGCAACAACCGCCTGAAGCGGCTGATCGAACTGCGCGCGCCGGACATCATCATCCGCAACGAAAAGCGGATGCTGCAGGAATCGGTCGACGCCCTGTTCGACAACGGCCGTCGCGGCCGGGTCATCACGGGTGCCAACAAGCGGCCGCTGAAGTCGCTGGCCGACATGCTGAAGGGCAAGCAGGGCCGCTTCCGCCAGAACCTTTTGGGCAAGCGCGTCGACTATTCGGGCCGTTCGGTCATCACCGTGGGTCCCGAGCTGAAGCTGCATGAGTGCGGCCTGCCCAAGAAGATGGCGCTGGAGCTGTTCAAGCCGTTCATCTATGCGCGCCTTGACGCCAAGGGCCTGTCGGGCACCGTCAAACAGTCCAAGCGCATGGTCGAGCGCGAGCAGCCGCAGGTGTGGGATATCCTCGACGAGGTCATCCGCGAGCACCCGGTCCTGCTGAACCGCGCGCCGACGCTGCACCGTCTGGGCATCCAGGCGTTCGAGCCGAAGCTGATCGAGGGCAAGGCCATCCGCCTGCACCCGCTGGTCTGTACGGCGTTCAACGCCGACTTCGACGGCGACCAGATGGCCGTCCACGTCCCGCTGAGCCTCGAGGCCCAGCTGGAAGCGCGCGTCCTGATGATGTCGACGAACAACATCCTGTCGCCCGCCAACGGCAAGCCGATCATCGTGCCGTCGCAGGACATCGTCCTGGGCCTCTACTACCTGTCGCTGATCAAGGACGGCGAGAAGGGCGAGGGCAAGCTGTTCGCCAATATGGGCGAGATCGACGCGGCGCTCGACGCCGGTGTCGTGTCCCTGCACACGAAGATCAAGGCCCGCTGGACCGAGATGAACGCCGCCGGCGAAGTCATCACCAAGGTCATCGACACGACCCCGGGCCGGATGAAGCTGGGCGCGCTGCTGCCGCAAAATGCGAACATCGGCTACCGCCTGCTTGAGAAGAACCTGACCAAGAAGGAAATCGGCAACCTGATCGATCAGGTCTATCGCCACTGCGGTCAGAAGGCGACGGTCATCTTCGCCGACCAGATGATGCAGCTGGGCTTTCGTGAAGCCGCCAAGGCCGGCATCTCCTTCGGCAAGGACGACATCGTCATCCCGGCCGCCAAGGCCACCCTGGTCGCCGACACCCGGACCCAGGTCGAGGAGTACGAACAACAGTACGCCGACGGCCTGATCACCAAGGGCGAGAAATACAACAAGGTCGTCGACGCCTGGGCCAAGGCCACGGACAAGATCGCCGATGCGATGATGGGCGAGATCGCCCAGCCGCGCGTCCTGGCCAAGGGCCAGGCGCCGGACATCAACTCGGTGTTCATGATGGCCAACTCGGGCGCCCGTGGCTCGCAGGCGCAGATGAAGCAGCTGGGCGGCATGCGGGGCCTGATGGCCAAGCCGTCGAGCGAGATCATCGAGACGCCGATCATCTCGAACTTCAAGGAAGGCCTGACCGTTCTTGAATATTTCAACTCCACCCACGGCGCCCGCAAGGGTCTGGCCGACACCGCGCTGAAGACCGCCAACTCCGGCTATCTGACGCGCCGTCTGGTCGACGTGGCGCAGGACTCGATCGTCACCGAGGACGATTGCGGCTCGACGCGGGGCATCACCCTGCGCGCCGTGGTCGAAGGCGGTGACGTGCTGGTCTCGCTGGGCCAGCGGGTCCTGGGTCGCTATGCGGCCGAGGACATCAAGGAGCCCGGTGGCGACAAGGTCCTGTTCCCCGCGGACACCTATCTGCAGGAAGAGGAAGTCGAGGTCATCGACCAGGCCGGCGTCCAGTCGGTCAAGGTCCGCTCGGCCCTGACCTGCGAGGCCGAAGCCGGCATCTGCGCCTATTGCTACGGGCGTGACCTGGCGCGCGGCACCAATGTCAACATCGGCGAAGCGGTGGGCGTCATCGCCGCCCAGTCGATCGGCGAACCCGGCACCCAGCTGACGATGCGGACCTTCCACATCGGCGGTACGGCCCAGGTGGCGGAAACCTCCTTCTATGAGGCGACCAACCCCGGCATCGCCAAGATCACCGGCCCGACCGTCAAGGCGGCGCACGGCGATCTGGTGGCCATGAGCCGCAACGTCGTCGTGACCATCGTGGTCGACGGCAAGGACCGCGAGAGCCACAAGATCCCCTACGGTGCCCGTCTGCGGGTGGTCGAGGGATCGGACGTCAAGCGCAGCCAGCGTCTGGCGGAGTGGGACCCCTATACCTCTCCGATCCTGACGGAAGTCGGCGGCGCGATCCGATTCGAGGACCTGGTCGAAGGCCTGTCGGTCCGCGAGGAAACCGACGAAGCGACGGGCATTGCCCAGCGCGTCGTCAGCGACTGGCGTGCCAGCCCGCGCGGGGCCGACCTGCGTCCGGCCATGGGCGTCACCTCCGGCGACGCCTATGCCAAGCTGGCCTCGGGCTCTGACGCCCGTTACCTGCTGCCGGTGGGCGCGGTTCTGTCCGTGAACAACGGCGATGTGGTCAAGCCGGGCGAGATCATCGCCCGCGTCCCGACCGAGGGCGCCAAGACGCGCGACATCACCGGCGGTCTGCCGCGGGTGGCCGAGCTGTTCGAAGCCCGGCGTCCCAAGGACTGCGCGGTCATCGCCGAGATGGACGGCCGCGTCGAATTCGGACGCGACTACAAGAACAAGCGCCGCATCAAGATCACCCCGGAGGTCAATGCCGACGGTGAACAGGCTGAAGCGGTCGAATTCCTGATCCCCAAGGGCAAGCACATCTCCGTCCACGACGGCGATCTGATCAACAAGGGCGACTACATCATCGACGGCAACCCGGATCCGCACGACCTGCTGCGCATCCAGGGCGTCGAGGCCCTGGCCGAATATCTCGTGAACGAAGTGCAGGAGGTCTATCGACTGCAGGGCGTGCCGATCAACGACAAGCACATCGAGGTGATCGTTCGCCAGATGCTGCAGAAGGTCGAGATCCTCGACTCGGGCGAAACCACCCTGATCCGTGGCGACACGGTCGAGGTGGCGGAAGCCGCGCTCGAGAACGCCAAGGTCGAGAAGCGTGGTGGCCGGATCGCCACCACCCAGCCGGTCCTGCTGGGCATCACCAAGGCGTCGCTGCAGACCCGCAGCTTCATCTCGGCGGCGTCCTTCCAGGAGACCACCCGCGTCCTCACCGACGCCTCGGTCAACGGCAAGGTCGATACGCTGGAAGGCCTGAAGGAGAACGTCATCGTCGGCCGCCTGATCCCGGCCGGCACCGGCGCCTATCTCCGCGCCCTGCAGAAGATCGCCAACGAGCGTGACGCTGAACTGACCTCGACCCGCGAAGCCGCCATCGAGCCGCTTCCCGCCGATCTGGCGCTGGAGCTGGAGAACAGCGAAGGCTGATCGACAGGTTCAGGACTGAAATGAAGAGGGCGGCTCCAGCGATGGGGCCGCCCTTTTTCTGTCCGGAGGATTACAGGCCTTCCCCCGCTTGCGGGGGAAGTGTCGCGTCGTCTCGCGTAGCGAGGCCAGCGACGATGGGGGACTTATGAAAACCTCCCTCTCCGACCCTGGATCGGCTGCGCCGATCGACGGGCCACCTCTCCCGCAGGCGGGAGAGGGCACGCGCGGCGCTACCGCGGTCCGTCGCGGCGGTCGGTGCGGATGTTCTGTGTCGAGTCCGGACGGAGTGACGGGTCGAGGAGGCCCCCGGCCACCCCCATGCCGAAATTGGAGCCGGGGCCGTCCTGGGGCCCGACATTGCCGGTGCCACCCGCGAGGGGACGGCGACGTCGGTCGTAATCGGCCAGCCGGCGGGCACCCTCGGCGGCGAAGGGGCTGCCCGCCGTGTCGTCTATGGGGGCGGCAGCGGCGGCGCGCTGGCCGAAGCGGTCGTCACAGATGGCGCGTTCGGCGGCGCTCAGCAGGCCCGGGGAGGTGCATCCGGGGCCGCGGGTGCGCAGGCCGCGCCCGACGCGGTCTCCCATGGTTTCGGGGCGCACGGACCAGGCCTCGACACCCGGCGGCGGGGCGGGCGCGCCCGGGGCCGGGGTGCCGATGCGGGGCGCCGGCGGGGCGGGGCTGTCCTGATCATCAGGTTTGCGGAATGGCCGGTCAGGATCGGCCGTGGGCGAGCCGGGCAGGGCAGGGGCGGTGGTGACCTGCGGCTCTTCGGGCATCGCGCGGACGCGGGCGACCTCGCCGGGCAGGAGCGGGCGGGGTGTGATCTCTACATAGATGACAGGATCCGGGTCTGCGACCAGACCGGAGAGCGTCAGCCCCATGGAGCGCAGGCCGAGGTACGAGAAGAGGGCGACATGGCCGAGCAAGGACACGGCCACGACCGCCGGCTTGCGCCACCGCTCCGCACGGGTGGGCCAGACCCACGCCGGCCCCCGAAATCGTGATCCACCCGCCATGAGCGCACAGGAGGGGGCGAGCGTGGCTGTATTGCGGCCTGAGGTGGCCGATACGGCGGCAACCCCAACTTCGCCGTCTCCCTTGACCTTCAGCCCCCCCGCGCGTAGAAGCCGCCCACTTTCGAGGTTCCCGGTCCGCCGGGTTCCGGGATCGTGACAATTGAGCGGACGGGCTGTGCCCGCCGGAACGCCCGAAGCGCGCGTTCCGGTTTTTCTGTTTGGATGACGCGCTGCCGGCTCGAAATCAAACCCGGGGCGGCGCATCGGCGTCGTCCGAAAAGAAGGCTCATGAGGCGCTCCGGCCGAAAGGCACACGCCTCCATCGATTGAAAGAGACGAGTTTCGAATGCCGACGATTAACCAGCTGATCCGCAAGCCGCGCCAACCCAAGCCGGTCCGTAACAAGGTTCCGGCCCTGAAGGGCTGCCCGCAGCGCCGCGGTGTCTGCACCCGCGTCTATACGACGACCCCGAAGAAGCCGAACTCGGCTCTGCGTAAGGTCGCCAAGGTGCGTCTGACCACCGGCATCGAAGCCGTGTGCTACATCCCTGGCGAGGGCCACAATCTGCAGGAGCACTCGGTGGTCCTGATCCGTGGCGGCCGCGTGAAAGACCTTCCCGGCGTTCGCTACCACATCCTGCGCGGCGTGCTCGACACGCAAGGCGTCAAGGATCGCAAGCAGCGCCGTTCGCACTACGGCGCCAAGCGTCCGAAGTAAGCGATCCGCCCATTCCATTCGCCGACCCACGTCGGCCGTCCGACACCGCTTTAGAAGGCCAAGCCCATGTCCCGTCGTCACCGCGCCCAGAAGCGCGAAGTCCTGCCGGATCCCAAATACAAGGATCTGACCGTCACCAAATTCATGAATTACGTCATGTACGAGGGCAAGAAGGCCGTCGCCGAGAACATCGTCTATGGCGCGTTCGAAATCCTGGCCGACAAGAAGAAGGATTTCGAGCCGGTCCAGACCTTCCACACGGCCCTGGAAAACGTCCAGCCGTCGGTCGAAGTCCGGTCGCGTCGCGTCGGCGGCGCCACCTACCAGGTGCCGGTCGAGGTTCGCCCCGATCGCCGCCGCGCCCTGGCGATCCGCTGGCTGGTCAATGCCGCGCGCAAGCGTGGTGAGAACACCATGACGGAAAAGCTGGCCGCCGAGCTGCTGGACGCCTCGAACAACCGCGGCACCGCGGTCAAGAAGCGCGAAGACACTCACAAGATGGCCGAGGCGAACCGCGCCTTCAGCCACTACCGCTGGTAACGCCTTCAAGGTGCCCTGTTCGGCACCTATCTAGAGACTATCCGGCGCGGGCGGTTTGAGCTAAATCGCCCGCGCCCGCTTATCCGCTCAGATCGACATCTTCCCCGAGGGCGCGAAACGCGTCCTGAACTCACTTCAAGGCACGCTTCCCATGGCCCGCGAAAACAAGATCGAGGACTACCGCAACTTCGGCATCATGGCCCACATCGATGCGGGCAAGACGACGACGACCGAGCGGATCCTGTATTACACCGGCAAGAACCACAAAATCGGCGAAGTCCACGACGGCGCCGCGACCATGGACTGGATGGACCAGGAGCAGGAGCGCGGCATCACCATCACGTCCGCCGCGACGACCGCCTACTGGAAAGGCAAGCGCCTCAACATCATCGACACCCCCGGCCACGTGGACTTCACCATTGAAGTCGAGCGTTCGCTGCGCGTGCTCGACGGTGCCGTGACGGTGCTGGACGGCAACGCCGGCGTTGAGCCGCAGACCGAGACCGTCTGGCGCCAGGCCGACAAATACCGCGTGCCGCGGATCGTGTTCGTCAACAAGATGGACAAGATCGGCGCTGACTTCGACGCCTCGGTGCAGTCGATCCGCGATCGCCTCGGTGCCAAGGCCGTGCCGATCCAGTTCCCGATCGGTTCGGAATCCTCGCTGTCGGGCCTGGTCGATATCGTCGCCATGAATTCGGTGGTCTGGGACAACGACGCCCTCGGTGCCAACTTCACCGTCGGCCCGATCCCGGACGACCTGATGGAGAAGGCCGTCGCCGCTCGTCAGTACCTGATCGACAACGCCGTCGAACTCGATGACGAGGCGATGGAAGCCTATCTGGACGGCACCGAGCCCTCGCTGGAAGTGCTGAAAAAGTGCATCCGCAAGGCCGTGCTGACCGGCGCCTTCTATCCGATCCTGTGCGGCTCGGCCTTCAAGAACAAGGGCGTGCAGACGCTGCTGGACGCCGTCGTGGACTATCTGCCGGCGCCGGTGGATATCCCGCCGACTCCGGGCATCGACTTCAAGACGGAAGAGCCGATCGTGCGTCGCGCCTCGGACGACGAGCCCCTGTCGGTTCTCGCGTTCAAGATCATGGACGACCCCTTCGTCGGCTCGCTGACCTTCTGCCGCATCTATTCCGGCAAGATGGAAACCGGCATGGGCCTGCTGAACTCCAGCCGTGACCGCAAGGAACGCGTCGGCCGCATGCTGCTGATGCACTCCAACGACCGTCAGGACATCAAGGAAGCCTATGCCGGCGACATCGTCGCCCTGGCCGGGCTGAAGGACACCCGCACCGGCGACACCCTGTGCGATCCCCTGAAGTCGCCCGTCATCCTCGAGAAGATGGAATTCCCGGCGCCGGTGATCGAGATCTCGGTCGAGCCCAAGACCAAGGCTGACCAGGAGAAGCTGGGCGTCGCCCTGGCCAAGCTGGCCTCGGAAGATCCCTCCTTCACCGTCTCGACCGACCATGAGTCGGGCCAGACCATCCTCAAGGGGATGGGTGAACTGCACCTGGACATCAAGATCGACATCCTGCGCCGCACCTACAAGGTCGACGCCACGATCGGCCAGCCGCAGGTCGCCTACCGTGAATCGCTCGGCCGCAAGGTCGACATCGACTACACCCACAAGAAGCAGACCGGCGGTACGGGCCAGTTCGCCCGCGTCATGATCACCTTCGAGCCCGGCGAGCCGGGATCGGGCTTCGTGTTCGAGAACTCGATCGTCGGCGGTGCCGTGCCCAAGGAATACATCCCGGGCGTGGAAAAGGGTCTGAACTCCATCAAGGACGGCGGCCTGCTGGCCGGCTTCCCGCTGATCGACTTCAAGGCGACGCTGACGGACGGCAAGTTCCACGACGTCGACTCCAGCGTGCTGGCGTTCGAAATCGCGGCCCGCGCCGCCTTCCGCGAACTGAAGGACAAGGGTTCGCCCAAGCTGCTCGAGCCGATCATGGCGGTCGAGGTCGTGACCCCCGAGGACTACCTCGGTTCGGTCATCGGCGACCTGAACGGCCGTCGCGGCATGATCCAGGGTCAGGACATGCGCGGCAACGCCACCGTCGTGAACGCCTTTGTGCCGCTGGCCAACATGTTCGGCTATGTGAACACCCTGCGGGGCATGTCGCAGGGCCGCGCCGCCTTCACCATGCAGTACGACCACTATGAACCGGTGCCGCAACACGTCGCCGACGAAGTGATCAAGAAGTATTCCGCTTAACTAAACCCCTGAAATTTTGGACAAAGCCCCCTGTTCAGGGGACGGAGAGAAGAGAATGGCCAAGGAAAAGTTCGAACGTAACAAGCCGCACTGCAACATCGGCACGATTGGTCACGTTGACCACGGCAAGACGACGCTGACGGCTGCGATCACGATGGTGCTGGCCAAGGCGAGCGGTGGCAAGGCGATGAACTACGCCGACATCGACGCGGCGCCGGAAGAGAAGGCGCGCGGGATCACGATCAACACGGCGCACGTGGAATATG
>JBEIJS010000074.1:0-11642 GCA_040380105.1 Caulobacteraceae bacterium | reverse complement strand
CTGGCGGTCGTGCTGCCGTTCGGTCTGAAGGCATTGCAGCGTGCCCTCGCCCGAAAGGGTCCGGAATGAACCGGCTCCGGTCCCTTTACGACCGCCTCCGGACCCGCCTTCGCCTGCCGGCCGACTGGCGCGAGCGGCTGAAATTCCACGCCCCGGACGCGCTCGCCGGGCGGCTGCTGATACTGACCTTTGTCTTCACCGTGGTGGTCGAGATCCTGATCATCGTTCCAAGCGCGGCGAGCTTCCACGAGCGCTGGCTTCTGGACCGGCTGCAGTCGGCTGAACTGGCCTCGGTCGGGGTCGAGGCCCTGCCCTATTCGGCGGTCGAGGACGACGCTGCTGAACAGTTGCTGGCGATCGGCGGCGTGCAGGCCGTGGTGGTTGGCGACCAGGGCGTCAGGCGGCTGCTGCTGCAGGCCCCCAACCTGCCACGGACACCCGATCTGATCGATTTGCGCCAGAGCCGGCCCATGACCCGGATCGCCGATCCCTGGCGCACCCTGTTCGGCCACCCTGACCGGTCGATCCGGGTTCAGGCCAGACCGCGCTACCGTTCGGGCGATTTCATCGAGATTCTGGCACCTGCCGAGCCCCTGAAGGCCGAACTGGCGGCCTTTCTGGTCAATAGCCTGCTGATGTCCCTGCTGATCTCGCTGGTGGCCGGGGGATTGCTGTACGGCGGTCTGGCCTTCCTAGTGCTGCAGCCACTGCGCCGGGTCACCCGCTCGATCGAACATTTCGCCCGCGACCCGGAGTCCGAGGGCACTCCGCCCGGCGACCGGCACGACGAGATCGGCCGGGTCGAGCGCGAACTGGCGCGCATGCAGGAGGAGGTGCGCGTCTCCCTTCGATCCCGCGCCCGGCTGGTGGCCCTCGGCGAGGCTGTGGCGAAGATCAACCATGACCTGCGCAACATGCTGACTTCGGCACAATTGGCATCCGAGCGGCTGGCCGACTCGCCGGATCCCGAGGTCGCCCGCGTCCTGCCGCGGCTGGAGCGGGCCTTGGGCCGCGCGGCCACCCTCTCCCGCAATGTGCTGGAGTACGGCAAGAGCGAGGAGCCGCCGCCGCAGCGGGTCCGAATCCCCCTGGCCCCGGCCATTGCCGCAGCGGCCGAGGACGCCGGACTGACGGCGGCGGGTGTCCGTCTGACGAAATCCATCCCGGCGAGGCTGGGCATCCAGGCGGACCCCGACCAGTTGCACCGCGTGCTGGTCAATCTGATGCGCAATGCCCGGCAGGCCATCGAGAGCGACCCGACCCGCCGAACGGCGCGGAAAGGCGTGGTCAGAGTCATCGCCTCGACCGAAGACAACGCCTGCATCATCCAGATCATCGATGACGGGCCCGGCATTCCGTCACGCCTGTCGGAAAGCCTGTTCGAGCCGTTCGTCAGTGGCCGGGCCTCGGGCGGCGCGGGCCTTGGACTGGCGATCTCGCGGGAACTGGCTGCCAACCACGGCGGGGCCCTGACCCTTGTCGAGACCGGACCGACGGGGACCACCTTTGCCCTGCGTCTGCCACACTGACGGGGCCAAATCGCCCGATCGGCGTTATCACTGGCAGCGCCGCATGAAACCACCCAGCATCGCCTTGCGCCCATCTGTCCCGGAGGCTTTTCCCATGATCCGCTTCACCCCCGCTGCCCTGGCCGTTCTGGCACTGGCCGCCGCGCCGGTCCTCGCCCAGACAACCCGGCCGCAGGCCCCGGTCCAGAGGACCACGCCCCAGCAGATCACGCCCCCGGCGGCACCGGCCGCAATCCCGGCGCCGGGGTCCGAAGAATGGCTGCGACTGCGCGGAGAGACCTACAGCGCGGCCCCCGGGTCAGAGCAGAACCCCGCCGAGGTCGCCGAGACGATCCGGCTGAACGCGGCGATCGTCGCCCGCAACAACGCCGCCGAACGCCGCGAGAACGAGGATATCGCCGCCTGGCGGGCTGAGGACGCCCGCTGGCGCGCCGAGGTCGCACGGCTGGAAACCGAACGGGCACAGTGGGAGGCCGACGCCGCCGCGAGCGAAGCCGCCCGCCTTCGCTACGAGCGCGAGCGCGCCGCCTGGGCCGCCGAGGTGGCCGCCTGCGAGCGCTCGCCCCGATCCTGCGGGACCAGCACCCCGAAAAACTGACCCGAATGCACGCCCTGCTGATCCACGGCGAGATCGGGTCCGGCAAGACGCGGCGGGCTGCGGCCTGGGTCGAGGCCGAGGGCCTGGCCGGACGACCCGTGGCGGGCGTATTGGCCCTGAAATCACCGACAGGGCGGCGATTCATGGACATCGCCACCGGGGAAGAGGTGCTGCTCGAGCATCCGGCCGGGGACGAGGTCTCTGTCACGGTCGGGCGGTTCCAATTCCGTCAGGCCGCGTTCGAATGGGCCGTTCAGCATATTGATCAGGCGCTCGGGCAGGCGAGGTCCGTGGTGATTGACGAGGTCGGCCCGCTGGAGATGCGGGGGGGCGGGTTTGCGCCGCTGCTGGATCGTCTGGAGCGGGACCATCCGACAATCCGGCGGGTTCTTCTGGTCCGCACCCCTCTCCTCGACGCGGTCGCCGACCGGTTCTGTCGGGGAGCCGTAACGGTTTTCGACCCCGACCTTTAAGCGCCCGGAAACGGACGTCCTGACCGACCCGACAGTTGCGCCCTGCAGGGTCCCGTGAGAGCGTCGTTCCACGCGCGACCGGAGGGAAGATTGACCGACATGGCAAAAGGCCCCCCCGGTGAGGACGGGCACGCCCCGCGCCGGGCCCGGGCCGCAGCATCCCGCCTTGCGGACCGGCCGCTGGCGAACGGCCGTACCGATACCTGGCGACATCCGGCCTGGGTTCGGCTGGCGCACTGGCTGAACGTCATTGCCGTCGTGGTGCTGATCATGAGCGGGCTCAACATCCTGCTGGCCCATCCGCACCTCTACTGGGGCGTTCGCTCCAACTTCGCCGATCCGTGGATGAGTATTCCCCCGATTCCGAACTGGTTGCTGATCCCGCAGGGGCGCAACCTGGCCGAGGCGCGCAACTACCACTTCCTGTTCGCCTGGATCTTCGTTCTGAACGGCCTCGCCTATCTGACCCTCGGGCTGATCACACGCCGGTTCGGTCGCCGCCTCTGGCCGACCGTTCGTGACCTCAAGGGATTTGGCCCATCGGTGGCGGAGCACGCCCGCTTCCACTTCCCGACCGACGATCACGCCCGTGCCTACAACGTCATCCAGAAGCTGACCTATCTGGCCATGATCCTGATCGTGCTGCCGATGATGCTGATCACCGGTCTGTCGATGTCGCCGGGTTTCAATGCCATCGGCGGCATTCTCCTGGACATCATGGGCGGGCGGCAGTCAGCGCGGACCCTGCATTTCATCTCGGCGGCCCTGATCGTCGGCTTCATCGCCATCCATGTCGGACTGGTGATCTGGACCGGCCTGTTCAACAATATGCGTGCGATGATCACCGGCTGGTTCGTCATCGAGCCGCCCGGGTCCACTGCGGGACCGAAACGCCGCCGCAAGCCGCCGACCGAACCGGGAGACCCGTCATGAACCGTCGTCGCTGGCTGACCGGGGCCGTCGCCACCGCAGCGACCGCCCTGCTCGCGGCCTGTAACCAGGCCGGGACCCGTCTGGCCGAGCAGGCCCGACGGATGGGCGAGGGACTGACCCTCCGCTCCCAACGCCTGTTCATCCCCCCCGACGCCCTGGCCCCGACCTACAGTCGGGCGCAGATCTCGCCGGACTTCAAGGCCAATGGCTCGGTCGACCCCGCCGCGGCCGACTACAAGGCGCTCAAAGCCGAAGGGTTCGCCGGCTACAGACTCGTCATCGACGGGCTGGTCGAGCGGCCCCTGTCCCTGAGCCTGGCCGAGCTGCGGACCCGCCCGGCGCAGAGCCAGATCACCAAACACGACTGTGTAGAGGGCTGGACCGCGATCGCTGAGTGGACCGGCGTAAGGCTGGAGACCCTGCTCGACGAGGCCGGGCTCAAGCCGCAGGCGCGCTATATCGTCTTCCATTGTTTCGACGCCCTCGATCAGCGTGAGGCCGGGGAGCGGTATTATGAAAGCATCGATCTGATCGACGCCCGGCACCCCCAGACCATCCTCGCCTGGGAGATGAACGGAGAGGTTCTGCCGGTCCCGCACGGGGCACCGTTGCGACTGCGGGTCGAGCGGCAGCTGGGCTACAAACACGCCAAATATATCAAGCGGATCGAGGCCGTGGAAAGCTTCGCCCACCTCGGCGGCGGCAAGGGCGGCTATTGGCAAGACCGGGGCTACGAGTGGTACGCGGGAATCTGACCCGAGGAGCGGCCGGTCAGCCGGGGACGTGAAGCATCAGGCCTCTGCGCCCTCGGCCCGCTTTTTCATCATGGCGTCGAAACTGCCCCAGACGCCTTCGGCCCCGTGCCAGGCCCCGGTGGTGGCGGCCTTGGAGTATTCGGTGGCGCGGGCCTCGAAGAAATTGGCGTGCTCCACGCCCGACAGCAGGGACTGCAGCCACGGCAGGGGGTTTTCCTTCACGCCATAGACCTCCGGCAGGTGCAGCTGGCGC
This sequence comes from Caulobacteraceae bacterium, assembly GCA_040380105.1. Classification (GTDB taxonomy): domain Bacteria; phylum Pseudomonadota; class Alphaproteobacteria; order Caulobacterales; family Caulobacteraceae; genus Brevundimonas. The sequence goes on along the minus strand of JBEIJS010000074.1, from coordinate 7,101 downwards.
AGACGCCAGTCGGCGATGAAGCGGATGTATTGTTTGATGTCGTCCGGCGTCATGCCGTTGACCGGGCCCATTTCGAAGGCCAGGTCGATGAACCGGTCCTCCATCTCGACCACGGTCTTGCAGCAGTCGACGATGTCAGCCGCCACCTCTGGCGTGACGGCCCCGGTCTCCTTGTTGAAGGCATGGTACAGTTTGATGATGCCTTCGCAGTGCAGGCTCTCGTCGCGCACCGACCAGCTGACGATCTGGCCCATACCCTTCATCTTGTTCTGGCGCGGGAAATTCATCAGCATCGCGAAGGAGGCGAACAGCTGAAGCCCTTCCGAAAATCCGCCGAACATGGCGAGCGTGCGGGCGACGTCCGCGTTGGTCTCGACCCCGAACTTGCCCATGAAGTCATGCTTGTCGCGCATGGCCTCGTATTCCATGAAGGCGCCGAACTCGCTTTCGGGCATGCCGATGGTCTCGAGCAGCAGGGCGTAGGCCGCGATGTGGATGGTCTCCATGTTGGCGAAGGACGCCAGCATCATCTTGACCTCGGTCGGTTTGAACACCCGACCGTATTTTTCCATGTAGTTGTCCTGGACCTCGATGTCGGCCTGGGTGAAGAAGCGGAAGATCTGGGTCAGCAGATTGCGCTCGGACGGGGTCAGGTTAACCGCCCAGTCCTTCATGTCCTCGCCCAGCGGCACCTCTTCGGGCATCCAGTGGACCTGCTGCTGCTTTTTCCACATGTCGAAAGCCCACGGATAGCGGAACGGCTTGTAGGCGGCCGACGGGGTCAGCAGTCCGGGGGTGGCCGGCTTGATCGAGACGTGCGCGTTCATCGGGTACGGGGCTCTGAAGGGTATCCGGGATTGAAGCACCACTATGCGGGCGGAAGGCCCCGGCGCCAAGCCAAATTGCGGCTATATTGCGATCACTTTTTCCTGGACCGCTACATGTGGTAGGGTGGACGCAGGTCTCTGGGGACGCCGCTGGGGACAAGACCATACCCCTGGCGTGGCGACCCTGAGGGTTATGCGCGGTCCGGACGAGGCGCGCGGCGGGCCAGGGGTGTCAGACGTCGGGCACCTGGAAGGCTTCGCGCGTCCGGCACCGGCGCCAGACCACCCAGATCAGGAGCGCGGTCGCCACGCCGAGCGTGTCCGCGAGGAGATCACCCCAGTTGGCGTCTCGCCCGATATAGCCCTGGACCACCTCGACCGCCGCTCCGAGAGCGACCGCCAGGAGCGCGGCCCATGCCCGCAGCAGGCGCCGGAAGAGCACGCCGAAGCTCCAGAGGATCAGGCCAAAGGCGATGAAATGCGCCGCCTTGTCCCAGATCAACCGCTCGGCATCGATGGTCCCGCCGGGCGACAGCAACAGTGCCATCAGGACCAGCAGCACGACGGCACCGACGATACGGAGTAGGGTACGCATACGCTTCAGGGCTTTCCGGACACACCCGCTTCTATCAGCCCGCGAGCAGGACCCAAACCCCGGTCGCCGCGAAACCCGCCGCCGCGGCCAGGCGAATCCAGCCCAGTGGCAGCCGTTTTGCCGCGGTTTCGCCCAGCAGAACGGCCGGGCCGTTGACCAGCATCATGCCGAGAGTCGAGCCCGCGACTACAAGCGGCAGGTTCTGGAACTGTGCGGCCAGCATGGCCGTCGCGACCTGGGTCTTGTCACCCATCTCGATGAGGAAGAAGGCGACGACGGTGGCCCAGAAGATGCCGGCTGAAGTCTTCGCGGTGCGGTCGGGTGCCTCATGGAACCGGTCGGGGATCAGCGCCCAGACCGCAAACCCGAGAAAGGCCAGGCCGACGACCCAGCGCACCCAGTCGCCGTCCATGAACCGCGCCAGCATCGACCCCGCCAGGGCCGCGACCGCGTGGTTGGCCAGGGTCGCGACCATTATGCCGAGAAGGATCGGCAGCGGTCGCCGCCACGCCGCCGCCAGTATGATGGCCAGCAGCATGGTCTTGTCGCCGATCTCCGCAATGGAGACGAGGCCGGTCGAAATCAGGAAGGCTTCCAATACATCATCGTTCGCGGGGGTTCGGCGGACAGACCATTGGCATCCGCAGCCGGCCCCCGCGTGGAAGCACCCTGCGAAGCCAGCGGTCTTGCCGTGTTGGCGGGGCCTGAACGCTCGCGACGGTGTCGCTCGCTGCTTGAGGCCCCGGAAACTTTCCGCGCCATCCTCTCCGGGCGAGAGGAAGTGTGTTGACGCGAACCCCGCTGATCGGTGCGGGCGGCTACTCCCCGATGACGGGCGGGTCTTTAGCGGTGACTGGATCGTCCGGCAAGAGCGCGGCATGCGGTCCAGGGTCACGGACAGACTGTCTGCGTTGCACCCCATGGGCCACCAGCCACAGGGCCATGGCCCAGGCAGCACCGAGGCTCCAGCCGGCCAGGACGTCGCTGGCCCAATGCGCGGCCAGATAGACCCGGGTCAGGCCGACGATCAGGGTCAGGAGCAGGGCGACCCCGAGCACACAGGCCTTGAGGTGTCGGGGCGGGAACGCCCGGGTCAGCATGACGCCCATGCTGAGGTAGAAGACCGTCGCAAGCAGGGCATGGCCCGAAGGGAAGCTGGCGTTGACCGCCTCGACGGCTCGCCAGGCCTCCGGCGGCCGGTCGCGCCCGAAGACGGCCTTCAACCCTTCGCTGAGACCCACACCACCGGCCAGACCGAGCACCAGCAGCAGGGCCGACAGCCGCTTGCGCTGCAGGATCAGGAACAGAACCACGATGAGGCCAAACAGGCCGAGGACGGCGATCCCGCCCAGCGACGTCAGATCGAGCGCAGCCGTTTCTAGCCACGGCGGCCCCCAGCCGTCAGCCGCGCCGCCGGGCCGCATCGCCAGCAGGACAGCCCGGTCAAACGCCAGGCCATCTGCCCCCGCCATGCCGTGGGCCAGTTTGACAAAGGCCGTGACCCCGGCGACCAGGACGAACACGGCCGCAAGGGCGCTGAATTCCGTCCTCGCGAGACGCCGGACACGCCCGACAAGGGCGGTGATTTCAGAGGAGATCATCTGTCGCTAACAGTCCCGCTTGTGTGACGTTCCAATCACGCGTTCGTGATCACTATGCGTTCAAGCCTGTTACGCCCTCGTTGCAGCCTGTCCACAGGCTCATCCCCCGCCATGAGAGCGATTCGGGCAGAAAGTGATCGTCAACCCCGTTGACGGTTGGTTAGCCATCTGCGCCCCATATCTGGACGTGAGAAATGTTCCTGCCACTAGATGATGTGGTCGGGGCGCGGGGTTCTCACAACGATCCAGTTCAGGGGCGACAGCATTATGGCCGGCGGCGAAGCGTTGAAGACAGTGGAATTCCAGCCGGTTGCAGGCGGTGATGCGGCGCTGCGCCCCCAGCTTTCCGTGGTGCGCTCACTCCAGCTTGACCGGTCGCGCGACGACCTGCTGACCGATTTCGGCAAGAAGACGCTGGAAGACCGCTATCTGCTGCCTGGCGAGAGCTATCAGGACATGTTCGCCCGCGTCGCCACGGCCTATGCCGACGACCACGATCACGCCCAGCGCGTCTATGATTACATGTCCAAACTCTGGTTCATGCCCTCGACGCCGGTGCTGTCGAACGGCGGGGCCGACCGTGGCCTGCCGATCAGCTGCTTCCTGAACGCCGTGGCTGACAGCCTCGACGGTATTCAGTCGGTCTGGAACGAGAATGTGGCCCTCGCCTCCAACGGCGGCGGCATCGGCACCTACTGGGGCGGCGTCCGGTCGATCGGCGAGAAGGTCAAGGGCGCAGGCCAGACCTCCGGCATCATCCCCTTCATCCGCGTGATGGACTCCCTGACCCTGGCGATCAGCCAGGGTTCGCTGCGCCGCGGCTCGGCCGCCGTCTATCTGGACGTCCACCATCCGGAGATCGAGGAGTTCCTCGAGATCCGCAAACCCTCGGGCGACTTCAACCGCAAATCCCTGAACCTGCACCACGGCATCAATATCTCGGACGCCTTCATGGAGGCGGTCCGGGACGGCCGGACGTTCGACCTGCTCTCGCCCAAGAACCAGGCGGTGGTGAAGACCGTCGATGCCCGCGCCCTGTGGCAGAAGATCCTGGAAATCCGCCTGCAGACCGGCGAGCCCTATCTGATCTTCTCCGACACGGTGAACCGCCAGATGCCGCAACATCAGCGCGATCTGGGCCTGTCGGTGAAACAGTCCAACCTGTGCAGCGAGATCACCCTGCACACCGGCCGCGACCACCTGGGCGTCGACCGGACGGCCGTCTGCTGCCTGTCCTCGGTCAATGCCGAGAGCTTCCTGGAGTGGCGTGAGGAGCCCCGCTTCATCGAGGACGTGATGCGCTTCCTCGACAATGTTCTGGAAGACTTCATCCGCCGCGCCCCGCCCGCCATGGCGGCCGCCGTCTATTCGGCCAAGCGCGAGCGCTCGGTGGGTCTGGGCCTGATGGGCTTCCACTCCTTCCTGCAGGCACAGGGCGTGGCCTTTGAATCGGCCATGGCCAAGTCGTGGAACATGCGGCTGTTCAAACATCTGCGTCGCGAGGCCGACAAGGCCAGCCGCCTGCTGGCCGAAGAAAAAGGGGCCTGCGAGGACGCGGCCGAGCGCGGCGTGATGGAGCGGTTCAGCCACAAGCTGGCCATCGCCCCGACGGCCTCGATCTCGATCATCTGCGGCGGTACCTCGGCCGGCATCGAGCCGATCCCGGCCAACATCTATACGCACAAGACCCTGTCGGGCTCGTTCGCCGTCAAGAACCCCTATCTGGAACGCCTGCTGGGCGAGAAGGGCATCGACACCGAGGCGGTGTGGAGCTCCATCCTCGAACACGAAGGCTCGGTCCAGCATCTGGACGCCCTCAGCGACGACGAGAAGTCGATCTACAAGACCGCTTTCGAACTGGATCAGCGCTGGATCGTCGAACTGTCCGCCGACCGTGCGGCGGACATCTGCCAGGCCCAGTCGATCAATCTGTTCATCCCGGGCGACGTCAACAAATGGGACCTGCACATGCTGCACTGGTCGGCCTGGGAGAAGGGCGTGAAGTCGCTCTACTATCTGCGCTCGAAGTCGGTTCAGCGCGCCGCCTTCGCAGGCGCGGATGACAAGGTCGAGGAAGAAATCGATCCGAACCAGCCGGACCTCTTCAGCGCGGCCCGCACCGACTATGATGAGTGCCTCGCCTGCCAGTAGGGCGTGAGGGGCTTCGGCCCTGCCGGGCTTCCGGAACCTTGATGGCCTCCCGACGTTCATCCGGCAGGGCAAAAGCCTGTTGGCGAGACGATGCACATCGTGCAGAGTCTTGAAATGTTATCGGATCGGGAAATCCGTTGGTGCCTGTGACGGCAGTATCGATTGCAGCCTTGGCGACTGTGGCCCTGGTGGCCCCGGCGTCGGCGACGGCGTCGCCGGCCTCTATCCAGACCGCCCTGTCCAATCCGTGGATCGTGACGCGCGAATCCCCGTCGGGGACGGCGGACCTTTCGATCCGGATTGACCGTGATGCGGGCTCCGTCGCGGATGAGGCAACGCATGGGTACATAGCGCCCCTGCGCGAAAGAGGCTCGCCATGGGCCGCATCGAACCGGGACGTCTGGTTCGAGAACGGCGATTACGACGACCGCCTGAGGCTGCGGACCGAGGGCCCGGTGCGCCGGGTTGACGGCTCGCCCCTGCCACCCGGACCGCTTGATCCCGCCGCCTATGACGCCGAACACTACGACCTGACCTTCACCCGCGGCTGGACAGGAACCCTGGCCAGGACGGCGTCCGGACTCGACATCACCCTGTCTCCCCATCTCGGGGTCGGCGTCGGCTCGCGGGGCAGCACCACCGAGGCGGGGGCGACCCTGCGGATCGGACCGGATCTGGATCAGCTGATGCCTTCCGGCGAAGCGACGTTTGGCCAGCGCCCCCGCTGGTATCTCTATGCGGCAGGATCCGGCCGGGCGGTGGGCTACAACTGGGCCCGCACCCGTGACGGCGAGTTCGCAGGTTCTGGAGTCAGCCATGACACCGGCGTCTTCCTGGGCGATGCCTCGCTTGGCTTGGCCATGCGCCAGGGACCGGTGCAGAGCTCCTTCGGCCTGATTTATCGCGAGCTCGGGCCCGAGGGTGTGCGCGTCGGCGAGGGTGTCGATACCGACGTCTCCGAAGGGGTCATCGCCTTCCAGCTGTCGATCAAGCCTGAATAGGGCTGGACCGGGGATCGGGGATCAGTCCGGCCGCCCGTCGTCCCGGCCGCTGACATCGCGCCCCTAGTCCCCGGACCCTGTTCTGGCCACACCCTCGCGGCGGTCGTCGGCACCGCCGTCCCAGGTCCAGCCGCCCGGGTCCTGACGCCAGAGACCGCCGTGCAGGCCCGAGGTTTCGCTGTCATTGGGCCTCAAGGTCACGCCACGCGCCGCCAGGCCCGCCCGCAGGGCTTCGGAGAAACGCTCCGTATCCGCGCCAAAGCCGTCACCCCGCGCCACCAGATTGGGCAGGTTGAACGCCGTCTGCACCGGAAGGCCCCAGTCCAGCATGGCGATCAGGGCCCTCGCGTTATAGGCTAGGATAGACGGCCCGCCCGGCGAACCCAGGGCACCGACCAGCCGCCCTTCACGATCGAGAATCAGAACGGGCGACATGGAGGATCGCGGCCGCTGGCCCGCCGCCACGGCATTGGCCGCCGGTGCGCCGTCGGCCCGCAGCGGCGCAAGGGAGAAGTCGGTCAGCTCATTGTTGAGAAAAAAGCCCGCCGCCATCCGGCCCGAGCCGAACACGCTCTCGATCGTCGTGGTCATGCTGACCGCATTGCCCGCTGCATCGACGATGACAAAATGCGTAATAATGTCCGGGAGTTGATATTCACCATTCAGCTCTGCCGACCTGGAAGCTGTTTCAGAAGTCTTAGTGCCTCCACGAATTAACTTTAGGCCTGCTCTCGTGACCTGCACGCGCAGTGGTTGAATAGGCTGTTCTAACTTTATTCTATTTACTGATTCCTTGATAACTTCATCTCGGTTTAACGCAACTCGGTAAGTTGTTCTTTGGGAGATTGTTCGCCAAAACTCCTCAAATTCAGGGTTCACATACAGTTCCTTATTCAACGTGCGAGTCTTCCGCTTACGTTGCTGCT
>JBEIJS010000073.1:0-11679 GCA_040380105.1 Caulobacteraceae bacterium | reverse complement strand
TGCGGCCGGACGTCTGGGACCGGTTCCAGGCGCGGTTCGCCATCCCCCGGATCCTCGAATTCTACGGCGCGACCGAAAGCAATCTGACCCTGTTCAACCTCGATGGCGGGCCCCATGCGATCGGTCGGGTTCCCGGCTATATGAAGGGGGCGGTCAATGTGGCCCTGATCCGGTTCGACCCTGTCGCAGAGTGTCCGGTCCGGGAAACCTCCGGCCGCTGTATTCCCTGTGTCGAGGGCGAGGTCGGTGAAGCCATCGCCCGGATCGACCCCGCCAAGGCCCAGATGCGGTTCGAGGGCTATTCCGACGCCGGGGCGACCGAGAGCAAGATCCTCCGCGACGTGTTCGAGCCGGGGGATGCCTGGTTCCGGTCGGGCGACCTGATGCGCTCCGACCGGCTCGGCTATTTCTATTTCGTGGACCGGATCGGGGACACCTTCCGCTGGAAGGGCGAGAATGTCTCCACCGCCGAGGTCGCCGGGGTCATCGCCGCCGTGCCGGGGATCCTCGAGGTCAATGTCTATGGCGTGGAGATCCCGGGCTGCAGCGGCCGCACCGGCATGGCCAGCCTGGTCGTCGACGAGGCGCAGTTCGATCCGGCCCGGGTTCGCGAGGCGGTGCATGCGGGCCTGCCCGGTTACGCCCGGCCCCTGTTTCTGCGCCTGACCCGGGCCATGGAGGTGACGGGTACGTTCAAACAGAAGAAGGCCGAGGCCGTTCAGGAGGGGTTTGACCCCCGGACCGTCGCCGACACCCTGATGTTCGATGACCCTCGCCACGAGGCCTATGTGCCTCTGTCGCCCGCGCTCCATGCCGAGATCGTTTCCGGGGCTCTGCGGCTATGACCGGTGGGCCGGTCCGGGTCGTCATACTGGCCGCCCTGGTCATGGCGGGACTGGGCAGCTGCAGTCCGGCTGCCCGGATCGCTCCGGTGGTCTGCCCGGCGACCCCGACGACGGATCAACCGGGACAGCTGATCGATGTGCCGGCGGGACGCTTCCTGATGGGCGACGACGTCTATGCCGATGAGGGCCCGCCGCGCCACGAGACGGTCGCGGCCTTCCGCATCGATGCGACCGAGGTGACCAATGCCCGGTTCGCCCGTTTTGTCGAAGAGACCGGCTATGTCACGGTCGCCGAGCGGCCGGTCGATCCGGCCCAGTATCCCGGCATGCCGGCGGCAGCCCTGCAGCCCGGTTCAGCGGTCTTCCGGTTCGACAGTGCGCGGTTCGATGCCGGCAACCCCGGGACCTGGTGGACCTTTGTTCCCGGTGCATCCTGGCGGCATCCCGAAGGACCCGGCAGCGACCTGAAAGGGCGGGACTTCCTGCCGGTGGTTCATATCGCCCTGGCCGATGCCCAGGCCTATGCGCGGTGGGCCGGGCGTCGCCTGCCGACCGAGATCGAATGGGAATGGGCAGCGCGGTCGGCGGATGCCGCCGCCGGAAACTCCAGTCGCCAACCCTCCGAGGCCAATACCTGGCAGGGCGTGTTTCCCGCCCGGAACACGGGTCAGGACGGCTATGACGGCGCTGCCCCGGTCGGGTGTTTCAAGGCCAACGGCCTGGGCATTCACGACATGATCGGCAATGTCTGGGAATGGACCTCTGATCCCTACCGACAGACCCGGACCCTGACGGTCGCGCCGGGCGAGCCAGGGGCGGATCCGCGTCAGCCGGGCGTCGCGGTGGGGGTCATCAAGGGTGGCAGCTACCTGTGTGCGCCCAACTATTGCATGCGCTACCGGCCGGGCGCGCGCCAGGCCCAGGACCTGACCCTGGGGGCCTCCCATGTCGGTTTCCGCACGGTTGCACCGATGCCGTGATCAGGCCCCGGTCTGAAGCTCATAGTCCCGCAGACTGAAGCGTCGCAGCCGCTGCCGCAGCCGGCCGGCGCTCCACGGCCAGTTGGTGCTGTTGCGGCCGTTCCGGTCGATGAAATAGCTGGTGCAGCCGCCACTGTTCCAGACGCTGGACTGCAGGGCCGCCTGCACTTCGTCATTGTAGGACCGGCAGACATCCTCGCGGACCGACAGGCTGGTGATGTTCTGCGCCTCGGCCTGCCGCAGGGCGTCCATGATGTAGTCCAGCTGCGCCTCGATCATCACAAAGGCCGAGGAGAAGGTGTAGAGGTTCGGGCCGAAGGTCAGGAAACAGTTGGGGGCGTCCGGGGCCGTGGTGCCCAGGTAGACTTCCGGGCTGCCCTGCCACTGGTCGGCGAGCGACCGTCCGCTGGTCCCGATGATGATCTCCGCAACCGGTGGATTGGCGACCTCGAATCCGGTCCCGAAGATGATCAGATCAACCTCGCAGGACGAGCCGTCGGTCGCGATGATCGTGTTGCCCTGAACCTCGGCGACCCCGCTGACCACCGTCACATTCGGCCGGGCCAGGGCCCGATACCAGCTGTTGGACTGAAGGATGCGTTTGCAGCCGATCGCGAAGTCCGGGGTCAGTTTCTTGCGCAGGGCCTCGTCCTCGACGCCACGCTCGATGTTACGGCGTGCGCTCGCCTCCAGCTTCTGCCGGGCCTTGGGCCGTTTGAGGCTGCCGTTCAGTCGTTCAAAGGCCCGGTAAAGCACCTGCCGAAGCAGGGACTGCAGGATCGGAAAGTGCTCGAACCGGCGCTGCCAGGTCTCTGACACGGCGACGTCCATCTTGGGCAGGACCCAGGGCGGCGTCCGCTGGAACAGGGTCAGCTGCGCCACGCGGGGCTGGATGGCGGGCAGGAACTGGATGGCCGAGGCACCGCTGCCGATGACCGCGACCCGCTTGTCCGTCAGGTCGTAGTCGTGATCCCACCGCGCCGAATGAAAACGGGCACCGGTAAAGCTCTCCAGTCCCTTGATGCGGGGCAGGCGGGGCTGGTGCATCGGACCACAGGCCATGATCACGAAATCCGCCGTGAACCGGCCGGCGCTGGTCTCCAGCCGCCAGATCTGCGCATCCGGGTCCCAGACGGCCTGTTTCAGCTCATGGTTCAACCGGACGAACGGCAGGATGTCGAACCGCGCCGCGACCGCCCGGCAGTAGTCCCGGATCTCTGCCTGGGGCGCAAAGAAGCGGCTCCAGCGCGGGTTCGGCGCAAAGGAATAGGAATAGAAGGCCGAGGGGATGTCGCAGGCGCAGTCCGGATAGGTGTTGTCGCGCCAGACCCCGCCGATCTCGTCCGCCTTTTCCAGAAGCTGGAAGGCGATCCCCGCCTGGCGCAGCCGGATCGCGGCACCGATGCCGGCAAAACCGGCGCCGACCACGATGACCCGGACATGTTCGGTCCCGGATGCCGACTCCGTCCCGACGCGGCCGGGCTGGTTCGTCCGGGTCGCTGAACTCATGGCATTTCTTCCCCGATCCCGCCGCGCCGGCGACGGGTTCCTCCGACGCACTTCCGGTCCCCGCGGGTCCTGCGATGATGGATGGCCGTCTGCCGGAATGCAATGTCAGTTTCGGAACACAATTTCCGTCCCGGCTTGATGGTATCAGGATTTGATCGTAGACCTGAACGGTGAGCAATACAGCATCAGTGATCGCTCCCGTAAGTCGGGCAGAGCGTCAGCGCTTGCAGTTACGGCAAGACATAATTGATGCCGCCTTCATGGAGTTTTCTGAACGCGGCTACCATCAGACCGGAATTTCTCACATCGCCAAGCGTCTCGGCATCGGTCACGGGACATTCTACAGATATTTTGAGAACAAGCGCGACATCCTCGAACATGTGATCGACAGTGTCTGCGACAAGATCCGGCTTGCCATGGCCGAGGCCAATGCCCCGACGGCCAGCCGGACGCTGGAAGACTATGAGGCCCAGCTGGCGCGCCTTGGGGTCTCATTGAGCAAGATTCTCCATGAGACGCCGGGCCTGTTCCGGATCCTGCTGCTGGAGGCGACCTCGATCGATCCGGAGATGACGCGGCGGATCACCGACTTCTTCGACTGGTGCGCCAGACAGGTCGACGCCTATTTCGAGAATGGCATGCGGCAGGGCTTCCTGCGCAGCGATCTCGACAGACAGGCCACGGCCCATGTGCTGGTCGGCATGATCTTCAGCACGATCCTGATGACGATCAACGCGGGTGACCCGGATCTTCTCAAACGAATGAATTCCGCCGTCAGGCGCATGCTTCTGGACGGTATCGCCAGCCGCCCGGAGTCCCGGAACAGGTCTGAATTACCATGACATATGCCATCGATCCCGAGCTGGCGCCGTTCCTTGCCTCGATCCCGTCGGGTTCGTTCGTCGATCCGGTTCCGGCGCGCCGGTTCTTCGAGGATGTGAATGCGATGCTGTCGGCCGGGATCGATACCAGCGCGCTGGTCATCGAGGACGGCTCGGTGCCGGGCGAGGCCGGCCGGCCGCCGGTGCCGATCCGGATCTACCGGCCGAAGGATGGCCCGGATATCTCGGCGGCCATTCTGCAGATCCACGGCGGCGGTTTCGTCGTCGGCAGCCTGGATACCGAACACGGTCTGGCCGTGCATAACGCCGTCAGCCTGGGCGTGACCGTGGTCACCGTCGACTATCGGCTCGCCCCGGAGAACCCTTATCCGGCTGGACTGGACGACTGCTATGCCGCCCTCGTCTGGATGCATCAGCAGGCCGCAGCGCTGCGGATCGATCCGGCGCGGATCGCGGTCTACGGGGTCAGTGCCGGCGGTGGTCTGGCCGCCGCCCTGTGCATCCTGGCCCGTGACCGGTCCGGGCCGGCCATCTGTTTCCAGCATCTCAGCATCCCCGAACTCGACGACCGGCTGGACACCCCCAGCGCCCGGGCCTTTACGGATACGCCGATCTGGAAACGGTCCCTGGCCGAGACCAGCTGGGACTACTACCTGGGTTCAGCCTGGCGGCGCGGGGCGGACGATGTGCCGGTCCTGGCCGCACCGGCGCGGGCAACCGATCTCGCCGGCCTGCCTCCGGCCCTGATCAACACCATGGAGTTCGATCCGCTGCGTGATGAGGGCCTGCTCTATGCCATGCAGCTCCTGCGCGCCGGTGTCAGTGTCGAGGTGCACAGCTATCCGGGGACGTTCCACGGCTCGGCCATCTTTCCGGCCCGGGTCAGTCGGCAACAGGCCCGGGACAGCGAGGACGCCCTGCGCCGGGCCTTGCGCTGAACCGCATCATCGCGGTCTCTCATTGCGAGGCACCGTCCTGACAAGCGCCGCCGGGCTGGCCGATCCGGCATCCGGATCAGTGCCGGGGGGTCACACCCGTTCGAGTGCCAGGGCGATCGCACGGTCGGGCGCTACCGGGCGATGAAGCTGTGTCTGACGGGAGACCAGATTTCGGCCGCAGAGGCCGAGCAATACGGTCTTGTGTCGGAGAAGGTGCCGGCGGGTGAGGCGACCGACCGCGCGATCGTCCTGGGACGGCAGATCGCCACCATGCCGCCATTGGCCGTAAAGGCCATCAAGTCAGCCATAAGGTTCGGCTCGGATAACGGGCTGGACGCCGGCCTCGCAGAAGAGCGCAGGCTGTTCACGAGCCTGTTCGCCACGGCCGACCAGAAGGAAGGTATGACCGCCTTCATGGAGAAACGTCCGCCCGCCTATCGCGGCAGTTGACCTATTTCAGCCGGATGTCGACCCGAACCACATCGCCGCGGTAGATCCCGTTTGAAACCAGGACGAGACGGCCGCGCTGGTCGACAGCCGAGCGCGTCACATGGCAGATCGGTGCGTTCAGCGGCAGGCCAAGCAACTGTGCGGTCTCGATATCGGCAGTTCCGATCGTGAGGGTTTGCTGGGCCTCGGCGATCTTCACACCGGCCACGCCGGACACCAGCCTGAGGGCGGTTTTTGTCCTCAGATCGGCGTCGCTGAGCTTGGAAGCGACCCGCTCGTCAACATAGATGTCGGCCAGAAGGAAAGCCTGGCCGTTCATCGAGTGCCGCCGCCGCAAACGACGATAGGTCTGGCCGGCCTGGCCGATGGCGTGATGAACCAGCGGCGCGCCGCCCTTTTCATCGACCAGAACCTCGATCTCCGCACCTTCGCGCGAGCTCAGCAGGCCCTGCCAGTCGGTTTCCACGCCGCACCAGAGCAGGTCCTGGGGGCGACGTTTTACGAAGGTGCCCTTGGCCCGAAAGCGCTCGATCAGACCCTCTGCCTCAACGAGTCCGAGGGCCTGGCGAATGGTCGCCCGCGCCACGCCGCACTCAAGGGCCAATTCGTCGACCGTCGGCGTCTGCTGACCGACCGGCCACTGCCCGGACTCAATTCGGCGGCGGAAAAGGGTAGCAAGCTGGATATACCGGGAGACTGCGCTGCGCCCGAGCCCGGCGTCACCCTCGTTCAATTCAATCATCAGACTCCTATACTGCCGCTCGTAGAAATCCTCAACGCGTGCATTGTTCGACAGTTGAGAGTCGACTTGACCCCGCGCGATCTCCGCGCCAGAAAGGACAGAAGATTAGTCTTTTTGACTAACCTCGGTGTTGGATCGGCGGGAAGAGCGGAAATGACGGATTCGGCGCCGCGGCGGTCGTTGCGCGAAGGGTTGCTCTGGGGCGACCTCGAGGACATGGCTCGCACAACCCTGTGCGGCCCTTCCGCCCGGCAACTACGAGATGCCCGAACCCTTCAGGCCGTTTGCCATGGGGCTTGTGGATATCCCCGACGGCCTCGAGGTCCTGACCCGCGTCGAGGTCGAGCAGGACGCCATCAGGATCGGCATGCCGCTGAGGTTTTATAGTTTCGGGCCCTGAGCTGATGCCGGCCGGGTTGTCTCCAGCGCCTTGGAGGCCTCCGGCCGGTCAGTCGTTCCGGCTGTCCTGCGATCGTGGCGAGCGGGGGCGATGCCCCCGTCTCCGTCGTCCCGCTTCGGGCCGAGGCGTTTCGCGGCGGGTCTTGCGGCTAGAGGCCCAGCGGTCCCAGCTGCCAGGTCAACCAGATCCCGGCCGCGAGGCAGGGTCCGAAGGGCATCCGGTCCGTCGCTGAAACGCGCGTCCCGACCAGCAATCGCGCCGCCACGAAGCTCAGTCCGGCGGCGGAGGCCCACAGGAGCACGCTCGGCAAGCCGATCCAGCCGACCCATGCGCCGCCGGCAGCGAGCAATATGGGGTCTCCGTCGCCGAGGCCCTCCCGGCCACGCAGCCGGCGATAGGCGAACGCCAGCAACCAAAGGGCGGCAAATCCGGCGGCAGCGCCGGTTAGGGCGTCGAGCAGGCCGGTATGGTCCAGCAATGCCGCTGCCAGTCCACCGGTCGCGAGCAGGGGCAGGGTCAGCGCGTCCGGGAGGCTGAAATGCTCGGCGTCGATGACCGCGATCAACAGCAACTGCCAGCCCAGCAGGGCGGTCAGGACAGCGGCGAGCGGCACCGGCTGGGCCAGGGCGGCCCAGCCGCCCAGCGCCGCTGCGGCCAGGGCCATGAACGCAAGCCGGCGCGGACCCGGGCGCGCGCCGGCGGTGCCGTGCGGCAGGGTCAGGCTGATCCGGGCGAGAATGGCGCCGACGATCAGGCCCGCACCGCCCAACAGTATTGCGAAGATCGCTGGCGTCACGGTCCGGCCTCTGAAGCAAGGCACCGCGCTCGCGGCCCTCTGTCCGCGACCGTTTAGCCCGGACCGGGTGATCGGGCTACGGCAGGGCCGGATCCGCGCCGGCCCGGACCGGCGCCGCATCCGGAACGATGGGCCACGGTTCGGCAAGGGAAACCGGGTCGGGCTGTCCCCGATCCGTCTTGTCCGGGGTGGGAGCCTTGTCCGCTGTTCGGCAGAAAAAATCGCCCTTCCGCCGCGCTATTTCGCCGCGAAGCGCGCTTCAGGCTGTTAATGTCTCTCCAACTTGACCCGGCGTGACCTTGGCAGCCGCCCGGGCGCGGTCTAGTTCGGTGTCTCAATCCGCTCATCGGCCCGAAGGGGTCGAGTCCTACGGGAGAATTGCGCATGGCCGATCTGGCCCAGGTTACCGAACACATCCGCAGCGCTGTCGGCGACAACTCCGGTCTGGGAAAGACCGTCAAGCTCGACCTGGGCGACGCCGGCAAGATCTTCATCGACGGGGCCTCGGTGCCGAACTCCGTCTCCAACGAGGACAAGGCCGCCGACGCCACGGTGTCGATGAGCTGGGATGACTTCATGGCCCTTTCGGACGGCCAGCTGGACCCGATGATGGCCTTCATGCAGGGCAAGCTGAAGATCGCCGGCGACATGATGATCGCCCAGAAACTGGCCCCGCTGCTGAAGCGTTGAGGCGCGGCACGACGAACTGACTTCCAGGGCGCGGCTCCCCCCGGGGCCGCGCCGTTTCGTATCGGAGCATGACCATGGATTTCCGGCATAGCGACAGGGCCCTGCACTGGCAGGAGCGGCTGAAGCGCTTCCTTGACGACGAGGTCCTGCCGCGCGAGGCGGAGTATCGCGACCAGGTCCGTGAGGATCACAGCCGTCAGCCGCCGGTTATGGAAGAGATGAAGGCAAAGGCCCGCGCGGCCGGCCTTTGGAACATGTTCCTGCCCGGCGATCACGGTGCAGGCCTGACCAACCTCGAATACGCCCCGCTGGCGGAACTCATGGGCCGCCATATGTGGTCGTCCGAGGTGTTCAACTGCAATGCTCCCGACACCGGCAATATGGAAGTCCTCCATATGTACGGGAACGAATCCCAGCAGGCGAAATGGCTCAAGCCCCTGATGGCTGGCGAGATTCGCTCCGCCTTTCTGATGACCGAACCCGAGGTGGCCTCGTCCGACGCTACCAATATCCGGACCCGGATCGAGCGCGACGGCGACCATTATGTGATCAACGGTCGCAAATGGTGGTCGACCAATATGGGCCACCCGAACGTGGCGGTGACCATCGTCATGGGCAAGACCGACCCCGACGCCTCGGTGCATACCCAGCAGTCCCAGATCATAGTGCCCGTCGACACCCCCGGCTTCAGGGTCGAGCGAATGCTGTCGGTGTTCGGCTATGATGAACGCCCGATCGGCCATGCCGAAGTGGTGCTTGAGAATGTCCGCGTCCCGGTCGAGAACCTGATCGCCGGCGAGGGCCGGGGCTTCGAGATCGCCCAGGGCCGCCTCGGGCCGGGCCGTATCCACCACTGCATGCGGGTCATCGGCATCGCCGAACGGGCGCTGGAACTGATGGTCCAGCGGCTGCTGTCGCGCACCGCCTTCCGGAAGTCGCTGGCCGAACATTCGGTCTGGGAGCAGCGCGTCGGTGAGGCCCGCACCAATATCGAGATGTGCCGCCTGCTGGTGCTGAAGGCGGCTTGGATGATGGACGAGGCCGGAGCCAAAAATGCCAAGTCCGAGATCGCCCAGATCAAGGTCGCGGCTCCGCGAATGGCGCTCCAGGTGATCGATGACGCCATCCAGGCCTTCGGTGGGGCCGGGGTCTCGGCCGACACACCCCTGGCCGAAATGTATGCCATGGTCCGTACGCTCCGCATCGCCGACGGCCCCGACGAGGTCCACAACCGGACCATCGCGCGGCTGGAATATGCCAAACACGGGGGTCGGGGCGGCTAGGCCTCATCGTCTCCTCCCTGTTCGCGCAGCGGACGGGGAGGTGGCGCGGTGAGTTGCCCCGGCGGGCTCGCCATGCCAGCTTCGCCGCCGCTTTTGGGGAATACCACCATGTTGAATCGTCTGGCCGCCGCCGCCGCCCTCGCGCTTGTCCTCGCGACCCCTGCCTTCGCT
Source organism: Caulobacteraceae bacterium (assembly GCA_040380105.1). Taxonomy (GTDB): domain Bacteria; phylum Pseudomonadota; class Alphaproteobacteria; order Caulobacterales; family Caulobacteraceae; genus Brevundimonas. The sequence goes on along the minus strand of JBEIJS010000073.1, from coordinate 2,033 downwards.
GATACCCTCGTCGTCACCGCGGCACGCATGGTGGATGTCGAACGCGGCCGCTATGTCGACAATCCCGTGGTCGTGGTCACGGATGGCCGGATCACGGCAGTCGGGACAGCCGTGCCTGCCGGCCTGCCGGCGGATGCCCGCCGCCTCGACCTGCCGGGCCTGACCCTGCTGCCGGGCCTGATCGACATGCACGTCCACCTGGCCTCGACGCCCTATGTCTCGGGCTGGAACGAGCTGGACTATGCCGACGACTTCGGCGCCATCCTTCAGGTCGTCCATGCCCGCGCCAACCTGATGGCGGGTTTCACCACCGTTCGTAACCTCGGCGGACCCGATTTCGCCGATGTGGCCCTGCGTCAGGCCATCGACGGCGGCTTCGTCGAAGGGCCGCGGGTCATTCCCTCAGGTGCCTCGTTCGGAGCCACCGGCGGCCATTGCGACGTCACCGGCATGCCGTACTCCATGGCCCAGGCCAATCCGTTCAACACCGACGGCGTCGAGAACGCTCGCCATGCCGTTCGCGAGGTCCGCAAATACGGGGCCCAGGTGATCAAGGTCTGCGCGACCGGCGGCGTCTTTTCGCGCAATACCGAACCCGGTCAGCAGCAGATGACCCTGGCCGAACTGACCGCCGTCGCCGATGAGGCGCATATGTGGGGCCTCAAGGTCGCCGCCCATGCCCACGGCGCCTCGGGCATCGCGGATGCCATCCGCGCCGGCATAGACACGATCGAACATGCCTCGATGATCGACGCCGAGGGCATCCGTCTGGCGGTCGAGCACGGGACCTGGCTGTCGATGGACATCTACAACACCGACTTCACCCAGGCGACGGGCACGGAGTTCGGGGTCACCGAGGACAATCTGCGCAAGGACCGCGAGACCGCCCAGGTCCAGCGCGACGGCTTCCGCGCCGCCCACCGCGCCGGGGCCCGGATGGTGTTCGGCAGTGACGCCGCCATCTATCCGCATGGCCAGAACGCCCGGCAGTTCGCGATCATGGTCGAATACGGCATGACCCCTGCCGAGGCGATCCGCGCCGCGACATGGAACGCCGCCCAGGCGCTCGGGCGGGAAGGCGATGTGGGGGCCATTGTGACCGGCCGCTACGGCGATCTGATCGCGGTGTCCGGCGACCCTTTGGCCGATGTGCGGATGCTGGAGACGGTGCCCGTGGTCATCAAGGGCGGGGCGGTGGTGCGCGACGCGCGCTGAGGTCTCAGCCGACGTAAACCCGCGGCACCCGGGCCGTGACCGAGGTCAGCAGCTCATAGGCGATCGTCCCGGCGGCGGTCGCCGCGTCGTCCAGCATCCGGTTCGCGCCGAACAGCTCGACGCGGTCGCCGACGGCCAGGTCCAGCCCGGTCACATCGACGGCGCAGGCGTCCATCGACACCCGTCCGACGATCGGCCGGAGTTCCCCCGCCACGAAGACCTGACCGCGCGGGCTGTAACTCCGCAGCACACCGTCGGCGTAGCCTGCCGCGCAGGTGGCGATCCGGGTCGGCCGCGTCGCCGTGAAGCCGCGCGAATAGCCGACCGACTCGCCGGCGGGCACCTCGTGCAGCTGCAATACCTCCGCCGCCAGAGTCGCCACGGGCCGGATGCGGCCCTCAGGGCGGCCCTCGGGCCCGCCGCCGTAGAGGCAGATTCCGGGTCGGGTCGCATCGAAGGCATAGTCAGTGCCCAGGAAGACGCCCCCTGAGTTGGCGAATGACCGCACCACACCCGGATAGCGCGCCGCTGCGGCCGCAAAGGCATTCCGCTGGCGTCCGTTCATGGGCTCGGCCGGATCATCGGCGCAGGCGAGGTGGCTCAGGACCAGATCCAGTCCCTCGAACGGTTCGGGCGCGGCCTATGCGCTAAAGCCGCTCGTGTTCAGGCCCGTTTCTATCTGGATACCGCTGGCGCCGCCGCCTGCGGCCGTCCATTCCGCCAGCTGGGCGTCAGCGTTCAATACCGGGCGCAGGTTCGCGTCCCTGAGCCGGGCTCCGCGCCCGGGCAGGCAGCCGTCCAGCACATAGATGGCCGGA
>JBEIJS010000072.1:0-11789 GCA_040380105.1 Caulobacteraceae bacterium | reverse complement strand
GAGGCCGTGAATGCCGAGCTGGGCGAGCGGGGCTTCATCACCACCTCGCTCGATGACGTCATCAACTGGGCCCGAACCGGGTCGCTGATGTGGATGACCTTCGGTCTGGCCTGTTGCGCCGTCGAGATGATGCAGGCTTCAATGCCGCGCTTCGACATGGAGCGGTTCGGCATGGCCCCGCGCGCCAGTCCCCGCCAGTCCGATCTGATGATTGTGGCCGGAACACTGACCAACAAGATGGCTCCCGCCCTGCGCAAGGTCTACGACCAGATGCCGGACCCGCGGTACGTCCTGTCGATGGGAAGCTGCGCCAACGGCGGCGGGTACTATCACTACAGCTACAGTGTCGTTCGCGGTTGTGACCGGATCGTGCCGGTCGACGTCTATGTGCCGGGGTGCCCGCCGACGGCGGAGGCTCTGCTTTACGGGCTGCTGCAGCTGCAGAAGAAAATCCGCCGCACCGGGACGATCGACCGATGAACGCGCTGGCCCGTATCCGGGAGATGGAAACCGCCCTGACGCCACTCGGTGCCGAGATGGTCGGGGCATTGGGCGTCGAGGCGCAGGTTGCGTTCGGCGAACTGACACTGATCACCAGCCGTGACAGTATTGTTGAGGTGCTGACGGCGCTGAAGGACCGGTTCGGTTTCCAGCAGTTGCTGGACCTCTGCGGCGTTGACTTCCCCGATCGGGCGGAGCGGTTCGAGGTGGTCTATCACCTGCTGTCCCTGACCCGGAATGCGCGGGTGCGGGTCAAGCTGACCACGGACGAGGTCCAGCCGGTGCCCAGTGCCGTGGGCGTCTTTCCTTGCGCTGACTGGTTCGAGCGCGAGGCCTTCGACATGTTCGGCGTGTTGTTCTCGGGTCACCCGGACCTGCGCCGTCTGCTGACCGACTATGGTTTCCAGGGGCATCCGCTGCGCAAGGACTTCCCCATGACCGGCTTTGTCGAGGTCCGGTATGACGAAGAGCAGAAGCGGGTTGTGTATGAACCCGTCAAACTGACCCAGGAGTTCCGGAATTTTGATTTCCTGTCGCCCTGGGAAGGCGCCGAATACCCGGCGGCCATCCTGCCCGGCGACGAGAAGGCGAGATGATCCATGCAGATGAATCGCGCAGCCATTCGTTCAGCTTCATCCTTCTTTCTGGTGACCTTTTCGACGGCGTTTTTATTCACGCTCGGGGCGCGGCTGACCGGCTGGTTCACGCGGGCCCCCGAGGTGGAGCCGGCGCAGCTGCAGTCGCTGGGCGTGGCGATCATGGTCGCCGTGGTCTGTCTGGCGGTCGGCGCGGGCATCCGGCGGCTGTCGGCCGGCGAGCTGCAGAGCGCGCTGCTGGGTGCCTCGGCGGTGTTGCTGTCGACGCCGCTGGCACTGGCGGTGCTGACCGGCAACTGGGAAATTTCGACCGCAGCCGTGTCGGGCATGGGCTTGCTGACGCTGGCCCTGGGCTGGCTGGTGGCGCTGACCCGCAAGGCGCGCTCGCACGACGAGGATTCCATTGATGGCTGACGGCCACGCCCCCACCACGCCGATCGGTGCCACCGACATCTTCGATGACGGCCTGACCGATCACGCGCGCGCGCTGGACGACCGGAAATTCACGATCAATTTCGGCCCTCAGCACCCGGCTGCGCACGGTGTGCTGCGTCTGGTGCTGGAGCTGGACGGCGAGCTGGTCACCCGTGTCGATCCGCACATCGGCCTGCTGCACCGCGGCACCGAAAAGCTGATGGAGGCCCGGACCTACCTCCAGAACGTGCCTTATCTGGATCGCCTCGACTATGTCGCGCCGATGAACCAGGAGCACGCCTTCTGCCTGGCTATCGAAAAGCTGCTCGGCGTCGACGTGCCGTACCGGGCCCAGCTGATCCGGGTGCTGTATTCCGAGATCGGCCGCATCCTCTCGCACCTGCTGAATGTGACCACCCAGGCCATGGACGTCGGTGCCCTGACGCCGCCGCTGTGGGGCTTCGAGGAACGCGAGAAGCTGATGGTCTTCTACGAGCGCGCCTCGGGAGCCCGGCTGCACGCCAACTATTTCCGTCCGGGCGGCGTCCATCAGGACCTGCCCAATGCCCTGATCGACGACATCGGTCGCTGGTGTGCTGAATTCCCGGCGGCGCTGAAAGACATTGAGTCGCTGGTCACCGAGAACCGCATCTTCAAACAGCGTAACGTCGACATCGGCGTGGTCTCCAAGCAGCAGGCGCTGGACTGGGGCTTCACCGGGGTGATGCTGCGCGGCTCGGACATCGCCTGGGACCTGCGCAAGTCACAGCCCTATGAATGCTATGCCGACCTCGAGTTCGACATTCCCGTCGGCAAGAACGGCGACTGCTGGGACCGCTACCTCTGCCGTATCGAGGAGATGAAGCAGTCGGTGCGCATCATGGAGCAGTGCATCCATCTGCTGCGCAACTGCCCCGGCGAGCCGGTGATGGTCGAGGACAACAAGATCGTTCCGCCTCGGCGCGGTGAGATGAAGCGGTCGATGGAAGCCCTGATCCACCACTTCAAACTCTATACCGAGGGCTTCCGCACGCCGGAGGGCGAGGTCTATGCCTCGGTCGAGGCCCCCAAGGGCGAGTTCGGCATCTATCTGGTCTCGGACGGCACCAACAAACCCTGGCGCGTCAAGATCTCGGCTCCGGGCTTCCGCTCGCTGCAGGCCATGGACTGGATGAACCGCGGCCACATGCTGGCCGATGTGAGCGCCATCCTCGGCTCGCTCGACATCGTTTTCGGAGAAGTGGACCGATGAGCGTTCGCCGTCTCGCCAAGGAACAGCCCGCATCGTTCGCTTTCTCGAAGGCGACGAAGGCCAAATGCGACTGGTGGATCGCCAAATATCCCGCGGACCGCAGTCAGTCGGCGGTGATTCCGATCCTGTGGCTGGTGCAGAAGCAGGAGGGCTGGGTCTCGGAGCCCGCCATCCGCGCCATCGCTGAACTGCTGGGCATGCCGTTCATCCGGGTGCTGGAGGTCGCGACCTTCTACACCATGTTCATGCTGGAGCCGGTCGGTTCGGCCGCCCTGATCCAGGTCTGCGGCACCACGCCCTGCATGCTGCGTGGTGCCGGCGATTTGATGGACGTCTGCAAGAAGAAGATCGGGCCGAAGGACACGCTGAGCGCCGACGGCCGCTTCACCTGGCAGGAAGTGGAATGTCTGGGCGCCTGCGCCAATGCGCCCATGGCCCAGATCAACGACTACTATTTCGAGGACCTGACGGCCGACAGCATGGCGAAGATCATCGACGACTTCGCCGCCGGCAAGAAGCCGAAGCCGGGCAGCCGTGTCGGCCGCACCAGTTCGGAGCCGGAAGGCGGGGCCCTGACCCTGACCGACGCCAAAATCTATGACGGCTCGGCGGGCAAGAAGATCAAGAAGCTGCCGAACTCGGATCCGGTGACCGAATGACGCGCCCCGATCTGTCAGACGCCGCCAAGGTCGCGCAGTACCGCGCCGAACTGCGGGCTGTCGGCCGCAACCAGCGTCTGGGCGGTTTCGGCCTGGTCATCCTCGGGGCGATCGCCGTCTGGGCCGCCGCTTCTGCCGGTGCCGCCGGCCCGATCTTGCAGTGGGTCGGATATGCCGCGCTGGCGCTCGGCTGGGCCCTGATGCTGGCCGCCATCTTCCTGCGCACCCGCTATCACCGCCAACGCATGCGGGAGACGAACTGAACCATGGTCGGCATCCTCGAAGACAAGGACCGCATCTTCACCAACCTCTACGGTTTCCAGGACTGGACGCTGGAGGGGGCGAAGAAGCGCGGCGCGTGGAACGCGACCAGGGACATGCTCGACCTCGGGCGCGACTGGATCATCACCAACGTCAAGAACTCGGGCCTGCGCGGGCGCGGCGGTGCGGGCTTCTCGACCGGCCTGAAGTGGTCCTTCATGCCGAAAGAGGTGAAGGAGCGGCCGCACTATCTGGTCGTCAACGCCGATGAATCCGAGCCCGGGACCTGCAAGGACCGGGAGATCATGCGCCATGATCCCCATCTGCTGATCGAAGGCTGCCTGATCGCCAGCTTCGCGATGCAGGCGCATGCCTGCTACATCTATCTGCGCGGCGAATATGTGCTGGAACGCGAGCGCATGGAGGCGGCGGTCAAGCAGGCCTATGAGGCGAAGCTGATCGGCAAGAACAACGTCCATGGCTGGGATTTCGACGTCTATATTCACCACGGGGCAGGGGCCTATATCTGCGGTGAGGAGACGGCCCTGCTGGAGAGCCTTGAGGGCAAGAAGGGCCAGCCGCGTCTGAAGCCGCCGTTCCCGGCCGGAGCCGGTCTCTACGGCTGCCCGACAACGGTGAACAACGTCGAGTCGATCGCAGTGGTGGGCACTATCCTGCGGCGCGGGGCGGACTGGTTCGCGGGCTTCGGCCGGCCGAACAACACCGGCACCAAGATCATGTCGATCAGCGGCCATGTGAACCGGCCGTGCAATGTCGAAGAGGCGATGTCGATCCCGCTGCGTCAGCTGCTGGAAGACCATTGCGGCGGCGTGCGCGGCGGTTGGGACAATCTGAAGGCCATCATCCCGGGCGGTTCCTCGGTGCCGCTGATCACGCGCGAGATGAGCGAAGTCGCGCTGATGGATTTCGACAGCCTTCGCGAAATGCGCTCGGGCCTCGGCACGGCGGCGGTGATCGTGATGGACCAGTCGACCGATCTGGTCCGCGCCATCGCCCGCATCAGCTATTTCTACAAGCATGAGAGCTGCGGCCAGTGCACGCCTTGCCGCGAGGGCACAGGCTGGATGTGGCGGGTGCTGGAGCGGATGGCCATCGGCGAGGCCGACCCGTCAGAGATCGACCTGTTGCTGGAAGTCTCGACCCAGATCGAGGGTCACACCATCTGCGCCCTCGGTGACGCAGCCGCCTGGCCGGTGCAGGGCCTGATCCGGCATTTCCGTCACGAGATCGAGGAGCGCATCGCCTCCTACCGCAGCCGCCGCGCGAATTTCGCCGGCCATGCGATCGCGGCGGAGTAGGGATGCGCGCAGCCGCCGTCATCGCCTTGTCTGCCCTGACCCTCTCCGCCTGCGGCGCCGAGGCGGGCAAGGCTGCGCCGACGTCGGAGGTTGTCGCCGGGCCCGCGGTTGCCGCACCTCCGGCGACTCCGGTCGCCCTGACCGACGCCGATCTGCGCCGGGTCTGCCGCGCCGGCCTGGCGGCGATCCACGGACAGGACGAAAACTCGATCACGATCGACGCGCTGAACGGCCCCATCGTGACTGTCTCCTGGCGCGCGCCGGTCGACGGCGGACGCAGGCAGGCCCAGTGCCGGGTCGACGGCGATCTGGTCGTCTGGAAGCCGGTGGATCGCACCCGGCCTGAGGACTACCGCTGGATGAACGAGGCCGGCGATCCAGTGACCCGGTTCGTGATCGACGGCGAGCAGGTGACGATCACCCAGACCCTGCCTGACAGCGGCGCGGTTGCAGACATTCAGGGGCAGGGCTGATGCGTGGCAAGGTTCTGAGTTACGACGACTACACCGGCTCCGGCCTGATCAGCGGCGACGACGGCGTGCGCTACACCTTCACGCGCGGCGGCCTGATGGGCGGCGCGCGCGAGGCCTTCGCCGGCCAGCAGGTTGATTTCGAGATCGCCGACGGCGTGGCGAGCAACATCTACATCACCAGTGGCGCGCCGCTGAACCTGTCAGGCGACAAGAACAAGATCGTCGCGGCCTTGCTGGCCTTCTTCCTCGGCTGGATTACCTTCGGCATCATTCCCTTCATCGTGGGCGTCATCGCCTTCATCGAATTCATCATCTACCTGGTCAAACCGGACGCCGACTTCCACCGCGACTATGTCGCGGGGAACAAGTCCTGGTTCTGATCCGGTCCGCTTAGAAGAAACGCAGAGGTCGCGGCGAATGCCCATCGCGAAAGTCAACGGCGTAGAGGTCGAGTTCGAGCCCGGGATGACCGTGCTCCAGGTCGCCGAACGCGCCGGACAGGAGATCCCGCGCTTCTGTTATCACGAGCGGCTGTCGATCGCCGGCAACTGCCGCATGTGCCTGGTCGAGGTGAAGCCCGGACCGCCGAAGCCGCAGGCCTCGTGCGCCCTGCCGGCAGCGGACGGCCAGGAGATCTTCACCGATACGCCGATGGTCAAGAAGGCGCGCGAAGGGGTGATGGAGTTCCTGCTCATCAACCACCCGCTGGACTGCCCGATCTGCGACCAGGGCGGCGAGTGCGACCTGCAGGATCAGGCCATGGGCTATGGCCGCGACGGTTCCCGCTATGCGGAGAACAAGCGCGCGGTCGAAGAAAAGAACATGGGGCCGACGGTCAAGACCTTCATGACCCGCTGCATCCAGTGCACCCGCTGCGTCCGCTTCATCACCGAAGTGGCCGGGGTGCCGGACATCGGCATGATCTCGCGCGGCGAGGACGCCGAGATCACCACCTATCTCGAGAAGAATATCGACAGTGAGCTGTCGGGCAACGTCAACGACCTGTGCCCCGTCGGTGCCCTGACCCACCGGCCGTGGCAGTACCACTACCGCCCGTGGGAGCTGAAGAAGACCGAGACCATCGACGTCATGGACGCCCTGGGCTCCAACATCCGCGCCGACGCCAAGGGTGCCGAGGTCATGCGCATCCTGCCGCGCGTGAATGAGGGCATCAATGAGGAGTGGCTGTCGGACATCAGCCGCTATGCGGTCGATGGCCTGCAGCGGCAGCGGCTGGACCAGTCCTATGTGCGCGAGAACGGCAAGCTGCGCGCCGCATCCTGGGACGAGGCGCTGGGAGTCGTCGCTGCGAAGCTGAACGCGGCGCCTTCTGACCGGATCGGCGTGATCACGGGCGACCTGCAGGATGCGGAATCGATGAAGGCGGCGCTGGACCTGTTCCGTGCCCTGGGATCGGCCAACACCGACTGCCGTCAGGATGGCAGCGCGCTGGGCCATGGGCCTCGCGAAGGCTGGCTGTTCAACTCGGGCCTCGCGGGTATCGAGAATGCCGACGCCGTCCTGATCGTGGGTGCCAATCCGCGGACCGAGGCGCCATTGTTGAACACCCGCCTGCGCAAGGCCTGGCTGACCGGCAAGACCGGGATCGGCGTGATCGGCGAACAGGTCAATCTGACCTTTGAATACAACTGGTTCGGTGCCGGTTCGAAGACACTGGCCAAGCTGCCGAAGGCGGCGCTGGACTTCCTGTCGAAGGCCGAGCGGCCGGCGATCATCGTCGGTGCGGGTGCGGTGTCAGGCGCGGACGGAGCGGCCGTGCTGAACGCACTCGGCGCTCTGGCCAAGAAGGTCGGCGTGGTCACGGACAGCTGGAACGGCTTCAACGTCCTGCACAGCGCGGCCTCGCGCGTCGGCGGCCTCGACATGGGCTTTGTCCCGGGTGAGGGCGGCAAGTCGGCGGCGCAGATGGCGGCCAAGGGCGCGCTGGACGTCCTGTTCCTGCTGGGTGCCGACGAGATCGACGTGTCGAAGTCCGACGCTTTCCGCGTCTATCTGGGCAGCCACGGCGACCGCGGGGCCCATGGTGCCGACGTGATCCTGCCCGGCGCGGCCTATACCGAGAAGTCGGGCCTCTATGTGAACACCGAGGGCCGGGTGCAGATGGCCGAACGGGTCGTCTTCCCCAAGGGGCAGGCGAAGGAGGACTGGGCCATTCTGCGGGCGTTGTCGGCCATGGTCGGCCAGACCCTGCCGTACGACACGCTCGATGCCCTGCGCTCGAAACTGATGGCGGACCACCCGACCTTCGGGCGGATCGATTATCTGCCTTCCCCTGCGTCGTTCGACGTCGGCTCGTTGGGCAAGAAGGGTGATCTGGGCGACACAGCTTTCGTTTCGGCGGTGCGCGACCCCTATCTGAACAACCCGATCACGCGTGCCAGCGCGACGATGGCCGAGCTGTCCGCCCAGCGGATCGCCCCGGTCGCGATGGCGGCGGAGTAAGGCGCGATGGACTTCTGGACCACACCTCTCGGCTGGACCCTGGCCACGGCAGGGGCAATCCTGCTCGTTACCGTCGGGATCCTGATCTCGCTCGCCTTTTTGCTGCTTGCTGACCGGAAGATCTGGGCCGGGGTGCAGATGCGCAAGGGCCCCAACGTGGTCGGGCCGTTCGGCCTGCTGCAGTCGTTCGCCGACTTCTTCAAATTCGTGCTCAAGGAAATCATCGTGCCGGCGGGCGCCGACAAGGTGGTGTTCCTGCTGGCGCCGCTGCTGACCTTCGTCCTGGCCTTCATCGCCTGGGCAGCCATTCCGTTCGCGCCGGGCTGGGTCATCTCTGACCTCAACGTCGGCATCCTGTACATCTTCGCGATCAGCTCGCTGGGTGTTTACGGCATCATCATGGGCGGCTGGGCTTCGAACTCGAAGTATCCGTTCCTCGGCTCGCTGCGGTCCGCTGCGCAGATGGTGTCCTATGAGGTCTCCATCGGTCTGGTGATCATCAACGTCATCCTGCTGGCCGGGACGATGAACCTGACCTCGATCGTGACCCAGCAGCAGGGCATGTTCTGGAACTGGTTCGCCTTTGGCGGCGGGGCAGGGACCTGGCCGCTGATCGTGGTGATGTGGCCGATGGCGATCATCTTCTTCGTCTCGGCCCTGGCCGAGACCAACCGTCCACCCTTCGACCTGCCCGAGGCCGAGTCCGAGCTCGTGGCCGGCTACCAGGTGGAATACAGCTCGACCCCGTACCTGCTGTTCATGATCGGCGAATACGCCAACATCGTCTTCATGTGCGCCATGATTACCCTGCTGTTCTTCGGCGGGTGGAACCCGGGCGTGCCGCAGTATTGGCTGGACAGCCTGCCGGGCTGGCTGGAGCAGGGGATCTATCTGGTCACCTTCCTCGGCAAGACCGTGTTCTGGTTCTGCATGATTGCCCTGGTGAAGGCCTTTGTGCCCCGCTACCGCTATGACCAGCTGATGCGTCTGGGCTGGAAGATCTTCCTGCCGACCTCGCTGGTCTGCGTGGTCATTGTGTCGGGCTGGCTCGTGGCAACAAAGGTGGGCCTGCTGTGAGCCGGATCCTCGCTATCGCCCTGCTGGTCGCCGCTACTGCCGCCTGCACCATCCCGACCTATGAGGCCGAACCGGTTTCGCCGCGGCAGTGGCAGGAACGCCAGGAACGCATCCAGCGGCAGGAGGCCGAGCGCGCGCGGCTGTGTGCCATCACCCGACCAGAGGACCCGCGCAAGGAGCAGCTTTGCCGCGGCGTTTCCGGAGCCAGCCAGTAATGTTCAACCGTCTTGTCCAGGCCGCTAAGGGTGCGCTCCTGATCGATGCCGTCGGCGCGATCGGCCTGTCGCTGAAATACATGGCCCGTCCCAAGGCCACGGTGAACTATCCGTTCGAGCGCAATCCGCAATCGCCGAGGTTTCGGGGCGAGCACGCCCTGCGCCGTTATGCGAACGGGGAGGAACGCTGCATCGCCTGCAAGCTGTGCGAGGCCATCTGCCCGGCCCAGGCCATCACCATCGAGGCCGAACCGCGCGCCGACGGCAGCCGCCGCACGACCCGCTACGACATCGATATGGTCAAGTGCATCTACTGCGGCCTGTGCGCCGAGGCCTGTCCGGTGGACGCCATCGTCGAGGGGCCGAACTCGGAGTTCACGGTCGAGACACGTGAAGAGCTGCTCTACGACAAGGACCGGCTGCTCGCCAACGGCGACCGCTGGGAACGACTGATCGCGAAGAATCTGGAACTCGACGCGCCTTACCGTTAAGGCGCAGACGCTGAACAGGACGGCGATTCCGAAGGGAATCGTCCTCCACTAACCGAAAGGGGCTGAGGCCTCCGATGTTGCAAGGCATTGCCTTCTATCTGCTGGCCACGGTGGCCGTGCTGGGCGGCCTCATGGTCGTCACAGCGAAGAACCCCGTGCACAGCGTGCTGTGGCTGATCCTGGCCTTCTTCTCGTCAGCGGGGCTGTTCGTCCTGCTCGGTGCGGAGTTCCTCGCGATGCTGCTGGTGGTCGTCTATGTGGGCGCCGTCGCGGTGCTGTTCCTGTTCGTGGTCATGATGCTGGACGTCGACTTCGTGCGCCTGCGCGAGGGATACGCCCGCTACCTGCCGCTGGCGGCGATCGTCGCGGGCATACTGCTGGTCGAAATGATCGTGATTTCCTTTGCCGTCGTGAGCGGCGGCGCGGCGGCTGACGCTGTCGGCCCGGTCGCGGCGACGGCTGAGATGTCCAATGTCGAGGCCATCGGTCGGGTGCTCTACACGGACTATGTCTACATCTTCCAGGCGTCGGGGATCGTGCTGCTGATCGCCATGATCGGAGCCATCGTCCTCACCCTGCGCCACAAGCCCGGCATCAAGCGTCAGAATATCGCCCGTCAGGTCGGTCGCGATGCGAAGAAGGCCATGGAGGTCAAGTCCGTGACCACCGGTGCCGGCGTTACCCCCGAGGATCTGGTCTGATGGACATCACCCTGCAGCACTATCTGGCGGTGGGCGCGATCCTGTTCACCATCGGCGTCTTCGGCATCTTCGTGAACCGCAAGAACGTCATCATCATCCTGATGTCGGTCGAGCTGATCCTGCTGGCCGTGAACATCAATTTCGTCGCCTTCTCGGCCTATCTCAATGACGTGCAGGGTCAGATCATGGCCATGTTCGTCCTGACTGTGGCCGCCGCCGAGGCCGCCATCGGCCTTGCCATTCTGGTGACCTTCTTCCGCAACCGCGGCGACATCGCGGTTGATGACGCCTCCGTGATGAAGGGCTGACCGTGGACCTCGCGCTTCTCGTCACCCTCGGCGTCTTCGCGCCGCTGCTGGGCGCCGTCATCGTCGGCCTGAGCGGCCGGCGGCTTGGCGACCTGGTGTCCAAATCGATCACCACGGGCCTGCTGTTCTTCTCGTGCGCCGTTTCCTGGATCGTGTTCAGCCAATGGACCTGGGGCGGGCTTGAAGCCTTTACGGTCGAACTGTTCCCCTTCATCAACGTCGGCGATTTCCAGTCGGTCTGGTCAATCCGCATCGACGCCCTGTCGGCGGTGATGCTGGTCGTGGTTACCAGCGTGTCCTCGCTCGTCCACCTCTATTCCTGGGGGTATATGGCCGAGGATCCCGACAAGCCGCGCTTCTTCGCCTACCTGTCGCTGTTCACCTTCGCCATGCTGGCGCTGGTCACCGCCGCCGACTTCATGCAGCTGTTCTTCGGCTGGGAGGGAGTGGGGCTGGCGTCCTATCTGCTGATCGGTTTCTGGTACAAGAAGTCCACCGCCAGTGCCGCCGCCATCAAGGCCTTTGTGGTCAACCGCGTCGGCGATTTCGGCTTTGCTCTCGGCATCCTGACGGTGTTCTGGATGTTCGGCACGATTCAGTTCGACGAACTGTTCCCGCTGATTTCCGCCAAGGCCGGAACGGGCTGGGTCTTCCTCGGTCACACCTGGTCGGCGCTCGACCTCGCCGGTGCCCTGCTGTTCGTGGGTGCGATGGGCAAGTCGGCCCAGTTCTTCCTGCACACCTGGCTGCCCGACGCCATGGAGGGCCCGACCCCGGTGTCGGCCCTGATCCACGCGGCGACCATGGTCACCGCCGGCGTCTACATGGTCTGCCTGCTGTCGCCGATCTATGAGTATGCCCCGGTCGCCTCGGCGATCATCGCCCTGACCGGTGCGGTCACGGCCCTGTTCGCGGCCACCGTCGGCCTGGCCCAGAACGACATCAAACGGGTGATCGCCTATTCGACCTGTTCGCAGCTTGGCTACATGTTCTTCGCGGCGGGCGTCGGGGCCTACCAGGCCGCCATGTTCCACCTGTTTACCCACGCCTTCTTCAAGG
>JBEIJS010000071.1:0-11880 GCA_040380105.1 Caulobacteraceae bacterium | reverse complement strand
GGCGTTCTCAGCCGCCCGAAAGGCATGCGCCGGCAGGTTCTCGGTGACGCCGGACAGGAAGCCGGCCTGGCCGCCGAGGTCCGAGACCAGATGCACATGACTGTCGATCAGGCCCGGCATCACGAACCGCTCGCGCTGATCGATCACGGTCGCGCCCGGGAAGGCCGCGGCGTCGACGAAGCCGTCGCGAATCTCGACGATCCGCCCGTCCTGCACCACCACGGTCGAGGGACCGCGCGGTGCCTGTCCCGGTCGATCCAGAAGCCGTCCGGCCTGGACCAGGGTCACCGGGCCGGCCTGTGCCTGCGCCGTCACCGGTGCTGCCAGCACGAGAACCGCCGCAACCCCTGCGCTCGCCATCAATCTGTGCATGATACCTCTCCCCAACTGAGCCTCATGTTGAGCGCACCTGAGCGCCACACGCCAGAGCCTCCCGGCGCCTAAACACATAAAGACATCCTTATGGGTTTCTTGCCCCGGCCCCGGGACCGGTCTATAGGCCGCCGCAACACCTTGCCGGAAAGCCTCGCCCCATGACCGACTATATCGTCCGCGACATTTCGCTTGCCCCGTTCGGCAACAAGGAAATCGCCATCGCCGAAACCGAAATGCCGGGCCTGATGGCGCTGCGCGAAGAGTTCGGTCCGCAGCAGATCCTCAAGGGTGCCCGTATCGCCGGCTCGCTGCACATGACCATCCAGACCGCCGTGCTGATCCAGACGCTGGAAGCCCTGGGTGCCGAGGTCCGCTGGGCCTCCTGCAACATCTTCTCGACCCAGGACCACGCCGCGGCCGCCATCGCCGCCAACGGCACCCCCGTCTTCGCCACAAAGGGCGAGACGCTGGAAGAGTACTGGGACTATGCCCACAAAATCTTCGAATGGGCCGACGGCGGCTATCCGAACCTGATCCTCGACGACGGCGGCGACGCCACCCTGCTTTGCGTCCTCGGCCCCAAGGCCGAGAAGGACCTCTCCCTGCTGGCCGACCCGCAGAATGAGGAGGAAGAGGCTCTCTACAAGGTGATGAAACGCTACATCGCGGAGAAGCCCGGCTTCTATTCGGCCATCCGTGACGCCATCGGCGGCGTGTCGGAAGAAACCACCACCGGCGTCCACCGCCTTTACGAAATGGCCAAAAAGGGCGACCTGCCCTTCCCCGCCATCAACGTCAACGACAGCGTCACCAAGTCCAAGTTCGACAATCTGTACGGCTGCCGGGAATCCCTGGTCGACGCGATCCGTCGCGGCACCGACGTCATGCTGTCGGGCAAGGTCGCGGTGGTCTGCGGCTATGGCGATGTGGGCAAGGGCTCGGCAGCCTCACTGCGCCAGGGCGGCGCCCGGGTGAAGGTGACCGAGGTCGATCCGATCTGCGCCCTGCAGGCAGCGATGGAAGGCTATGAGGTCGTCACCGTCGAGGACGTGGCCCACGAGGCCGACATCTTCGTCACCGCCACCGGCAACAAGGACGTCCTGACTGTCGACCACATGCGGGCGATGAAGAACAACGCCATCGTCTGCAATATCGGCCATTTCGATTCCGAGATTCAGGTCGCCGGCCTCAAGAATTTCAAATGGGACGAGATCAAGCCCCAGGTCCACCACGTCGAATTCCCGGACGGCAAGAAGATCATCCTCCTGTCCGAAGGCCGTCTGGTGAACCTGGGCAATGCCACGGGCCACCCTTCGTTCGTGATGTCGGCGTCCTTCACCAACCAGACGCTGGCCCAGATCGAACTCTGGACCAACGCCAAATCCTACGACAACCAGGTCTATGTCCTGCCCAAACACCTCGATGAAAAGGTCGCCATGCTCCACCTCGCCAAGCTGGGCGCGAAGCTGACGACCCTGTCGAAGGAACAGGCCGACTACATCTCGGTCCCCACGGCGGGACCGTTCAAGCCGGACCACTACCGCTACTAGGCAAAGGCCTGATAGCCTCTCCAGGCAGGTACCAGGAGAGAGAATGATCCGGATCTGGGAGCATCGGCTGCCGGTCATCACCACGCTGGTCGCCGTGCTGGCGGCGGCGGGGCCGACCGCTGCAGGCGTGGTCCAGCGGAACACCGGCCTGTGGCCCGACGGCCAGGTTCGCTACGGCTTTGGTCCCGGCGTCACCGCCGCGGACCTGGCTGCGGTCCGGTTGGCCATGCAGTCCTGGACGGCGGCCGGTGCCCCGGTCCGCTTTGTGGCCGCGACCTCCGGCCCGCGGCTGATCATTCTGCGCCACCAGTCCGATGACGGTGCCAACCGCTGCCGCGCGACGGTCGGACGCGGCACCACAGACCGACCTCCACCGCGCGGTGCCTTCGAGCGGCCGACGGGGACCGGCGCGCCGCCGACAGCCCGCAGCTTCCTAATCCTGAGCGGGCCCTGCCGCCACCGGGTTCTGGTCCACGAGATCGGCCATGTCCTCGGGCTGGACCATGAGCATGAGCGCAGCGACCGGGCGGAATGGCTCAACGTCCGCCGCCTGCCCGCACCGGCAGGGACCGGACCCCTTGCCCTCGCTGAACGGGAAAGTCTCTGGCGGCGGAACTATGCCGTCCGTCTCGACATCCCCGCCCCTGACCGCCGCGCTGCCGCGGACGGAATCGGGACGACGTCCCGGCTGCTGTTCACCCGTCAGTACGACCCCTGTTCGGTGATGCACTATCTCGAGGACCCGACGCATCGCCGCCGAGGAGTGGCCCTGGCCTTCACCCCGGCCGCGCGTGCCGAGGCCCGACGGCGGGATTGTGCCCTGGGGGGCTCGGGTGGTCGGATATCCGCGCTCGACGTCGCCGTTCTCACCCGGGCCTACGCCAGCCGCCCCTGACCGGGGCTGTCGCTCAGGCCGCCCGGCGGGACGCGGGCCTGCCGGCCTGCCCGGCCGCGAGACCGGCCTCGAAATCCATGAAGATGTCGATCAGCTCATCGACCCCCACCCCCGAGGATCCGGAGCTGAACCGGAACCGCCAGAAGCTTACGATGTGCTGGATGGCACCGAGCTGGTCGCCCAGCTTCGAAAACAACTGGGGCGATTCCAGAAGAAACTCCCGGAAGGAAGCCGGCCGGTTTTCGTCCGTCAGCGCGGCAAAGGCCGTGTCGTAAATCGCAAGGGTGCGTTCCGCCTCATTGCAGGTCCCGATGATCCGGTCATGCAGCACGCTCCTGCCCCGTTCCAGCCAGGTCCGGGCTTCCCGATCCACCTTCCCGACGGGGCGCACTGACTTGACGGCATCGGCAACGCCGATGGCTTCGACCTTCAGGCTGGTCAGGACCCATTTGTAGTAGAGGAAGCCCTTCCAGCAGAAGATGCCGTCCTCATATTCCTCCAGCTCCAGGCGAAGGGTCATGCGCAAGGCTTCCATATGGTCGGTCGGGCGGTTCGACATGATCTTCGCCGCAAGGCGCCGGGTGGAACCCACCGTCTCAAGATCGGGACCGAGGGACAGGGTGACCAGCGGACGGATCTCTTTCTCCACGAAACTCGACATGTGTTCGACGTCGGAATCGCTGATCGAGAGATAGCAGAACGCGGGGTCCACCCCGCCGCGTTTCAACTGCTCGCGCAACAGGAACGGGTCCAGTGAAGGCAGCCGGTCCAACAGGGCGAGCGTCTTCATGTCCGGATGACTGGAGGAGATGCCGAACACCTCCCGCATGACCCGCTCATAGTCGCGCTGACCGACGAAGAGGTAACGCCCCCCTGCCTTGAGGTCGCGGGAATC
This sequence comes from Caulobacteraceae bacterium, assembly GCA_040380105.1. Taxonomy (GTDB): domain Bacteria; phylum Pseudomonadota; class Alphaproteobacteria; order Caulobacterales; family Caulobacteraceae; genus Brevundimonas. Next base: position 8,165 of record JBEIJS010000071.1, on the reverse strand, counting down.
GAGGGGAATGATCACCTTCGTTGCCACCTGCCGGCGCAGGTAGAACGAGTCCACCTCGTCCCGCCGCAGCCGGTGCTTCATGATCAGGGAACGGTTCAGCGCCATGGTCTGGAACACGGGCCGCTCCGCCCATTCGGGCTCATGGCCGTGGTCCAGCCAGACCCTCAGCAGGTTCAGGACACGGGCCGTGGAGGCAGAGCGCCGCAGGTGGGCCAGATTGCGGATGGTGTGGTCGGTCATGGGCACCCTCAAGGAAGCGCCACCGAACCACGGAAAAATGACCATCGACCTAGCCGAGAGGATGACCGAAAACTTAACGGTCGGGGCGGGCGACATGTGGCACCGGCGCACTGGTCTCGCCCTGCAACCCGGCCTAGATTGCGGACATGGGCAACCTGATCAACATTCTCATCCTCGTCGCGATCCTGGCCGTCGCCGTCACCCTCGGGTTCGGCCTCTGGTCCCTTCACAGGGGCAGTGACGCGGATCGGTCGCGCTCCAACAAGCTCATGCGACTGCGCGTGGGACTGCAGGCGGTGGCGGTCGTGCTGCTGTGCGTCGGCATGTGGTGGAAATCCACGCATGCCGGTTAGACCCGCGGGAAGCTGAGCCTTTGGTCGTCCTGAACCGTATCTATACGAAGACCGGCGATGGCGGGCAGACCCGTCTGGCGTCGGGTGACACGGTTTCCAAAAGCGACCGCCGCGTCGAGGCCTATGGTGCCGTCGACGAGCTGAACAGCGTCCTGGGCATGGCCCGGCTGCATTCCGGCCAGAACGACCGCATCGACGCCATGCTGGGGCGGATCCAGAACGAGCTGTTCGACCTCGGCGCAGACCTTGCCACCCCACTGGACCCGCCTCCCAAATGGGAGGCGCTGCGTATCATCGACAGCCAGGTCGATCGGCTCGAGTCCGAGATCGACTGGATGAACGAAAGTCTCAAGGAGCTGGACAGCTTCATCCTGCCGGGCGGCTCCGCCCTGTCAGCCCATTTGCATCTGGCCCGCACCGTGGCCCGCCGGGCCGAACGCGAGGCGGTGCGACTGGTCGAAACCGGCGCGGCGGTGACCCCTGCGGCGATCCGCTACCTGAACCGCCTGTCCGACCACCTGTTCGTCGCCGCCCGCCGCGCCAACGCCAACGGCGCGGATGACGTGAAGTGGAAACCGGGCGCGACCCGGTAGAGCGAGCTGACGCCCCCTTGCTTCCTGCAGCGTTGGTTCTTCACAGCGGGCACAACGGGTTCACAACGCGCACAACGGATCTCGTGCGGCGGACGCAGCCGGGGCCGCCTCATGCGTTGCAGGGCCGTTAGAGCCGGACGCTGATCCGTTCAATTGCGGCGAAGCCGCGATCTCATGACCTGCGGAAAACGACACCGGCCGGACCGCATCTCCGGTCCCGTCGTGTCCTTTGTGAATTCGTTGTGCCCGCTGTGATGAACCCTCCCGACGCCGCACACCGATGACATGAAGTGGAAACCGGGCGCGACCCGATAGGGCGAGCCGACGCCGCCTGCTTCCTGCAGCGTCGGTTCTTCACAGCGGGCACAACGGGTTCACAACGCGCACAACGGGTCTCATGCGACGGACACTCATCAGATCGCATGCGGCGAAGCCGCGATCTCATGACCTGCGGAAAACGACACCGGCCGGACCGCATCTCCGGTCCCATCGTGTCCTTTGTGGACCCGTTGTGCCCGTTGTGATGAACCCTCCCGACGCCGCACACCGGCGACCGAGGGCTCGGGACTACTGCGCCGCGAGGGCCGCGCGCTGGCGGTCGGCGTCAGCGTCACGGGCGCGCTTCCGGGCCGCGAGCGAATCCTCGATCGCCACCAGTTCGCGGTTCTTCTCCGCCGAGGCCGCGGCGCGTTCGCCGGGATTGGGACGGCCCGTGATCTCGGCGATCGAGATCGGCTGGGCACAGACCCTGGTCTCGGGATCCCACCATTTGCCGCCTGCCTCGCAGCGGTCCCCCGGAGCCACGACCAGCCGCTCATAGGCGAACATGCCGGCCAGAAGGACCGCGAAGATCGACAGAAACAGGATGCTGAGCCGTTTCATGGACAGGAGGCGATGCATGGAGGCGTTCCGAAGCTTTGAGAGGCGGACGTCTTCGTCCGTTGACGCGGCGTTACGTTGACAGGCGGAGTGAGGCGTACCATTCCCTCACCCAACATTCCGGCGCTTTCGTGGATAGCACAATGAAGGTTCTCGTCCCCGTCAAACGGGTGATCGACTACAACGTCAAGGCTCGCGTCAAGGCGGACCAGACCGGTGTCGATCTGGCCAACGTCAAGATGAGCATGAATCCGTTCGACGAGATCGCCGTCGAAGAGGCCGTGCGCATGAAGGAGGGCAAGGAGCATCATGCCGCCGGAACCGCGACCGAGATCGTGGTCGTCTCCATCGGCGTGACCCAGGCCCAGGAAACCATCCGCACCGCCCTGGCCATGGGCGCGGACCGCGGCCTGCTGATCCAGTCGGACGCCGACCTTGAGCCCCTGGCCGTCGCCAAACTGCTCAAGGCCGTGGTCGATGAGGAAAAGCCGGACCTGGTCCTGCTCGGCAAACAGTCGATCGACGGCGACAACAATGCGGTCGGCCAGATGCTGGCCGCCCTGCTCGACTGGCCCCAGGCCACCTTCGCCGGCAAGATCGTGATCGGCGGCGGCTCGGCGACGGTGACCCGTGAGGTCGACGGCGGCCTGCAGACCCTGGCCGCGGCCCTGCCCGCCGTGGTCTCGGTCGACCTGCGCCTCAACACCCCGCGCTACGCCTCCCTGCCCAACATCATGAAGGCCAAGAAGAAGGAGATCGCGGTCAAGGCGGTCGCCGACTACGGCGTCGACACAGCGCCGCGCCTGACGGTGAAGAAGGTCACGGCCCCGCCGACCCGCTCGGCCGGGATCAAGGTGGCCGATTCCGCCGAACTGGTTTCCAAGCTCAAGACTGCGGGGGTCCTGTAATGGCCGTTCTCGTTATCGCCGATCGCGACGGCGACACCGTCCGCGACACCACCCACAAGACCGTCACCGCCGCCCTGAAACTGTCGGGCGATGTGGATATCCTGGTCATCGGCCAGGGCTCGAAGGCCGCTGCCGAGGCCGCCGCGAAGATCGCCGGCGTGCGCAAGGTCCTGCTGGCCGAAAGCGGGGCCTTGAGCCACCAGCTGGCCGAGGCGGTCACCGCCACCGTCGTCGGCCTGGCCGGCGGCTATGACGCCATCCTCTCGCCGGCCACCACCGACGGCAAGAATTTCATGCCGAGAATCGCGGCGAAGCTCGACGTCGCGCCGATCTCGGACATCATCGAGGTCGTGTCGAACGACACCTTCGTGCGCCCGATCTACGCCGGCAACGCGCTGGAGACGGTCCAGTCCTCGGACGGCAAGAAGGTCATCACCGTCCGCCCGACCAGCTTCGACGCGGCGGGCGAGGGCGGCTCGGCCAAGGTCGAGACCATCGCCGGTGCCGACGCCGGCAAGGCCACCTTCGTCAGCGAGGAAATGGTCAAGTCGGACCGTCCGGAACTGGGCGCGGCCAGGATCGTCGTCTCGGGTGGCCGGGCGATGGGCTCGGCCGAGGAGTTCCAGGCCGTCATGGACCCCCTGGCTGACCGCCTCGGTGCCGCGGTCGGTGCCTCGCGCGCCGCCGTCGACGCCGGCTATGCCCCGAACGACTACCAGGTCGGCCAGACCGGCAAGGTCGTCGCCCCGGCCCTCTACATCGCCATCGGCATCTCGGGTGCCATCCAGCACCTCGCCGGCATGAAGGACTCCAAGGTCATCGTCGCCATCAACAAGGACGCCGACGCCCCGATCTTCCAGGTCGCGGACTACGGCATCGTCGGCGACTACAAGACCGTGGTGCCGGAGCTGATGAAGGCGCTGGGCTGACGGCTCACCCATGTTCTGGAGGCTGGCCGGCGACGTCCGGGCGCGTATTGATCGGGACTTCCGTGACCCGGCCGACCGAAAGGCCGTTCGGGCCCGGCTGAGGTCATTGTGGGACATGAAGCTCACCGTCGGCCCCCAGCAGCTGGCGCGGTCGATCCTGATCATCGCAGCGGGCGACCGCTCCGGGCTGGAACAGATCTTCGAGAGCGGTTTCCGGGGCGATCCCCGGGATGTGATCATGGTCGCCATGGCGATCTCGGAGGATCGGGCGGCCTATGGCACCAAGCCGTTCCGGAACCCCTGAGCCTGCCAGCAGCGACCGCCGGGATGTGGACGGCGAAATCCGCCGTCCCGGTCCAGCGCGGCGGCCAGTCCCGGACGAAGATTCTGGAGGTCGCCGGTCTGTCCGATCCCGAACTGAAAGCCCGCCTTACCGATCTGTAATGTTTCCGGCTTTGACGGATCGCACCGAAGGCCTTTGTAATCCGCCCCAATTGCGCCCCACACTTCACGCCGGGCGCATCCGGGGAGCCTTCGATGAGACGTCAAAGCCTGCGGGGCTCCAGCCTCGCCACTCTCGCCTGTGTGCTGGCGGGTTCACTGGCACTGTCGGCCTGCGCCACCATGGGGGGCGACGCGGAGACCCCCGCAGCCGACGCCGCAGCCGACGCTGAGGCCCGCACGCCTCTGGCCCGCGGGCTCGACGTCGCGGACGTCCCCGACCCCTTCCCCTCGACCTATCGCGGCCTGCCGCGCGAGAACATGGCCATCGTCGGCGGCACGGTCTTCACCGGTGCCGGCCAGCGGATCGAGAACGGCGTGGTCATCGTCACCGACGGCAAGGTCGCCGCAGTCGGTAACGCCTCGACCCCGGTGCCCGCCGGCTATCGCGTCGTCGACGCCCGCGGCCGGTTCGTGACCCCCGGCATCATCGACGTCCACAGCCACCTCGGCGTCTATCCCTCGCCCGGCGTCTCCGGAATGAGCGACGGCAATGAGGCGACCAGCCCCAACACCGCCCAGGTCTGGGCCGAGCACTCGATCTGGCCCCAGGACCCCGGCTTCAACACCGCCCGCGCCGGCGGGATCACCACCCTTCAGGTCCTGCCCGGCTCGGCCAATCTGTTCGGCGGTCGCGGCGTGACATTGCGCAACGTCCCCTCGGTGACCATGCAGGGCATGAAGATGCCCGGTGCCCCCTACGGTCTGAAGATGGCCTGCGGCGAGAACCCGTCGCGCGTCTACGGCGGCCGCAACAGCTCGCCCGCCACCGGCATGGGCAATGTCGCCGGCTATCGCGCCGCCTTCATCGCCGCCCGCGACTACAAGGCCAAATGGGACAAATGGCGCGAGGACGGGGAGGGCTCGCCTCCGACCCGCAACCTGCAGCTCGAGACCCTCGCGGGCGTGCTGGACGGCACCGTCCTGGTCCAGAACCACTGCTACCGCGCCGACGAAATGGCGGTGATGATCGATATCGCCAATGAGTTCGGCTATGAGATCACCGCCTTCCACCACGCCATCGAGGCCTACAAGATCGCGCCGCTTCTGGCCCGCGAGGGCATCTGCGCCGACATGTGGACCGGCTGGTGGGGCTTCAAGATGGAGGCGCTCGACGCGGTCGAGGCCAATGCCGCCCTGGTCGACGCGCCCGAAGGCTCCTGCGCCGTCATCCACTCCGACGACGCCGAACTGACCCAGCGCCTGAACCAGGAGGCCGCCGCCGCCCTGGCCGCCGGTCGCCGCATCGGCATGAACATCAGCGAGGAACGGGCGATCAGCTGGATCACCCTCAACCCCGCCCGCTCGCTCGGCATCGCCGACCAGACCGGATCGCTCGAGACCGGCAAACGCGCCGATGTCGTGATCTGGAGCGCCAATCCGTTCAGTGTCTATGCCCGCGCCGACCAGGTCTTCATCGACGGGGCCCTGACCTTCGACCGCATGAACCCGGCCTATCAACCGCTGTCGGACTTCGAACTGGGCCAGCCCGGCTTCGGCCTGCCCGCCGCCAACGTCCTGCAGGGAGCCCGCTGATGCGCCTCAAGAGCCTCATCCTCGGCGCCGTCTGCGCCGTCGCCCTGACCAGCCCCGCCTCCGCCCAGTCCCTGACGGCCATCACCGGCGGTCGGGTCCTGACCGGAACCTCGGTGATCGAGAACGGCACAGTGGTGATCCAGAACGGCCGGGTCGTCTCGGTCGGGACCGGTGCCGCCCCCGCAGGAGCCCGCATCATCGACGCCCGCGGCAAGGTGGTCTCGCCCGGCTTCGTCGCGGTCGACAGCGGCCTCGGCGGTTCGGAGATTTCCTCCGTCAACGGCTCGGACGACCTGTCCAACGGGGCCAACACCATCAGTGCCTCATTCGATGTCAGCTACGGCCTCGACCCCTGGTCCTTCACCCTGCCGGTGGCCCGCCTCGGCGGCATCACCCGCGCCATCGTCGTGCCGACCCATGCCGGCGGCGGCGGTGGCAGTGGCGGTCATGCCCATGACGACTCCGACTTCGCGGGCGTCGGCCACGGCGGCCTGCAGTCGCCCGGCCTGTTCGCCGGCCAGGCGGCCATCATCCATCTGGCGGCCGGGACCGACATCCTGGTCAAGCCGCGCGTGGCCATGATCGCCCCGTTCGGCGAAGCCGGTGCCGGAATCGCCGGCGGGGCCCGCGGGGCCCAGTTCACCCAGTTCAAGGAAACCCTGGCCGAGGTCCGCCTCTTCGCCCGCAACCGCGCTGCCTATGACCGCGCCGGCCTGCGCGATCTCAGCCTGTCCCGCGCCGATCTCGAGGCCCTGATCCCGGTCGCCAACGGCACCCTGCCGCTGATCGTCACCGTGCGCCGTGCGGCCGACATCCAGCAGGTCCTGCGCCTCGCCCGCGAGGAAGGCGTGAAGATCATCCTCGACGGGGCCGAGGAAGCCTGGCTGGTCGCCGACCAGATCGCGGCGGCCAATGTGCCGGTCCTGCTGAACCCGCTGTCCAACCTGCCCGGCAGCCTCGAGACCCGGGCGGCGCGGATGCAGAACGCGACCGTTCTCGACGCGGCGGGTGTGGTCATCGCCATCAAGGGCAATGACGGCTCCCACCGGGTCCGCGAGACCCGCTACAATGCCGGCAACGCCGTCTCGCATGGCCTGCCCTATGACGCCGCCATCGAGGCCATCACCGTCAATCCGGCGAAGATCTTCGGCATGGCGGGCCAGTTCGGCGAGCTGCGCGCAGGGGCGGCCGCCGATGTGGTGATCTGGTCCGGTGATCCGCTGGAGCCACTCAGCAATGCCGAGACCATCTTCATCGGCGGCGCCGAACAGGCCCCGACCAGCCGCCAGTTCCTGCTCCGCGACCGCTATGCGTCCGGCGGCGAAGGCGCGATGCCGCCGGCTTACGGTCGGTAGAGTGTCGGGTGTGAGGTGTGGGGTTTAGGGTGTGGGGTTAAGGAAGGCAGGCCGCTCATGCTCCGAACCTGTTGTCCATGAACCCAACACCCCAAACCCCACACCCCACACCCATGTCCCTTCCCCGCCTCTTCATCGACGCCGACGCCTGTCCGGTGAAGGACGAGGTCTATCGCGTGGCGGCGCGTTACGGCCTGCATGTGTTCGTGGTCTCCAACAGCTGGATCAACACGCCGCGCGAAAAATGGATCGAACAGGTCGTCGTCGACGCCGGGCCTGACATTGCCGACGACTGGATCGCCGAACGGGCGGGCCCGGGCGACATCGTCATCACTGCCGACATCCCCCTGGCCGACCGCTGCCTCAAGGCCGGGGCCCAGGCGCTGAAGTCCAACGGCCAGCCCTTCACCCCGGACTCCATCGGCTCAGCCCTCGCCGGACGGATGGTCGGCGAGCATCTGCGCTCCATGGGCGTGGCCACCTCGGGCCCGCCGCCGTTCGGACCGAAGGATCGCTCGGCCTTCCTGCAGGCGCTGGATCAGGCCGTGGTCCGTGCCAAACGGGTGGTCCGGTGACGGTCATCCCCGAGAACGAGCTGGAGTTCCGCTTCTTCCGCGCCGGCGGACCGGGGGGCCAGAACGTCAACAAGGTCTCGACGGCGGTCCAGATGCGGTTCGACGCCCGCAACTCGCCGTCCCTGACCGAGCCGGTGCGGGCGCGGCTCATGAAACTGGCGGGCAGTCGCCTGACGCTGGACGGGGTGATCCTGATCACCGCCGTCCGCTATCGGACCCAGGAGCGCAACCGCGCCGACGCCATCGAACGGCTGCAGGGCCTGGTCGACAAGGCCTCGATCGCCCCTGTCTATCGT
>JBEIJS010000070.1:0-12051 GCA_040380105.1 Caulobacteraceae bacterium | reverse complement strand
GGTGTCCTGATCGGTCATGGCGCGAACATCGGAAGGGCCGGGCGAGGGTTCCACCCCACCCGGCCCGGTCCCGAAATCAACCCGTCAGACGCCGGGCCTTGGTGCCTTACTGGAACAGCGTTCCGACCCAGGCCCGCACGGCGTTCTCGTCCACCGGGTCACCGGCGTAGATCAGGCCCTGGGCCGGCGCATAGGGCTGGTTGTTGGCACGCGGACGCGAGGTCCAGGCCTTGTGGCCGTAGCTGAGGTCCGAATAGTTCGACGGCAGACGCTCGACCGTCGGCTCGACGAAGATCGAGTCGGTGGCCGTGGTCGAGCCGGCGATACGCACGTTCGGCAGCCGGGACAGAAGGTCCAGGGTATCGAGGCAGCCGCCCGAGCAGCCGGCATCGACCAGAACGATCACAGGCCCCTGCACCGGGTTGGTTGCACCCGTGTCCGACACGGCCGGGCGTCCGGCGAGTGTAAAGGTCGGCTGACCGGCCGCGATGGCGGCGTCAAACGCAGCCACGATCTCGCGCGTCTGCTCGATCACGAACATGGACTCCTGCACGAAATACGGATCGGCCTCCATGCGACCGAGGGCACCGGCGTACCAGTCGCGGTTGCCCTGGGTGGCGCGGTAGGTGATGTCACCCGCGGCAGGCTGGCGGCTGACCGTGAACTCGGGCGTCCAGATGCGGTTGGCCAGGCCGTAGCCGCGGGCGGTCGAGGAGTTCTCACCCGAGCCGCGGGCGGCACGGAGGTCCAGCACAAAGCCCTGCGGGCCGCGCAGCGCGGCCGCCTGGGCCTCGACGGCGGCGTTGAACGCCGGCCAGCCGGCGCTGTCCGAGAAGGAATGAACGTGCAGCCACGGGCGACCGTTGACCGTCTCGACCGCCAGCGGCGTCGCCGGCGGCATATAGACCGTGGCGCGATAGGCGGCCTCGAGGTCCCCCGGGACAATCGGGATCGGACGGATCTGGATATCGCGCGGACGGCCGCGGCCCGACTGGAAGCTGCACTGCGAGGGCACGCCGGTTGTGAACGGGTTGTTCCGGTTCCACATCAGATAGGGGGCCGAAGTCACCCGACCCGCCTCGGTCTCCAGATTGCCTTCCCAGCGGTCCAGTTTGGCGCGGGCGAATTCCTCGATCGGGATCAGGTTACAGTCGGTGACCACATCTCCGACCCGCGGTGCATTGCGCGTCCCCGGCTTCACATAGGTCACGACATAGCGGCCGTTACGCCAGCCGGTGGTGAACCCCGGCCAGCTGATGCCGAAATACGGGCCCGTGCCCTCGAACGTCGGGCTGACCTGGATATTGGAGTCGCGGAAGCCGCCGGCGAAGAAGCGCAGCAGATAGGCGTGGCTGTCGCCGCTGTTCACGCGCGGAGCCAGGGCCAGCGATTCCTGCAGGCCGGTGTCGAGCCAGGCCCGGAAGCCCTGGCTGGCTGCGCCCGGGATCGCCGGCGCCGGATGGTTGGCCGCCAGTTCATCATGCGCGCGCTGCAGGTCCTGGCGTGCCAGGGCCCGGAAGTCCTGGGCGAAGGCGCTGCCGGCGCTGACGGCGACGACCAGGGCTGCAGTGGCGACAACGGAAAGGAAACGGGACATCAGGTCAGGCTCCAGGCCAGTAAGCGGGACAGGGACGGGATCGGATCGGGCGGACGGATATCAATAGGACCGGAAGGCGTTAAACCCCATCGGAACCGCCCTTGCCAAGCCCATACGCGGCTCAGGTGAACGCCCCCTCGGTTTACTCCCGTGGGATCGCGGCCTAATCGGGGCGATCAGCCCATGCCGCGATCACATTCGCTTCAGATTCAAAGACACATGTTCTCCAAGATCCTGGTCGCCAACCGCGGCGAAATCGCCGTCCGCATCATCAAGACCTGCCGCCGCATGGGGATTGCGACGGTGCAGGTCTATTCCGAGGCCGACGCCGGTTCGCTGGCGGTCGAGATGGCCGATGAAGCGGTGCTGATCGGCCCCGCCCCCGCGGCCCAGTCCTATCTGCTGGCCGACCGGATTGTGGAGGCGGTGCGTCAAACGGGCGCGGAGGCAGTCCACCCCGGCTTCGGCTTCCTGTCCGAAAACGCCGGCTTCGCCCGCCGCCTGCGCGACGAGGGCATCGCCTTCATCGGCCCCAACCCCGAGGCCATTGAGGCCATGGGCGACAAGATCAGCTCCAAGAAGCTGGCCGCCGCCGCCGGGGTCTCCACCGTGCCCGGCCACATGGGCCTGATCGAGACGACAGAGCAAGCTGTCACTATTGCCAACGGGATCGGCTACCCGGTCATGATCAAGGCGTCGGCCGGCGGTGGCGGCAAGGGCATCCGCGTCGCCCACTCCGACGCCGACATGGCCGAGGGCTTCGCCGCCGTGAAGGCCGAGGCACTGGGTGCCTTCGGCGATGACCGGGTGTTCCTGGAAAAATTCATCATCGACCCGCGCCACATCGAGATCCAGGTGATGGGCGACAAGCACGGCCACGTCGTCCACCTGTTCGAGCGCGAATGTTCGATCCAGCGGCGGAACCAGAAGGTCATCGAGGAGGCCCCCTCCCCCCTGCTCGATCCGGAGACCCGCGCCGCCATGGGGGCCCAGGCCGTCGCCCTCGCCAGGGCCGTCAACTATGACAGCGCCGGCACGGTCGAATTCGTGGCGGGGCAGGACAAATCGTTCTTTTTCCTCGAGATGAACACGCGCCTTCAGGTCGAACATCCGGTCACCGAACTGATCACCGGGGTCGATCTGGTCGAGCAGATGATCCGCTCGGCCTGGGGTGAAAAGCTCGCCTTCGAACAGAAGGACCTGGCCATCAAGGGCTGGGCCATCGAGAGCCGCATCTATGCCGAGGACCCTTATCGCGGCTTCCTGCCCTCGATCGGCCGCCTGGTTCGCTATGAGCAGCCCGAGGAAGGCGACCAGGGCGACTATACGGTGCGCAATGACTCCGGCGTCCGCGAGGGCGACGAGATCTCCATGTTCTACGACCCCATGATCGCCAAGCTGTGCGCCTGGGGCGAGACCCGCGACGCCGCCATCGACGGCATGGCCCGGGCGCTGGAGGACACCCACATCCAGGGCGTCGGGCACAACATCCCCTTCCTTGCCGCGGTCATGGACCAGCCGCGCTTCCGCTCCGGCAACATCTCGACCAGCTACATCAAGGACGAGTTCCCGGATGGCTTCCACGGCCTCACCCCCGACCGCCGCCAGACCGACATCCTGATCGCCTCGGCCGCCGCCATGAACGAGATCGCCGCCGAGGCCTCCGGCGATCCCTCCGGCCGCACCGACTGGATCGTCCTGATTGACCGGGAAGCCCACGGCGTCTCCCTCTCCTATGACGACGATGAGGCCCTGACCCTCGACCTCGCCGGCGAGGACCGCGCATTGCAACTCAGCGACATCGAATGGCGCCCGGGCCTGGCCCAGTTCCGCGCCGTGCTGGACGGCGTCCCCTTTACCGCCGAGGTCGCCCGCGTCGCCGACGGCTTCAGCATCCGCACCCGCGCCGCCCGCGCCCGCGTCCGCGTGCTCAGCCCCACCGTCGCCGCCCTCTACGCCCGCCTGCCGGAAAAGGTCGCCGCCGACACCTCGAAACTGATCCAGTCCCCCATGCCCGGCCTCGTCGTCTCCATCCCGGTGACGGTGGGCCAGGAGGTCAAGACCGGCGAGACCGTCGCCATCATCGAGGCCATGAAGATGCAGAACATCCTCAAGGCCGAGCGCGACGGCGTGGTGAAGGCGGTCAGCGCTGCAGCCGGCGATCCCGTGGCGGCGGATGACGTGCTGGTGGAGTTCGAATAGTTTGATCAGCCGCTCCGGGGGGACACGATGGACGTCAAACGCACCCTGTTCAGCTTAAACGGCCGCCTGCGCCGCCGCGACTGGTGGCTATGGTCGATCGGATTGGCCTTGATTCAGAACCAGGCCATCCGCGTAACCGACACCGTGCTGTTCGGCCCCGACGCCGACCTCCGCGTCGGGAACTACCTCAACTGGTTCCTCGGTCTCGGTATGGAGCCCGAAGCGGGATTGCATTTGACCGGGTTGGCCTTCGGCCTCGTCTTCCTGTGGCCCGCCCTGGCCCTGACGCTGAAGCGCGCCCACGACCGCAACCGGCGGGGCCGGGAACTGGTCGCCATCCAGCTCGCCGCCACCGCGGGCCTGCTCCTGCCCGCCGACGTCTTCGAAACCGCCGGCCGCGCGTTCGACGCCGCCGACTATGTGGCGGCCGCGCCGGTCCTTTTGTACGGCTTGGCCCTGCTGATAGGCTCCCTCTATCAACTGGTCGTCCTCGGCTTCCTCGACGGCACCGAGGGCCCCAACCGTTTCGGTCGCTCACCCAAGGGCATCGGCGGCGACCCGGCGGGCAAGGCGGCGGAAGTGGTCAGCTAGCCGGCGGCGCAGCCGGGGTCACCGGCCCTAACACCCGCCCAAAGCTGACCCTCAGCGCCTCATCCGCCTCGTCCATGGTCGCCGGCACGCCCAGATCGACCAGGCTGGTGACCCCGTGCTCGGCGATCCCGCAGGGCACGATACCGCTGAAATGGGTCAGGTCGGGCTCCACGTTCAGGCTGATGCCGTGGAAGCTGACCCATTTGCGGACCTTGACGCCGATGGCGGCGATCTTGTCCTCACGCGACCAGCCCGGCCCCTTTCGCTCCACCCAGACCCCGACCCGGCCCTCGCGCACATCGGCCGGTACGCCGAAGTCGCCCAGCGCGCCGATGATCCACTGCTCCAGCCCGCGCACGAAGGTCCGCACGTCCTTGCCGCGCTGGTTCAGGTCCAGCATCACATAGACCACCCGCTGGCCCGGCCCATGATAGGTGAACTGCCCGCCCCGGCCGCTGCGATGGACGGGGAACCGGGCCGCATCCAGCAGATCGTCGTCCTTCGACGAGACCCCCGCCGTATAGAGGGGCGGATGCTCCAGCAGCCACACCAGTTCCCCGGCCTCGCCCCCCGCGATCGCCGCGGCCCGCGCCTCCATGACCGCCACGGCCACGTCATAGGCGACATAACCTTCCGAGACCGCCCATTCGGCCGGGCGGCCATCGGCGCGAATGAGTTTTTCCATCGCGTCGCTTAAGGCTTGGGAAAGCATGACGCCTCCATTGTGGGTGGCGGAAGCACCATGCAAGCCCAGCCCGCTGAATCACAGACAGTATTTGAGTCCCCCTTGAGCCAGATCGAAGCCGTCGAAGTCGAGATCTCGGTCATCCTGGGGCGATGCGTGCTGCCCATGAACCAGCTGCTGAAGATGGGCCGCGGAGCCGTGATCCCGCTCAACGCCTCGGAAACGGACGAGGTCTGGATTCTTGCCAACAATCATCCGGTCGCGCGCGGCGAAATCGAAATTCATGAGGACCGGATCGCGATCACGGTCACCGGGGCCGCGGATGTCTATGACTACATGGCCGGCTCAGCCTGAGGGTGATTGGTGGTCAGTGGTTGGTGATTGCCGGGCCGGATACCGGTGGTTCCGCGCGGCCCCCAAGCGATGAAGCAGCAGCCACTCACCACTAATCACTCACCACTCAGACAACCCCTTCCCTTCCAGGCCGACCTCCGCTATCAGCCCCCCTCCGATGCGAGCGGTCGTGGCGGAATTGGTAGACGCGCAGCGTTGAGGTCGCTGTTCCCTAACCGGAGTGGAAGTTCGAGTCTTCTCGACCGCACCATCTGATTTGACAGGGCGAAACATCGGCGACAGCTGATCTGAAAACAGGGGAGGCCAAGCGTGAGCAAAACCGCAGACGCCCCCCTGCCCGTCGCCTCCCGGACTGAAATCGACCACATCGCCCTCGACGAGGACTATGTGCTGACCGCGGCCTTCGTCGAGAAGGTCGTCGACGCCTCGGACGCGGGCGATGGGCTGAAGCTGCGTTCACTGCTGGAAGACCTGCACCCGGCCGACGTCGCCGACCTGATGGGTTTCCTGACCGCCGAGCACCGGGCTGTCGTCGTGCTGTGGCTTCCGCCCGACCTGCTGGCGGAAACCCTGCCCGAACTCGACGACAATATCCGCGAGGAGGTCTTGGAGCGCGTCCCGCACCTGACCCTCGCCGAGGCCCTGCAGGAGCTGGACTCCGACGATGCCGCCCTGGTGGTCGAGGACCTGGAAGACGATCAGCGCGAAAAGGTGCTGGCCGCCATGCCCGAGGTCGATCGCGCCGCGATCGAGAGCTCGCTGCGCTACGATGAGGACTCCGCCGGCCGCCTGATGCAGCGCGAGGTCATGGCCGCGCCGTCTTTCTGGAACGTCGGCGATACCATCGATCACATCCGCAAACAGGGCGAGGACCTGCCGGAGCTGTTCTTCGACATCTATGTCGTGGATCCCTCCAACAAGCCGGTCGGCGGCCTGTCGGTCAGCGGCCTGCTGCGCGCACCACGCACGACGGCCCTCATCGACCTCATGGAGCCGATCAATGCGATCGCCGTCGACCAGGACCAGGAAGAAGTCGCCTACATCTTCGAGAAATATCACCTGATCTCGGCCCCGGTCGTCGATGCGGCGGGCCGGCTGGTCGGTCAGATCACCGTCGATGACATCGTCAACATCATCCAGGAAGAGAACCGCGAGGACATCCTGCGCCTCGCGGGTGTGTCCGACGAGGACCGCGGCTCGTCCGTGTCCGAAATCGTGCGCGGCCGCGTGCCCTGGCTGGCGGTCAATCTCGGCACCGCCGTACTCGGCTCGATCGTCATCTCCTGGTTCGAGGTCACGATCGCCCAGATCGTCGCCCTGGTGATCCTCCTGCCCATCGTCTCGGCCATCGGCGGCAATGCCGGGACCCAGGCCCTGACGGTGACCGTTCGCGCCCTGGCGACGCGTGAGCTGAACAGCTCCAACGCTGCGCGCACCTTCCGCCGGGAGCTGGCTGTCGGTCTGGCCAATGGTCTGGTGCTGGCCCCGCTGATCGGGACGGCCGCCGGCCTCTGGTTCCAGGACTGGCGCATCGGCGCCGTCATCGGCATGGCCATGGTGCTGAACCTGCTGGTCGCGGCCACCGTCGGGGTCCTGACGCCCCTGACCCTGTCACGGCTGAAGTTCGACCCGGCCGTATCCTCCGCCGTCTTCGTGACGGCGACGACGGATTTCTTCGGCTTCCTGATCTTCCTCGGTCTCGCCACCCTCGTCCTGCTGTAGAACGGCGCGTCCCTTGCTGGTTCCCCGGTCGGGCGAGCGCGCCCGTCTCGATTTGGGTCAATCCGTGTCCGAAACGCCCACAACCCGTCTGAAGGTCTCCCGCGAAGGGATCGTCCTCATCAAGAGCTTTGAGGGCTTTCGTCCGCGCGCCACGCAGCGGGAGGACGGCCGCTGGGTCATCGGCTATGGCCATACCGCCTCGGCCCGCGAGGGGCTGACCGTCGCCGAGGCCGATGCGGAACTGCTGCTCCGCTATGAGCTCCTGCCGGTGGTCACGGCGCTGAACGAAGAGGTTCGCCGCCCGCTGAACCAGCATCAATTTGACGCCCTGGCCAGCTTCGCCATCTCGGTCGGTGTGGACCGCTTCCTCGCTTCCGATGTCCTGCAGAGGTTGAACGAGGGTCACGCCCTCCAGGCCGCGGACGCCCTGATCGGTTGGCCGGAAGATATCTCCATGGACGCACGCCTGCGCCGCCGCTCGGCCGAGCGGGCCCTGTTCGTTGCGGACCCGGCCTCACCGGTCACCCTCGCAGCCCTGCTGGCCGCGCCCCTTCCGACGGCCAGGCCGGAGGCCGCCGCACCGGATCCCGCACCCCCGCCCGCGGCGCCCCCCCCTGAACCTGCGGTCGTACAGGCTCCGGACGTGGTCAAGCGGGTCAATCTGGACCGCTATTCCCCTTACGCCGCAGCCATCATCGGCCCCCTGCCGGGTTTTGCGACGGAGGAACCGGTCGTGGCACCCGTCTTCCCGGCCGAGCCCGAGCCGGAGATAGCCGCGCCGGAGCCTCAGCCCGAGCCAGAGCCCACGCCCGAGCCCGCGCCCGAGCCTGCATCAGCTTCTGCGCCGGAGCCCGCGGACATCGGTCCCGTCATCCCGCTGGTGTCTGCCGCCCCCCTGCCCTCGCCCTTCCCGGCGATGAACTCCGAACTGGTCCTGACCCCCGCCACCGAGGCTGACTTCATCGAGCCCGAGCGCACCGTCTGGCCATCGGACCAGCGCGCGCCGGAGCCGGTCGACGCGGAATCCGTCCTGTTCGAGGACGAGCCGACCCTGTCGGTCCTGCGCCACGAGGTCGAACCGGCCGGCCCGCGCCGCTTCGACTGGAGCGAGACCGGTGCCTTTCTGATCATGGGCGGCGTGGGCCTTGCCGCCTGCGGTGCCTCGGCCGCCGCCTTCCGCCTGGCGGTGGAACAGCCTTCGCCGATGGGCGAGACGACCGTCATCGCCTGGGCCCTCGCCCTGATCGGGGTGATCTGCGTCGGCGTGTCGTCGTGGAACCTCTATGTGCGCTGGGGCAAGCCGGACTGATATTCCTCCCCCGTCGGGGGAGGGGGACCATGCGAAGCATGGTGGAGGGGCCGCTGCCCCCTCCGCCGGCGCACGGACCCGCTCCCACCGCCCCCCTCTCCCCTCTCCCTCTCGCTTCACTCGTGGGGAGGAATGGTGCTAACCCGACCGTCATGAGCATTCCCAACGCCCCCCAATCCATGGAATTCGGCCTCGGCGAAAACGCCGACATGATCCGCGAGACCACCGCCCGCTGGGCGACCGACCGCCTGGCGCCCCTGGCCGCCGAGATCGACGAGACCAATGCCTTCAAGCGGGAGCTCTGGCCCGAGATGGGCGAACTGGGCCTGCACGGCATCACCGTCGAGGAAGACTACGGCGGCCTCGGCCTCGGCTACCTCGAGCATGTCGTGGCCATGGAGGAGGTCTCCCGCGCCTCCGCCTCGATCGGTCTCGCCTATGGCGCCCACTCCAACCTGTGCGTCAACCAGATCCGCCGCTGGGGCACCGAAGCCCAGAAGCAGAAATACCTGCCCAAACTGATCTCGGGCGAACACGTCGGCTCGCTGGCCATGTCGGAAGTCGGTTCCGGCTCGGACGTCATGTCGATGCGGACCCAGGCCCGCAAGGAAGGCGACCGCTACGTCCTCAACGGCACCAAATTCTGGATCACCAACGCCCCGCACGCCGAGACCCTGGTGGTCTATGCCCGCACCGGCGAAGGCAACGGCGGCGTCACCGCCTTCCTGATCGAGAAGGGGATGAAGGGATTCAGCGTCTCGAAGAAGCTGGACAAGATGGGCATGCGTGGCTCGGACACCGCCGAACTGGTGTTCGAGGACTGCGAAGTCCCGGAAGAGAACGTCATGGGACCCGTCGGCGGCGGTGCCGGCGTGCTGATGAGCGGCCTCGACTATGAGCGCGCCGTGCTGGCTGCCGGGCCGCTGGGCATCATGCAGGCGGCGCTCGACGTGGTCCTGCCCTATGTCCGCGAGCGCAAACAGTTCGGCAAGCCCGTCGGATCGTTCCAGCTGATGCAGGCCAAGGTCGCCGACATGTACGTCGCCCTCAACAGCGCCCGCGCCTATGTCTATGCCGTGGCCCGCGCCTGCGACCAGGGCAAGACCACCCGCTATGACGCCGCCGGGGCCATCCTCCTGGCCTCCGAGAATGCCGTGAAAGTCAGCCTTGAGGCCGTCCAGGCGCTCGGCGGCGCAGGCTATACCAAGGAATGGCCGGTCGAGCGGCTGGTCCGCGACGCCAAGCTCTACGACATCGGTGCCGGCACCAACGAAATCCGGCGGTTTCTGATCGGGCGGGAATTGCTGGGCGGCTAGTTGCCGCATCCCGCTCGCGCCTGACCGTCAGGTAAGGATGCGGATGCGCCGCCCCGCCAGGATTGACGTTTGTTAAGTGGCGCGCGTCCGTCTACCGGCCTAGATCGAGTCATCCCCGCCCCGGACCCCCGTCGCCGATGCCCGACTACGACTATCATAGCGACAGCCGGACCTTCTCCCAGGTGATCGAGGACATCGGGGCCAAGGAGGACCCGAAGCTCTATCTCGGTGAGCTGGTGAACGCCTTCGGCGAGCGCGGCTTCGGGGCCCTGATGCTGTTCTTCGGCCTGCTCAACATCGCCATTGGCATCATCCCCGGAACGACGACCGTCCTTGGAGCCCCCCTGCTGCTGATGGGCCTGCAGCTCGCGATCCGGCAGGAGCAGCTCTGGCTGCCGCGCTGGGCGTTACGGCGTGCGATCGAGCGCGAAACCTATCGCAACGGTGTGAAAAAGGTCCTCATCCGCTTCAAACAGGTCGAACGGCTGTCCAGACCCCGGCTGCCGGCGATGACCAGCCCGGTCTCGGAAGTGCTGATCGGCATCGTCACCGTCCTGCTGTCCTGCATTCTGGTGCTGCCGATCTGGGGGGGAAACCTGGTCCCCGCCCTGATCATTTCCACGTTCGGTTTCGGACTGATGCAGCGCGACGGCATCGTGGTGCTGATCGGCTGGGCAGGGGTGGCCGGCGTCTGCCTGTTCATCTGGCTCGCCGGGGGCCTGGTCGGCCTGGCGCTGGGACCGACCATCCAGTGGGTCACCGGCCTGTTCTAGAGCCGTCGGCGCTTCGGTTGACGGGCGTCCAGCGAGAGGGGTTCATCACGGCGGGCACAACGAAGTCACAGCGGACACGACGGGATCGAGACCCGGGCACCAACGCGGATCGCTTCCTTCAGGCTCGATTTCTGGTCGACGGGAGGATCGGCGGCAAGGCCGCCCCTGTCTCGTTTCGATGCCAGAAGGGATCGACACACGCGACAACCGCCCGGTCCCGTCGTGTCCGCTGTGACTTCGTTGTGCTCGCTGTAGTGAACCTTTCGACCCGCGCCAACCGGGCCGACGAAGGGTCCAGCCCCGCTGACGGCTGTCAGGTTCATCCCCCTCCCGGACTCCAGCCCGGGTCGCGTCGTGTCCGTTGGGATGAAACGGTGCCCGCTGGAGCCGTAAGGCGCGTCAGGCGGCCTGTTGCGCGCCCGGCCCGGGACCTGCCAGCCCCTGCATGACCATCCGGTTGATATCGATCAGGGTTTCGAAATCATCCTCGCCCCGCATGATCGCCGAGGAGTGACGGCTGACGAACAGGCTGATGGAGATGATCTGGGCCTTGAGCCCCGGACTCATGACGTTGTCCTTGTTGGAGCAGTCCGTCGCGAGCGTCGACCACAGCCGGCGGTTCCAGTCCAGCGCATCGATCCGCGCAGAAATCTCCGTCGGCTCAAGGGCCGAGGCGTGCATCAGCGCGCGGGTCACTTCCCCGAACAGCCGGTACTCCATCTCGCGCGGAGATTCAGCCCTCGCTGCCGCTGTCTTGTACGCCTGTAGCGACATTCGCCAGACCTTCCTCATACTCAACGAGTTTTCGCGCCGCCATCAGCGCCTTGTAGTGCTCGCGCGCCATCACATGGCGCGAAGCCGCGACGCAGGCCGCCAGAATTTCGGGATTGCGCGACGCGCCCATGAACTCGCCGAGCCGGAGGGCGAACTCGTCATACACCTTGGCCGCGGCGGTCTCGTCCAGATACATCATCATGACCGGGAAATAGACGCGCTTGGCCGGGGTATTGGCGTCCTCGGGCTGGAGAATGTCCTTCTCTCGCAGGACCGACGCCTTGTTCTGCAGGATCAATACGCCCCGCCGGTCGCCATTCTGGACGACGGCGCCGTTAAGGACGAATTTCTCGCCGGGCTTCAGCGACAGCTTGAGCGGCATTTGAGAGGACGTCTCCTGACAGGACCCGGACGACGATAGGAAGCCGGAACCAAACGCATCCTAAACAAGCGTGGTTAACCAGTTCTTGTCGACCGCTTCGTCTGCGAGCGGTGGACCGGAGCATCGGCCAGGCGGATGCCCCGGGCTCCGGAGCGCCCTCTACCGAACTGGGGAGGGGTGTGGGCGATGCGGCGCTGGCGTCCCCCACCCGCACCGGCACCACCCCCCGTCTCCTCCCCGCTCCGCGGCAGAAGGCGGCGGGCTCATCACAACGAACACAACGGGGTCACAACGGACACAACGAAAGCCCGCCCGTTTCGTCACCTTGCGATCCCGGGCCGGCCGG
>JBEIJS010000069.1:0-12730 GCA_040380105.1 Caulobacteraceae bacterium | reverse complement strand
TCCTGCTCCGTCCCGTCCTCGCGGCGGCGCTTGGCCCATGGGAACTGGCCGCGCACGCGCTTCAGATCGGCAAAGACGCGATAGCGCCCCTCGCCCTTGACCTGCTCAACAGCGGTCTGGAATGCGGCCTGGTAGTCGAACATCAGGATGGACCTCGCGACGATCCGGATCATTCCCATCTGCGCCCGCCCGGGTCACCTCCGGGAAATCCCTGAAGGCCAGGGAGTCAGGGGCGCTGGACGAGGATCGTCATGCGGACGAGTTCGGACAGGCTGCGGGCCTGCATCTTGGTCATGACATTGGCCCGGTAGACCTCGACCGTCCGGGGACTGATCTCGAGGTCGTAGGCGATGACCTTGTTGGCCTGTCCGGCGACGAGGCCGTCCAGCACCTGGCGCTCACGTGCTGAAAGGCTGGCAAGCCGGTCACGCAATTCTGCATCCCGTCCGGCATGCTCGGCCGCAAGGGTCTGGTGCGCAATGGCGGCGCGAACCGAGGCGAGCAGGGCGTCATCGTCAAAGGGCTTCTCGATGAAGTCCTTCACGCCGGCCCGGACGGCCTCGATGGCCAGCGGAACGTCCGCATGACCGGTCATGACGATCACCGGGTGGCGCACCCCGATCTCGGACAGTCGCCTGACCATCTCCAGGCCGTTCATGTCCGGCATGCGGACATCCGTGACAATGCAGCCCGGGGCCAGATGTCCTGCGGACGCCAGCAGGGCCGCGGCGGAGTCATAGGTCCGGGACCGCAGGTTTGCCGTGTCCAGAAGAAACGCCAGTGAATCGCGGATCGCGGCGTCATCGTCGACAATATGGACGACCGGCTCATTCAGCATCTTTGAGTTCCTCCTCGCCTACAGCCCTCAGTGTAAAGCAGAATCGGGTCCCCCCGCCGGGGTTCGGCTCTGTCCAGATGCGTCCGCCATGCGCCTCGATGATCGTTCGGGATATCGACAGGCCGACGCCCATACCGGTCCGTTTGGTCGTGACAAAGGGCTGGAACAACTGGTCGGCCACCTCCGTGCTGATTCCTGAACCGGTATCGGCGACCGTAATCTGGGCATGGCCATCTGCCGCCGCGTCGATCGTGATTTCCAGAATCTTGCTGGGGCTGTCTTCCATCGCCTCCATGGCGTTGCGGATCAGGTTGAGCGCAACCTGCTGGACCTGAACCCGGTCGGCGAGAACAAACTCGATCCCGGGCGAAAATCTGAACTGGACGCGGACGCCGGTTTCCTTCGCGCCAACGAGGGCGAGGGCACTGGCCTCCTCGACCAGTTTGGGCAGACTTTCGACCCGACGTTCTGCTTCACCGCGGGCTACGAAGTCCCGTAACCGGCGGATAATCTCGCCGGCGCGAAGCGCCTGCTCACCCGCCTTGTGGATGGCCTCGAGCAGGCGTTCACGCGGCACCGGTTCTGCAGCGAGCAGGCGCGATGAGCCCTTCAGATAATTGGCGATCGCCGAAAGCGGCTGGTTCAGCTCGTGCGCCAGAGCCGACGCCATCTCCCCCATGGCGCTCAGCCGGGAGATATGGACCAGTTCGGATTGCAGTTCCTGCAGCCGCTGCTCGATGTCCTGTCGTTCGCTGAGGTCGCGGACGAAGCCCGTGAAGAACCGTCGGTCGCCCGAAATCATTTCCCCGACGGACAACTCCATTGGGAAGGTAGAGCCGTCGCGGCGCTCTCCCAGGACGACCCGGCCGACCCCGATGATGCGTCGCTCGCCGGTCGTCAGATAGCGATCCAGATAGCCGGCATGATGAGCCCGGTAGGGCTCGGGCATCAGCATGTTCACATTGCGACCGATGACCTCGTCGGCCGTCCAGCCGAACAGGCGTTCGGCGGCGAGGCTGAAGGACTGCATGTTCCCGTCTTCGGTGATGACCACCATCGCGTCCGGGACGGTCGCAAGGATGGACTGGAGGTGGGCTTCCCGGGCGAGCAGGTCGCGGCTTACGGCCACGGAGCGCGACCTCATGGACTGGAATACCTCCCCACCCGCGGTCACCGCGGCACCGATCAGCAGGAAGACGAATGCGCTGATCAGGTCCCCGCCGGTCAGACCATCCGGGGCGCTCGAGATCATCAGGCCGCAGCCAAGGCCGAGCAGGGTCGCTACTGCGCCGGGCACCGCGCCGCCAAGCGCCGCTGCGCCGATCACAGCGGGGATGAAAATCATGAACAAAAGCCGGTCTTCAAGGACCGGCGAGAGGGTGAGGCGCAGCAGGAAGGCGGCGGCGGTGAGGACGAAAGCGGTCACCAGGCCCAGCCGGGTATGGCGGGCCACCAGCATCCAGGCCCAAAGGGGCCGGGCCTTGCTCGCGTCCGGTTGGGTAACGGTCATTCCAGCCTCCGCAACAACCCGTAGGTGAAACTCCCGAATTCCACCAGACGACGACGGCGGTTAGGTCGGCGAATGCCGCATAACGATCCGGAACGCCTGATCCATCCAATGTCGTCGGGACAGCTGCCTTCGGCCTGGCGGCCCCATGCCGAGCGGAGTCTGCCGCGCTACACCAGCTATCCTACAGCGATAGCCTTTCAGCCCGTGGCCGGAGATGAGGCGGTTCGAACCTGGCTTGCCAAGATGCGCAAAGACCAGACGGTTTCGGCCTATGTTCACATCCCCTTCTGTCGTCGCCTGTGCTGGTATTGCGGGTGCCATACGAGTGTCGTCCACGACTATGAGCGGGTGGGGGCTTTTTTCGGGACCCTGATGCGCGAAGTGGATCTGTGGGCGGACGCCGTCGGACCGCATGCCGGGGCTGCACACCTGCATTTCGGCGGGGGCAGTCCCAACGCCTTGTCGCCTGGCCATTTCCGCACCCTTGTCCGGCACATGGCCGACCGGTTCGCCCTTCGTCCCGGAGCCGAGGTGGCCGTTGAACTCGATCCAGGCATGCTCTCAGACGCCTTCATTGATGCGGCGGGCGAAGCCGGGGTCACCCGCGCCAGCCTCGGAGTCCAGACGTTTGATCTGGCGGTGCAGACCCGTGTGAACCGGGTTCAGCCCCTGGATCAGGTGGCCGCCGCTACCACGCGGCTGCGGGCGGCGGGCGTCAGGGCCGTCAATTTCGATCTCATGTACGGCCTTCCGGGCCAGACGCCGGAGAATGTCGCGGCCACGGCCGAGGCGGCGATCCAGCTGCGGCCGGACCGGGTGGCCGTGTTCGGCTATGCCCATGTCCCCTGGATGAAGAAGCACCAGGTCATGATTGATGAGGCCGAGCTCGCTGACAGCGATGCGCGCTGGGCCCAGGCTGAAGCGGCTGACTCGGTGCTGAGGGCCGGGGGTTATCTACGGATCGGCCTCGACCATTACGCCCTTCCGGGCGACCCGCTCGCCCGGGCTGCCGCATCCGGAACCTTGCGCAGGAATTTTCAGGGTTACACTGACGATCCGGCGCCAGTGCTGATTCCTGTCGGCCCTTCCTCGATCGGTCGGCTGGCCGCGGGTTTCATCCAGAACGCCGCAGCGACCGATGTCTGGGGCCGTGCCGTCGAGGCCGGGCACCTGCCCGTCGGGCGAAGCCTTCCGGTCTCGGCGGAGGATGAACTGCGCGCGGGCGTCATTGAACGCCTTATGTGCGACCTGACGGTCGACGTCGGCACAGAGTGCCGGATGCGTGGATTTGAAACGACGGCGCTGGACGCGGCCCTGGCCGCCGCATCGAGGCTTGAGGCCGACGGGTTGTGCTGCGTCGAGGGTCGCTCGGTGACCATCCCTGCAGAGGCCTTCCGACTGATGCGTGTTGTCGCGGCCTGCTTCGACGCGAGTCTGCTCGCTGCTGAGTCCCGGCACGCCCGGGCGGTGTAGCGGGTCCACCGTCCGGCATCAGGGAAACCCCTTAGGGGGCAGACCCGAATACCGGTGAGCGGGGCAGGGTCCTAACCTCGGTCATCGCCTGTGCAAGGAGGACCGGATGACCGCCCTACGCAATCATGAGCACCGGGAAGCGGTTGTGCCGTCGTCGGATGCGGGGTCGGAATGCGCGCTCTGCGGTGCATTTGCGAACGCGACAGCAGCACCCCGATCGCCCTTCGCCCCCGGTGCGGTTCTGTTCCGGCAAGGTGAGGCGGTCCGGCTCGTCTATCGGGTGCTCAGCGGTGCCGTCATCAGCTACCGTCTGCTGAGTGATGGCCGCCGGCAGGTCACAGGGTTTCATCTGCCGGGGGATTTTCTCGGCCTTGAGGCCGGCGTGGAGCATACGACCACAGCCGAAGCCCTGAGCCGCGTCGATGCCCTGGCGATGGAACGGACCGAGCTTGCCGGCCGGGCAGTGACTGACGTGGGTCTGGCGCGGGCACTGTGGCAGGTCACCGTCCGGGCCTTTCGGCGGAGTGAGGACCACGCCCTGATCCTTGCCCGCCAGGGGGCGACGGAGCGCGTCGCCGCCTTTCTGCTGGACTTCGCCGAACGCATGGGTCGACCGAAAATCATTGACCTGCCCATGACCCGACAGGACATCGCCGACCATGTCGGTCTGACCATCCATACCGTCTCGCGCACCCTGTCCCAGCTCCAGGCCCAGGGCCTCGTCGAGGCACGGTCATCGCGCCACGTCCGCCTGCTCCAGCGTCATCGGCTCGAGGGTCTGTGCGCGTGACGGCGACGACCGTCAGTCTTGCGACCCGGCCCGCCGTCATCCTTGTGGACGACGACCCTGCGGTGACCCATGCCGTGCATTTCTCGTTCGACCTCGAAGGCCTTGATGTGCGCAGCTTTCGCGATGGCGAAAGCCTGCTGGCGGCGGGTGACCTGCCGGACACGGGCTGTCTGGTTCTGGATCAAAACCTGCCGGGCATGGATGGCCTCGCCCTGCTTGAGTGTCTGCGTGCGGTGGGCGTGGGTTTGCCTGCAATCCTGATCACGACCAATCCCCGAGCCGCCCTGAGAAACCGGGCGGCGGCGGCCGGTGTGCCGATTGTCGAGAAGCCGCTTCTCACCGACGCGTTGTTGACGACAGTCCACAACGCGCTGGCCAGACAGGCCTGAGAGACCCGGTCAGATTGCTGCGGGGAACGCGGGTCGCGGCTTCAGCAGCCAGGCACCCGCGCCGGAACTCGCCAGTGCGGCCAAGAGCAGGGCGACAGCGGCCACGCAGCGGAAGCAATGACCGAGGGTCGGCCCGCACATCGGGCCGGTCTGTGCCATGTGGGCGGCGGCCAGCAGGCCTGCGGCCGCGGCCGCACCGCCCAGTGAAAGGCCAAGCAGGATCAGCGCCGCGCCGAGTGCCTGTTCGTCCTGGATATCCTGAATACGCATCTCGTTTTCTCCTGGTCCGACAGGACCCGAAAAATGCCCGCTCCGCTTTGCGCCAGCGCAAGGCGCGGCCTGCGAAGCCCGGGCACGGAGGCATTCTCTGCTCGAGGGATCCATCCGAATGCCGTCCATAGCCACGCCCGACTCCGATACCCCGTCAGACGTCGTCGCCCTGTTCCTGTTCCTCGGCATCTCGGCGGTCCTGGCCCTGTTCGCGACCGCCCTGACGGATGACGCGGCCTTCCGGTTCCATGGCTATATCCTGATGGCGGCCTCGGTCATCGCCCTGAGTGCCCTCACCATCGGCATTGCCCAAGGCAATTTCCGCAGTGACCCGACTCGCTACCAGGACGGTGTCATACGCGCCGGGGTCATCGCCACCATGTTCTGGGGCGTCATCGGCATGACGGTCGGGGTGCTGATCGCGGCGCAGCTGTCGTGGCCCGAGATCTTCTACTTCCCAGAGCACGGCTGGCTGAATTTCGGACGTCTGAGGCCCCTGCATACCTCCGGCGTCATCTTCGCCTTCGGCGGCAATGCACTGATCTGTACGTCGTTCTGGGTGGTACAGCGGACCTGCAAGGCGCGGCTGGCCGGCGGGATCTGGCCCTGGTTCGTTTTCTGGGGCTACCAGCTGTTCATCGTTCTGGCGGCCACCGGCTATCTGGCGGGGATTACCCAGTCGCGCGAATACGCGGAGCCGGAGTGGTACGTCGATCTCTGGCTGACCATCGTCTGGGTCGCCTATCTGCTGGTCTTCCTCGGCACGATCTGGAAGCGCAAGGAACCCCACATCTACGTGGCCAACTGGTTCTACCTGGCCTTCATCGTGACCGTCGCCCTGCTGCATCTGGTCAACAACGCCGCCGTCCCGGTCGGCCTGTTGGAGGCCCGCAGCTATTCGGCCTTCGGCGGCGTCCAGGATGCGCTCGTGCAGTGGTGGTATGGCCACAACGCCGTCGGCTTCTTCCTGACCGCCGGCTTCCTGGCGATGATGTACTATTTCGTGCCCAAGAGGGTCGAGCGGCCGGTCTATTCCTACCGCCTGTCGATCGTCCACTTCTGGTCGCTGATCTTCATCTACATCTGGGCCGGTCCGCACCACCTGCACTACACGGCCCTGCCGCAGTGGACGCAGACGCTGGGCATGACCTTCTCGATCATGCTGTGGATGCCGTCCTGGGGCGGGATGATCAACGGCCTGATGACCCTGTCGGGGGCCTGGGACAAGCTACGCACGGACCCGGTCGTGCGCATGATGGTCGTGGCCATCGCCTTCTACGGCATGTCGACCTTCGAGGGTCCGCTGATGTCCATCCGGACGGTCAACGCCCTGTCGCACTACACCGACTGGACCATCGGCCACGTCCATTCCGGGGCCCTGGGCTGGGTTGGCTTCATCAGCTTCGGCGCCATCTACTGCCTGGTGCCCTGGCTCTGGAAGAAGGAGCGGCTGTACTCGAACAACCTCGTCGAGTGGCATTTCTGGATCGCGACGACCGGTATCGTTCTCTACATCACCGCGATGTGGGTCTCCGGCATCATGGAGGGCCTGATGTGGCGCGAGTACACGCCCGACGGCTTCCTCGCGAACAGCTTCATCGAGACGGTGTCCGCCAAACACATCCAGAACATCATCCGCACCGTCGGTGGCCTGATGTTCCTGAGCGGCACGCTCATCATGTCCTACAACCTGTGGCGAACGATCCGCATGCCGTCCGTGCCTGACAGCGCGGCTGTACCGGCGACGACGATCGAGCCGCGTCTGCTGCCGGCCGAGTGAGGATCAGAACCATGTGGAAGCATCATAAGAGATTTGAACGTCACTCCCTCTGGCTGGTCCTCGGCATCACGGTGGTGGTTTCGGTCGGCGGGATCGTTGAGATCGCGCCCCTGTTCTGGGTCGAGAGTACGATCGAGGAGGTCGAGGGTGTGCGCCCCTACACCCCGCTCGAGCTGGCCGGGCGCGACGTCTACATCGCGGAGGGCTGCTACGGCTGCCACTCGCAGATGGTCCGCCCCCTGCGCGATGAGGTGGAGCGCTACGGCCACTACAGCCTTGCGGCCGAGAGTATGTACGATCACCCGTTCCAGTGGGGATCGAAGCGAACGGGGCCTGATCTGGCGCGCGTCGGCGGCAAATACTCCAACGACTGGCACGTTGAGCATCTGACAGACCCACGCTCGGTCGTGCCCGAGTCCAATATGCCCCCCTACCGCTTCCTGGCGAACCAGGACCTGGACCAGCATGCGATCCAGGCCAAGTTGCGGGCGATGGTGGCGGTCGGCGTCCCCTATACGGCAGACCAGGTCGAGAACGCGGAAGCGGATCTGAACGCCCAGGTCGATCCTTTTGCGAGTGCGACCTCTGACCTGCGCCGTCGCTATGGGCCGCGCATCGCCCAGGGCGACTTCGATGGCAATCCTGCGCGGCTGACCAGGATGGACGCGCTGATCGCCTATCTGCAGCAACTCGGCACCCAGGTCGATTTCCGCACCTACCAGGCCGAAGATCCGGAGAACCTGCGATGAGCGGTCTCGACTACGAAACCGTGGCGCGCTTCGCCCAGCAGGGGGGCACCCTCTACTTTGCAGCCGTCTTCATCGCCGGCGTCGTCTACGCGATGTGGCCGAAGCACCGTGAGGCCTTCAAGCGGCTTTCCCATCTTCCGCTCGAGAAAGACGAGGACGAGCATGTCTGAACCCGAGCGCGACGAACACTCCGGCATCGAGACGACCGGACACGAATGGGACGGTATCCGCGAGCTCGACAACCCGCTGCCGCGCTGGTGGCTGTGGATCTTCTACGGCTGCATCATCTTCGCCGTTGTCTATTGGGTGCTGATGCCTGCCTGGCCGGGGCTGAACGGCTACACCCCGGGGGTTCTCAAACAGTCTGACCGGGCCGATGTCGCCGAACAGCTGGACGCACTTCGGGTTCAACGCGGCCGCGGCGAGGCGATGCTGGCGACGGCGTCCCTGCAGCAGATCGAGGCGGATCCGGCCCTGCAGGCGCATGCACTGTCGGTCGGGCAATCCGTCTTCGGCGACAACTGCGCCACCTGTCATGGTGCCGGGGGCGGCGGCGCGCGCGGCTATCCCAATCTGCGCGATGACGTCTGGCTGTGGGGTGGGACGCTTGAGGAGATCGAGCACACCCTTCGGGTCGGCGTCCGGTCGGCTCATCCCCAGACCCGGACCTCGCAGATGCCGGCCTTCGGTCGCGATGGCATGCTCAGCCCCGCCCAGGTTTCCGACATGACGGAATATGTCGTTCGACTTTCCGGCCGTCCCGCGGACGCGGCAGCAGTGGGAAGGGCGCAGCAGCTCTATGCCGACAACTGCGCGGCCTGCCATACGCCGACGGGCGTGGGGGATCGCCTGGTCGGTGCTCCCAACCTGACTGACCGTGAATGGTTGTACGGGTCCGACCGCGAGTCCATCCGGGGTCAGATCCAGAATGGCCGCAACGGAGTCATGCCGACCTGGGAGGGCCGGTTCTCGCCTGGAGTGATCAAGGCCCTGGCCGTCTATGTCCACGTCAACGCCGGGGGCGGCGAGGCGTCAGGAGCCGCTGCAGCCGCGCCATGACCATCATCATTGACCGGACCCGTGATCGTTCCGCAAAGACGGGTCCGGTGTCTGTCGCCGAAAAACAGCGCGAGAAGGACCGCCCCAAGGGCCTCTACAAGGCGCGGGTGCCGATCTATCCCAAACTGGTCAACGGCCAGTGGCGGTGGATCAAATGGGCCCTGCTGATCGTCATGCTGGCGATCTACTACATCACGCCCTGGATCCGCTGGGACCGGCCGGGTGCGCTCCCCGACCAGGCCGTCCTCGTCGACTTCGATGGTGGCCGGTTCTATTTCTTCATGATCCAGCTGTGGCCTCAGGAGGTGTATTTCATCACCGGCCTGCTGGTGCTTGCGGCCTTGTCACTGTTCCTTGTGACGGCCCTGTTCGGTCGACTTTGGTGTGGGTACGCCTGTCCGCAGACCGTCTGGACCGACCTCTACATCCATATCGAGCGCCTCTTCGAGGGTGACCGGAACGCGCGGATGCGGCTCGACGCGGCCCCGATGTCGTTCAACAAACTCTGGCGCAAGGCGGGCAAGCACGCGGTCTGGATCGGCACGGCCTTCGGCACAGGCGGGGCCTGGATCTTCTATTTCCACGACGCGCCGGACCTGATCCGTACCTTCTGGGTCGGGACCGCGCCCATGACGGCCTATGTCTCGTGCGCCGTTCTGACCTTCACCACCTATGTCTTCGCCGGACACATGCGCGAGCAGGTCTGCACCTATATGTGCCCCTGGCCGCGCATCCAGGGGGCGATGCTGGACGACCAGTCCTTCCAGGTGACCTACCGCTACGACCGCGGCGAACCGCGCGGGCCGCACAAGAAGGCGGAGACCTGGGTAGGGCGTGGCGACTGTATCGACTGCAACCAGTGCGTTGTGGTCTGTCCCATGGGCATCGATATCCGCGACGGTGCCCAGCTGGAATGCATCAACTGCGGCCTCTGCATCGACGCCTGCAATGAGGTCATGGAAAAGGTCGACCGGCCGCGGGGGCTCATCGCCTATGACAAGGATGCGGCGGTTGCGGCCCGCAGCTGCGGTCAGAAGCCGGAGCATCGTCTGATCCGTCCCCGGACCCTCTACTACGGCGTCGCCCTGGCGATCGTCAGCGGCCTCATGATCTGGGGCTTCAGCACCCGCAAGACCCTCGATGTTCACGCCCTGCGTGACCGGAATCCGGCTGCGGTCCGGCTGCATGATGGAGCTGTCCGCAACGGCTATACGCTGAAAATCGCCAACCACGGCTTTGAACCGGCGACCGTGGAAGTCCGCTACGCCGGCGTTACGGGCGCGATCCTCAGAAGTCCCGGTCGGCCGGTTTCGAACCCGCTTCGCCTTCAGGTCGACCCCAACCGGGTCACCTCCATTCGGGTCTTCGTCACCGCACCAGCCGCCGTGGTTGCCGACGGCAGCCGGCGGGCAAACTTCGAGATCCGGTCAGGGGACGAAGTCCAGACGGTCCGGACCGCTTTCGACTTTGGAGACTACCGCTGATGACCGCCCCCTCCGCACCGCCGCGGGCTCCGTTCACCGTAAAGGGTTGGCATGTGGCCGCCGGGGTCGTGGCCTTCTTTGCCGTTGTCATCGGGGTCGATGCGGCCTTTCTGACCCTGGCCTATCGCACCCACCCGGGTCAGGTGGCACCGAGACCGTATGAGGCGGGCCTTCTCTACAATACCGAGCTGGAGCGGCTTCGCGTTCAGGAAGCGCTCGGCTGGCGCGCCGCCCTCGAGGCCCGGCCGGACGCCGTAATTGTCCTGCTCCGGGACCGGGACGGCCAACCCCTGCGTGGGCTCAGCGTCACCGCCACCCTGTTGCGACCCGCCACCGAGCAGGGGCGCAGTGTCCTGACCCTCACCGAGACAGCGCCGGGCCAGTACAGCGGTCCCCGCGCCGGCCTGTCCGGCGTCTGGGATGTCCGTGTCGAGGCCGGCGGCGTCGGTCATTCCTTCGTGGCCGAGCGGAGGCTGACATGGCCGTGACCTTCGATGCGGCGGCCCGCCCCGACATGTCCGCCTTCCTGCGGCGGACCAACGATGGTCAGACCCGACTTGATCTGCTGGTGACCGGCGCGCGCTGCGCCGGCTGCATTGCCAAGATCGAGCGCGAGATGGCGCGCCTTCCCGGCGTGGCCTCGGCACGTCTGAACCTCTCCACCGGACGCCTGGCCCTGTGTCTTGAGGGCACTGCCGTAGATCCGGGACGGATCATCTCCGCTCTCGCGCGGCTCGGCTATCCGGCGACCCCCTATGACCCCGGCGCTGCGCTTGCGCAGCGGGACCGTGAGGGGCGGCAGCTGATCCTTGCCCGGGCGGTCGCGGGCTTCGGGGCCATGAACGCCATGATGTTCTCGGTCCCCATCTGGGCGGGACTGTTTGATCAGGAACTGGGTCCTGCCACCCGCTCCATGATGATGTGGATGTCAGCGGCCGTGGGTGCCCCCTGCGCCATCTTTGCAGGGATGACCTTCTTCAAGTCTGCCTGGCGCTCGCTGCGTGCGGGTCGGGCGAATATGGACGTTCCGATCTCCATCGGCGTGATCCTGACCCTCGCGATCAGCTTTTCGGAGACGATCCTCAACGGGCGTGACGCCTATTTCGACGCGGCGGTTTCACTGCTGTTCCTGCTGCTGATCGGGCGCTGGCTGGATCATGTGCTGAGGGCGAAGGCGCGCAGCGCCGCAGGGGACCTGCTGGCGCTGCAGTCACCCGTGGCCTGTACCGTTGATGCCGCCGGCCGCGAGCGGTCTATCCCCCTCGGCGATGTCCAGCCCGGGGATTTGCTGCGCGTTCGCCCGGGTGACCGCATTCCGGTCGATGCCACGCTCGAGGACGGTGAGGCCCTGCTGGATAACAGTCTGCTGACCGGTGAGAGTGCGCCCGAGCGGGTCCTCCCGGGGCAGCTCTGTCGGGCGGGTGCCGTCAACACCTCAGGCCTGCTGACACTGCGTGCCCGGGCCCGCTCGGAGGACTCGACCCTGGCGGCCATTGCCCGTCTCGTTGACGCGGGTGCCCAGTCGCGCTCTCGCTACGTCCGGCTCGCCGACCGCGCGGCGGCCCTTTATGTGCCGGTGGTCCATGCGGCTGCGCTGGCGACCTTTGCGGGTGGCTGGGCCCTTGGTCTCGATCCGCGGGAAGCCCTGATCCGTGCTGTCGCAGTCCTGATCGTCACCTGTCCCTGCGCCCTCGGCCTGGCCGTGCCGGCGGTCCAGGTGGTGGCTTCGGCGCGGCTGTTCCGACGCGGGGTTCTGGTCAAGTCCGGGGCCGCACTGGAACGGCTGGCGGAGATCGATCATGTGGTGTTCGACAAGACCGGCGTTCTGACCGAGGGGCGCCCTGCCTTGGTCGGCGCATCATCGACCATCATCGACATGGCTGCTCCGCTGGCCCGGGCGTCCGGTCACCCGATGGCGCGCGCCGTGGCCCGGGCGGCCGGAGCAGGCCCGCTGGCCACCGGAGTCACCGAACATCCGGGCCTTGGGGTTGAAGGTCTGATCGACGGTCGTCGCGCGCGCCTGGGTCGGGCGGCGTTCGTGGGTGCCCCGACCCGCAGTTCCGCTGAGACGGAAATCTGGTTCGGTTTTGAGGGCGAGACAAAGGTCCGGCTTCAGTTCACGGACGGTCTGCGACCGGACGCAGCCGACACGATCAAGGCGCTCAAGGCGCGTGGCCTGACGGTCGAGATCCTGTCGGGTGACCGGAACGGTGCGGTAAAGGAGGTGGCGCATGCCGTGGGGGTCGCCGACTGGCGCGCAGGCCTGCTGCCGGAGGAGAAGTCGGAAGCGATTGACCGCCTCACCACAGAAGGTCGCAAGGTTCTGATGGTCGGGGACGGGTTGAACGATGCCGCCGCACTGGCGCGTGCGCACGCCGCCGTCGCGCC
>JBEIJS010000068.1:0-12986 GCA_040380105.1 Caulobacteraceae bacterium | reverse complement strand
GCCGCTGTGACCATGGGCGGGGTGGCGATTGTCGCCCTGGCCGAGCGCGGGTTGAGGGCGGGTGCCGCCAAGGCGTGATCCCGCATCAAAAAGGCCCGGCTGCTCTCGCAACCGGGCCCTGGTGAGGATGTCTCCGGGACTTAAAGGCCGGGGAGCTTGAACACTGTATCCCGACGCGGCGCGATGGAGATGCCGGTACGGCCGCCGGTCAGGGCCTGCAAACGGGCGTATTCGCTCGCCGCGTCGACGCTGACGGCACCTTCGGAGGTTTGCAGGGTCGTCGGGGCTTGGGTCGCGGCTTCGTCCCGACGCCAGAACATGATGCGGTTGGCCCAGCCCTCTTCCTTGTGGGCCAGGTCGCCGAATTCATCGTCCACGACATAGCGGGCGAGGGGATCGGCGCGATCGCCGCCGGCCAGGGTCACCAGTTGCTGCTCGCCTTCCGACCGGGTCACAGCCTGACGCTGGCCCAGAAGGATCTGGCGGGCGGCGGATTCCGGCGCGAGCTCCTGCGGACGCGGCTGCCCGGGTGCCGGCGGGCGCAGGCCGTATTCCGGCGGGACGGTCAGGGGGGCGGTCGAAACGGTCAGAAACTCGTCCGGAGTGATCCTGTCGAGGCCGACGCCCGTGCGCACACTGGAGCAGGCGCCCAGGGCCAGGAGCGACGCGGTCAGGGTCAGAACGGCAACGGTATGAAGACGCATGGTTGATGTCTCGGAGCGGGGCGCAGGAACGGGCGCGCGCACAAACCCTACTGGAAGCGGCTGATTACGACTTTTCGGCGGCGAGGCCAACCTTGGCCTCCTGCTCCGCGCGGACACTGTCAAGGATCAACAGGACGACGCCGATGCAGATCGCACTGTCCGCGATGTTGAAAACCCATGGGAAATTGATCTTCATCGACCCGAGGAAGATATGGACCCCGGATACGTCGAGAAAATCGACGACATAGCCGAAGCGAATGCGGTCGATCACATTGCCGAGCGCGCCGCCCATGATCAGGCCGATGGCGGTGATCAGCAGGCGACGGTCCGCCTTCAGCGCCCACCAACCAAGAACGCCGGCGACCACGATCGAGAAGGCGCTGAGCATCCAGCGCGCCGAGCCGTCGCCGAACAGGCCGAAGCTGACGCCGCGGTTCTCGACCCAGGTCAGGTTGAAGAGGGGAGGCAGAACCTGGATGTGCCCAATTTCGCGCAGGTCGAGGCCGCTCATGATCCAGGCCTTGGTCAGCTGGTCGAGCAGAATCACGGTCAGGGCGAAGCCGTAGGCGGCGTAGGCGATGCGGGGGATTTTCATTCGGGTCGCTGAAATGTGAGGCGAGACCGGTTAGCAGCCCCTGCGCCGCGCGCGAAGGGGCAATCGTGTCACGGGACAGCGAGGGTGCCGACAGCCCGGGGAAAAGGCCGCCGCCGTGAATCCGGCGACGGCCTGATCTGTCGGAGGCCGGCTGGCGTCAGAGGACGCCGATCATCGAAGCGACCAGCGGGTGTCGGACGATGTCGCCCTCGGCCAGCTTGACCACAGCAATGTCCGGCACCGGTGCCAGTCGCTCGGCGATGTCGCTCAGGCCGGAGATGCCCGGCAGCAGGTCGGACTGCTGCGGGTCGCCGGTCACCACCATGGTCGAATGCCAGCCCAGGCGGGTCAGCAGCATCTTGAGCTGCACATAGGTGCAGTTCTGGGCCTCATCGACGACGATGAAGGCGTTGTTCAGGGTGCGTCCGCGCATATAGCCGATGGGGGCGATCTCGATCAGGCCCTCGGCCATCAGCGCCTTGACCCGCTTCATGCTCAGGCGATCGGAGAGGGCATCGTAGAGCGGGCGCAGGTAGGGGGCGAGCTTGTCTTCCATATCCCCGGGCAGGAAGCCGATGGATTCGCCGGCCTCGACGGCGGGGCGTGACAGGACGATGCGACCGATCTTGCCGGCTTCCAGCGCCTCGACCGCCTTGGCGACCGCGAGATAGGTCTTGCCGGTGCCTGCCGGGCCGAGGGCCAGGACGAGATTGTGGTGGTCGATTGCCGTCATCAGTTCGGCCTGGCCGTCGGACTTGGGCTTCAAGGTCTTCATATAGGCCTGATCCCGGTCATCGTTCGAGGGATAGGGCGACCAGCCGGCGTGGGTCGGAAGACGGCGTACCTTGGAATCCTCCATGAACTGACGAGTATCGAGCACACCGTGTTCACGGGATGTCTCGCGGGTCTGACGCTTGATGGCCGCACGCTTGGTCATGGACGCCTCCAGGGCATGGAAGGCGGCGACACAGAAAATGTGCCGCCGCAGGGCATGAAAAAAGGCGATGCCGGAAAAGCATCGCCTCGAACGAGGGTGGGGAAGAGGGGAGCAGGGGACGAAACGCATCCGCCCGGGTCGGAAGCAGGATCCACTTCCAGCGGAAACATCCGCCGAACCGAGCGTACCACGCACAATCCCCAAGGTCTGACCGGACCGGGCTTGATCCGGCTACTGATCCGGGGCCGAAATGAGGGCCTCGAATCGCATCTACAAGATGAGCCTAACGTGGTTTACGAGAGCTTAAAGCCCTCGCTTTTCAAGAAATGGCGGTGTTCTGATGAATGTTTACAGTATCGGCGACAAGAAACCTCAGCTTCCGCCTGAGGGCGAATACTGGCTGGCCCCGAATGCAACGCTGGTAGGAGACGTGATTCTCAAACCCGGCGCCAGTGTCTGGTTCGGGGCGGTGGTGCGGGGCGACAACGACCCCATCACCATCGGGCGGGACACCAATATCCAGGACGGCAGCGTGTTGCATTCCGATCCCGGTGAGCCCCTGACGATCGGCGACGGCGTCACCGTCGGCCATATGGTCATGCTCCACAGCTGCGAGATCGGCGACAATACCCTGGTCGGCATCGGCGCGGTGGTGCTGGGCAGGGCAAGGATCGGCAAGAACTGTCTGATTGGGGCCAATACCCTGATTACGGAGGGAAAGGTCATTCCCGACGGCTCCCTGGTCATGGGCCAGCCGGGCAAGGTGGTGCGGGAACTCCAGCCGGACCAGATCGAGGCGCTGAAGGCCTCCGCCGCCCACTATGTGCAGAATTGGCAGCGATACGCGCGGGATCTCAAGGGCTGAACGGCGGGGTTCAGGCGATCCGGCGGCCTCCGACGGCGGCGAGCGAGAGGGCTGGGCGGGACGCTTCGCCCACGCCGATGGAGACGCGGGCGGTGAGCAGGCGGGGCTCCTCGGATGTGAGGCTGAGGGTGGCCGCCGGCGCATAGAGGCCCAGAATACGATCGACGGCACCCGACGGCCCGCGCAACGGGACCAGTACAATCTCGATCTGGGCCGAAAGGAAACCGGCGAGGGCGACGATCACAACCGGGCGGGCCTCGCGCACTGTCTGGGTCATGGCCGCGGCTACCAGCGGCCTCGAAGCGGTGCGCCAGACGGACAGCAGGGGGCGGTCCTTCAGGGACTCAGCGTGGAAGTCTTCAATCCATGAGCCGGCAAGGCGGATGACCGCATCCTCCCCGCTTCGGGCGGCAATGAAGGTGCGCGTCAGGCGCGTACCCAGCAAATCGGGCTCCAGCGCGGCGCGATCCGGAATCCCTGCGCGCGCACGGCCCTGGCAGGACAGGCCGGTCCAATGGTCGATCAGGAACTGTGTGTCGGCATGAAACAATGGACTGGCCTCTGGACGGGCCGACGCAAGGCCCGGACCGGTGGCCGTGACCCGATCGGGCACAAGGCAACGGAAACGAAATGCTTTTGCGGTTCAGGTGATCGCTGAAGCGAACTGCGCCCGACGCGGTTTGCATGGATTTTGACGGGAGGTCGGCCCATGCGGGTGCGGATCATGACATGGCTGCCGGCGCTGGCGGGCTTTTTCGCCCTGACGCTGGTTGCGGATGAGGCGGCGGCCCAGTGCGGCCCGGTCTGCCCGCCGCCACCGCCGCCCTGCTGCGAACCGCCGCCACCGCCCCCGCCGCCCCCTCCGCCGGCATGCTGCGAAAGTCCGCCTCCGCCTCCGTGTTGCGGCGGCGGCGGCAATCTGAACGTCAATGTCAATGTGAACGCCAATGCCAACGCCAACGCGGGCGGCAATTTCGGCGCGAGGGCAGGGCTGAACGCCCGGGCCGGGAGCAATGTCTATGTCGGTGGCGGCGGCGCCGCCTATGTGACGGTCGACCAGCCCTATCCGACCACAATCAACGGCCTGATGGTCGAGGGCGATCGGGTGCGTCAGGTCATCCGCGTGCCCTATGAGGCGCGGCGTCGTCAGGAAAAGCGGGTCGTGATCCGTGCCTTCTGCATCGACGACCGCAATGTGCCGCATCCGGCGTCCCAGGTACGGCCGGACCGGGAGGTGGACGGCGACTATGAGGGCGAACTGTATCGCTGCCTGGCCGGCACCTGGCTGCAGATTACCTGGTCCGAATACGCGGGCGACGTCGATTTCGCCCACGGCGAGACCATGGACTGCCGCAAGGGCGAGGCCCTGTGGCATGGCCGCGGCGGTGCCATCGAGTGCAAACCGCAGCGCGCCGAACGCGAGTGCAACGAACGCTCGCTGCTGCGCCGCTACGGTGCCGGCGTGAAGATCCTGACCTGGGTCCGTGAGGAGACCTACACGGAATACCGCGAGGAAGTGGTCGAGCAGGCTGGCTATGTCGTGCAGGGTGCGACCATGACCCTGGACGGCGGGGTCGGCGGCCGGGTTTTCTGACGCGGGCATGGACACCGGCGTTCAGCCGCGCGTCAGGCGTGGCGATCCAGGGTGGAACCGTCGGCTCTGTCGACGATCCTGAGAAGCAAACTGGCCCCGATCCGCAAGGACCGGGGCCATTTTTTGCCTATTGGGCGGCGGCAGGTGCGGCGGGATTGTCGGAGACCGACACGCCGCGCCAGGCCGTCTCGGCCCGCAGATACTGACGGGCCGCCCGCTGGATGTCGGCCACGGTAATGGCCTCCAGATCGGAAACGTGGGTCAGGATCTGGTCGACATCGGCCGGATTGGCAGCCACGCCGGACAGCTGGCCCAGCCAGTACTCGTTGCCGGCCTGGCTGCGCTTCAGACGTTCCACCTCTGGCAGGCGGGCACGGTTGAGCTCGTCCTGGGTGATCGGCGTATCCCGAAGGGAGGCCACAATGGCGTTCACGGCGTCATAGAAGGCCGTGAACGATTCCGGGCGGGTCAGGGCCTGGACGAAGATCGAGCCATAGCCGGTAAAGGTGTCGGACGTGTTGGCACCAACGCCCGGCGAATAGGCGATCGCCAGTCGCTCACGGATCTCTTCCGTGGCGCGCAGGCCCATGACCTCGCCGAGGATCTGGATCGTCCGGGCCTCGGTCCGATCGATGACCGAGTCGGTGGTCGGCCAGGCGATATAGGCCAGGCCCTGCTCACCCGGACCGGTGTGTTTGAGGACGACCGGCTCGGGCGTGCCGGCCGGGAAACGCCGGTCTGTTGCACCCGGTGCCGGGCGGGGCGCGGGCGCACGGGCGGGCAGGGCGCCGAAGGTCCCGGCGACGGCGGCGATCGCGTCATCAACCGTGACGTCGCCGACCATGGTCACGTCGATCGGACCGGAGGCCAGACCAGCGATCACGCCGCTGCGCAGCTCGTCGATCGTCCAGGAAGCGACTTCCGCTGCCGTCGGAAGCGCTTCGCGCTTGTCGCCGCTGGCGAGCAGCTCGCCGGACTGCATGGCGAAGGCTCCGCCCGGCGTGGCCATCTGCTGGGCGATGATCTGCGGGAAAAGGGCCTGGATCTGCTGGAAGGGCGCGGGGCGCAGGCCGGGATCGGTGAGATAGGCGGCCAGCACCTGCATCTGCAGGTTCAGGTCCTGCGGCCGGGTTGCGCCCGACAGCTGCCATGCATCGCCGTCGGCGCCGAAGCCGACGCTGTAGATGCGGCCGCTGAGGACGCGGTTGAGTTCATCTGCCGTCAGCTTGCCCAGACCACCGGCCTGGAACACGAAGCCGCCGAAAGCCAGGGGCGTCGAGCGGTCGGTCGGCAGGGACAGTTCGCCTAGGCCGGTCCGGACGCTGACCAGGATCTGCTCATCGCGGAAGGTGGTCGGCTTGACCGTCAGGCGGACGCCGTTCGGGAAGGTGATGACCGTGGCCCCGACAGCAGCCAGCTCGGTACGGCTCGTCGGTGCGGTCGCGGTGCCGAAGTTTGCGTAGGGCCAGTCAAGCTGCGCCTGAGCGGCCGGGGCCGCGACGGGCACCTGTCGCGAGGCCTGGAGCGCGGCGGTGACGGCATCCGCGCCGCCTTCGATCTCGACCGGGGTGATGACCAGAATCACAGGGCCCTGGCCCTCGAAGACGGGTGGCAGGACGCTGTTCACCTGAGCCGCCGTCAGACCCTCGACCGCCTGGTTGAACAGGGCGAGGTTGGTCGCCGGGGTCGTGAAAACGGACTCATTGTTGGCGGCGTTCAGCAGGCCGTTCACCAGGCCCGGTGTGGTGCGGGTTGCTGCCGCATTGGCGGCGTTCTCGAGCGCCGTGCGCGTATCTCTGATCTCACGTTGCAGCTCAGCCTCCGAAACGCCGAACTGCACAAGGCGGCGCTGTTCCTGCTCGATCGTCTCAAGCGCGCGCTGCCAGCCGCCGGGATTGAAGCTGGCGTTGATGCCGCCGATTTCCAGGCTGTCGACCACGGTCGAGCTGTCCGCGCCGGCACCGATGAAGGGGGCGTTCTCCTGACGTGAAATCTCGCCGAGCCGGCGGTTCAGAACCGCCAGACCCAGGTTGCGTATCCGGTTCGAGCGGCGCTCGGCGATCGTGTCCGGGTCCAGATCGGGCGCGCGGACCCAGTTCAGCTGGATGGAGGACTGGACGCCGGGTTCGACCAGAATGCTGGTCTGGGGGCCGCGCGGCTGGACGGTGCCGAGGTCCGGCTCGGCCCCTTCCGGACCTTTCGGCAACCAGCTTTCGAAGGCGGCGCGGATCTTGGCTTCCATCACATCGACGTCAAAGTCGCCGACAGCGATGAAGGTGGCCCGGTTCGGGCGGTAATAGGCGTGGTAGAATTCGACGAACCGCTCGCGTGGGGCGGTGCGAATGATGTTGAGATCGCCGATCGGGAAGCGGTTGGACAGGCGCTGGCCGGGAGCCAGAAGGGCCAGCTGGGCCTTGGCGGAGCGCAGTCCCGGCGTGTTTCGGGTGCGCTCCTCGCCTTCGATGACGCCGCGTTCCGCGTCCAGGGCGGCGGGGTCCATCAGCGCCTCGGAGACCTGTTCGCGCATGATGCGCAGGGCCGCATCGACCGTTTCGTCATTCGTGCGCGGCAGTTCCAGCTGGTAGAAGGTCTGGTCAAAGCCGGTCGCGGCATTGGTGTCGGCCCCGAAGGCCAGGCCCAGACGCTCGAGAATGCGCAGCAGCTCATTCTCGGGGATGTTGGTCGTCCCGTTGAAGGCCATGTGCTCCATGAAGTGGGCCAGCCCCAGCTGGTCCTCATTCTCCATCAGCGAGCCGGCGTCGATGCGCAGGCGCAGGGACGCCTGCCCGGGCGGGGTCGCATTGCGCATGACCGCATACTGCATGCCATTGGGAAGGACGCCGAAGCGCACATTGGTATCGGCCGGGATGTCGCTGGTCGCCTGCGCCCAGGGATCGGAGGGCTGGACCTGTGCGAGCGCGGGTGCGGCGGCAGTCAGGACGGCGACGGACGCCGCAGCAAGCAGGAACAGACGGGCAGAACGCATTCTCGATCTCTTTCCGAAAGGCGCGGGAGCCCCCGTATCGGGAGCCGCGCAGGACAAAAGGAAGGACCGCGATACTGCTATCGCCGACGCCCGACGCAACTGGTGAGCGATCGGGCGGAAAGGCTCAAGTTACTGAATATTAATTTCCGGGTCGCGAGACGTAGAAGCTGGCGGAGTTCCCGACCGCATTGGCACCCGTGATCACCGAACGGTTCGAACCTGCGACGGTTGTATTGGCGATCGCCGAGACACTGCCTGTGTTGGTCTGGGTGTTGGCGGCTTCCAGACGGCCGTCGCATTCCGAACAGGCGTAGCCGGCGACGCTGTTGCCCACGGCGTCGGCCGCGACCGAGACGTCATAGCCGTTCGTGCCGGAGAAGGTGGCGACCACATCGACGCCGCCCGTGTTGAACTGGGTGTTGTCGATCTCGACGTAAATGTCGTTGTTGCCGACCGACAGTTCGTTCGCCGCGCCGCGGGCATAGGCTTCCGCGCGCCCATAGTCATAGGCGGTGGTCAGGGCCGAAGCGCGGACGAAGCTGGAGTTCCGCTGGTCCGAACCGGTCACGACCGCGCCGCCTTCATTGTAGAGCACGGCCTGGTTGGCCGTGGCGCGGGCGCGGGCCGCCAGGTCCCAGGCATTGCCGGCGTTGGCGCTGGCTTCGGATTCGATGAAGCTGCCGAAGGACCGCTGCGCGATGCTGAGGTCCTGCCCCGAGGTATTGTCGCTGTTGACCGCGACGGCGTTGACGATGGCCTGGCTGGTCACACTGGCGCCGGCGGGGATGTACTGGCTCTCGATCCGGCCGAAGGACCGGAGGAGGGCGGATGAAGACTGGTTGATCGTCCCGCTGACAAGCGAGGTCTGGCCGTAGACGGCCACCGTGTTCGAGATGGCCGAGGCCCCGACGGCGGCGCCGGCATGCAGGCGGGCAGTGCTGTCGCCGACTTCCGTGGTCGCCCTGATCAGGCCGTTGTTGGTCGTCTGGGTCGCATCGAGCGCCAGGGTCGCGTCATAAGCGCTGACCGCCAGATAGTTGCCGCCGGCCTGGGTCGTGGCGTTGACCACACCATCTGTTTCGCCGCCCAGGGTGATGTCCGTGGACGCGACGGCGTCGCCCTGCATGGTCTGGTCGGACTGGACCGTGATCGAGCCGTTGTAGACTGCGCCCGAGGCGCTGTTGCCCCGGGCCGAGCTCTGGACCGTCACCTGATCCCCGGAATCGACGACGTTCAGCGTCTGGCCGGCGAAGACGTCGCCCAGTTGCAGTTGCTGGTTCAGGACGATCGTGCCGTCCTGAGGTGGGTTCTGGGCTGCGGCCTCAGTAGCGGCTGCGGCGCACAGCATCGTCGCGGCGATCGTGCCAGCGAGACGGATCCGCGCGGGTTTCGCCATTGTTCGTGTCCGTGTTGGGGTAGGCGGCATAGTAGCCGCCAGTTGGGCCGACAGTGCCGCCCAGGGGGTCGGGACCAGCGTTGAGGCAGACCTCCGGCCCCGGTGCGCCATAGAGATTGGCCATGAACTCGACGGTCGCGCGTTCGATCAGGGCGCGAACAGCCAGCTGGACGGGCTCAAGCCCCCCGTCTCCGGCGGAAATGTCGAAGACATTGCCATTGAGGAAGTCAAAGACGCCGGCGGAGATTTCACGGCCGATGATCTGTTTCTGGTAGGAGACGACATCGACCACCTCGAACGTGGTGGTCTGGATCAGCCTGAGGTCGATGCCGATGTTCATGACATAGGCCTTGCCCGCGAAGGCCGTCGACAGGGGCGCGTCGCTGCTGACCTGGCCTGCCGCCATGTCGAAGCCACCCGAGCGGATATTGTAGTTTACCTCGGTGATGCCGCCGATGATGTAGAAGTCCGTGCCGGGCACCGAACCCGCCAGGATGCGGCGATACTGGACATCCTCAGCACCGCCGGGGCCATCATCGCCGATCAGCCGGTTGTTGGCATAGCGCAGCTCCATCTCGGAGACAGAGGTGTCATAGCGTTCGATCATGCGCGCCCCGGCCTTGGCCAGGGCGGTCATGGCCATCAGGGAGGCACCGCCGGTGACCTGACGGCCGCCGTCGGCCGAGACCGTGCCGGTGTAGTCCGAGATGCGGCCCACGGCGATGCGCGGCGAGGGCAGGTTATACCGCCGGGCATAGTCCGCCATACAGTAGAGGGCGGCAGAGTAGGGGGTCGGATTGGCCGTGACCGGCGCATTGCCGATGGGCGTGGCGTAGAGGCCCTGGGGGCCGGCCGAGGCCGAGATACAGCCGCTCAGCAGTGCGGCCGTGGCACAGGCGACACCGATCGTTCTCAGACGCCGTGAAACAGAGCCAGCGATCATGGAAGCCTCAGTGTGCCGTTCAGGCTGGTTCCGGCGGTGACGGTGCCGTTGTTGATCTGGGTCGAGTTGACGATGACCGTATTGTGGTTGCCCTGGACGACAACGTTCAGGCTGTTGCCGATAGCGGTCGAGCCTCCGATGGCTGTCCCGCCGTTTCCGCCGGCGCCGGAAAAGCTGGAGGAGACCCCGCCGCTGGCGCTGGACCAGGTGCCGGCACCGGCCCGAATGATGCCGTCAACGATCAGCCGGTTGCCGTTGGTGTCCCGTGTCGAGCCGGTCTGGGGGCGGGCGGTGGAATAGCGCGCGCCGCCATAGCCGGCCGTATAGGCCCCCATGCCCGACGATCCCGCCGACTGCGCCGCGGACACGGCAGGCATCGCCAGCGTTCCGACAACGATGGCAAGGAGGGCTCCAAGGGCCTTGGTCTGGACGATCATGACAGGCAACTTCGCGCAAACATGGTTTACAGGCCGTCAAGGACCCTGTGTGCCAATCTGGGTCATGGTTGTTAAGAAGCGCTTGCCATGAAGA
Organism: Caulobacteraceae bacterium; assembly: GCA_040380105.1. Taxonomy (GTDB): domain Bacteria; phylum Pseudomonadota; class Alphaproteobacteria; order Caulobacterales; family Caulobacteraceae; genus Brevundimonas. The sequence continues at coordinate 2,435 of JBEIJS010000068.1, read as the reverse complement.
CGTTTGCCGCCAGACCGGGCGAACGCGCCCTGCGACGGAGACCGACCTGACCCAACCGCCCACCGAACGAATTCTGAACGCGCCCGCGATGGCTGTTCTGCTCGCCGGGTCAATGCCGGTCCTTTACCTGATCCAGGAACGGTTGCCTGACGCGGGCCTGTCCCTGGCCTTCCGGCCGTCGTCGCTCTGGACAGGGCAGTGGTGGCCGGGGCTGCTGACCTCGATGTTCGTGCATGGGGGCTGGGCCCATGTGGGAATGAACGCCGTGGCGGCCCTGGCTTTCGGGCCGCCGGTCGCCAGACACATGGGTGGTCCGAAGGGCGTCGTGGGCTTTCTTCTTTTCTATATAGTGTGCGGCGTGGTCGCCACGGCCGGTTACGGCCTGATCCATCCTGACAGCTACGATTCGCTGGTCGGGGCGTCAGGCGCGGTCTTCGGCCTCATGGGGGCCGCGCTCCGGCTGCTGGGTCGAAGGGATCGGCGCCTTGGCTCCCTGGGGGACCGTCGCTTTCTCGTGTCCGGTGCGGTGATCATGGGGGTCAATGCCGCCGCCGGTATGGTCGGACTCGCACCGGGGATGGAGGGTGCCGAGGTGGCGTGGGAGGCGCACGCCTTCGGGTTTGTATGCGGAGCCCTGTTGATAGGCCCTTGGACCCGGGTGTTCGGGTCCCGACGCGAGCCATTTGCTTCCCCGACCGATCTGCGCGACCCTTACCTTTGAAGCGGGCCGTCCGCGGCCGCGCTCCATATAGAGAGGGAGGAGCCGCTATGCTGGTCGCCGAAATTCTCAAGGACAAGGGCGACGCCGTCTTCGCCATCGGCCCGGATCTGCCCCTGACGGACGCCTGTCACGAACTGGACCGTTGGCGCGTCGGGGCCCTGGTGGTCTGTGAGCATGACAAGGTCGTCGGCGTCCTGTCCGAACGGGATGTGGTCAAGGCTGTGGCGAGAGACGGACAGCCGGCGCTGGGCCGACCCGTTTCCGACTATATGACGCGAGACGTCATCTTCGCCGCCCCGGGCGAGACCGTGGGGATTCTGATGGGGCGAATGACGGACCGGCGTATCCGGCACCTGCCGGTGCTCCGCGACGGCCGGCTGGCGGGGGTGATCTCCATTGGCGATGTGGTCAAATGCCAGATTGCCGAGGCCGCCCGGGAAGCGGAATCCCTCCGTACCTACATAGCGAGCTGAGGCCGGGCAGGGCGGTTGGCGCGAGCCGCCCGATAAGCGGCCTGGCTACAACGACCGGGACTCCGCGAGAAAGTTCGCGAAACCGTCGGAATCCGGTTGCGGACAAAACCCTCGCTGCGTATATCGCCGCCTCGCTCGGAAACGGGCCGGACGCCGGGGCCGGGGAGACGAAAGCCTCCACGGATCCGCGGGAAGAAAGTCGCGAAAGCGGGTTGCTTCCTTAAGAGTGTTCGGTTAGGTTCCGCGCTCCAATCGAATCGTCGGTAACGAAACAGAGGCAAGCCTCTCGGGCTTTCCAGACGGTTTTTTGCGGCCTGAAGTCTCCGGATTTCAATCGTCGCGAAATGGCTGAGAAGCCCGGTTGACACGGAGAATGGCTCTCTTTAGAGAGCCGCCTCCTCCGCCCTTCGGGACGGGTCCGCAGATTGGGGTAGTTCTTTAAAAAGAACAACTTGACGCGGAAAACTGAGACGCTAACCAGCGCCTCCCTCGCCTTCGGGCGGGACTACTGGAAAGAGGGCATTCTTCGGAATACCCGCTTGACACGGAATAGCGAGGCGACTACATCGCCGCCTCCGCCTTTACCGGGCGTTAAACGGTGGGGCCGGGAAACCGGCTTCGTTGGTCTTTGAAATCGTTGATCTGGAAAGAGAAACGCAGGCGGCGGTGTCCTAGCGATAGTCCTTCAGGACTGTCTATCGACACTGACATCTGCGGTCTTTTTGAAAAGACACCATGACGTCGCTCTTCGGAGAGGCGTTCGTGGGATCTCGTCAATAATACGTAGAACTAATGCCAAATCGGCCAACGTCCTGAAAGGGATGGGGTCCGATCTGCTTAGGTCAGAAGTCAACTCAACCTGAGAGTTTGATCCTGGCTCAGAGCGAACGCTGGCGGCAGGCCTAACACATGCAAGTCGAACGGACCCTTCGGGGTTAGTGGCGGACGGGTGAGTAACACGTGGGAACGTGCCTTTAGGTTCGGAATAGCTCCTGGAAACGGGTGGTAATGCCGAATGTGCCCTTCGGGGGAAAGATTTATCGCCTTTAGAGCGGCCCGCGTCTGATTAGCTAGTTGGTGGGGTAATGGCCCACCAAGGCTACGATCAGTAGCTGGTCTGAGAGGATGACCAGCCACATTGGGACTGAGACACGGCCCAAACTCCTACGGGAGGCAGCAGTGGGGAATCTTGCGCAATGGGCGAAAGCCTGACGCAGCCATGCCGCGTGTATGATGAAGGT
>JBEIJS010000067.1:0-13472 GCA_040380105.1 Caulobacteraceae bacterium | reverse complement strand
TCCGATCTTCGTCCAGCGGGCCATGCTCAAGACCGTCATCGCCCCGCGCGTCGAGGAGACGCTGGAAATGCTGCGGGACCGTCTGCGCGACGCCGGGGTCGGGCTCGAGCCCGGGACGGGTCTGGTGCTGACCGGCGGGGCCAGCCAGCTGAACGGCGTCCGCGAGCTGGCCATCCGGGTGTTCGACCGGCCGGTGCGGCTGGGCAAGCCCCAGCGCGCGCCCCACCTGGCCGACGCCGCCTCGGGGCCGGCCTTCTGTTCGGCGGCCGGTGTGCTGCTGCGCGCCGCCTATGGTCCGCGCGAGGCCGTGTCGGCGCGCAAATTGATGTCACGCCAGATTTCGGCGGCGGATGCGCCCCGGGTGCACCGGGGCGGGATTGTGGCCCGGGCGGCGGGCTGGCTGCGCGAAAACCTCTGACTGACGGGCTTTTTGCGCGAGTGACGGCCGCAAAGTTTCCCCGACATGGCGAGACTGTGTCCGGATTGTAACAATAGGTGCCCGGATTGGTCGCCAACTGGCCACAATCCCTTGCCGTTGCCGCCTTTGCTGCTAGCGTGAAAGCCCGAAGCAGAATCCGTCGTCCGGCGGACGCTGCGTAATGCATCCACAACGGTTGGGGCCCAATCAACATGCTTCTCAAGCGCAAGTACCTCTTTGGCACGACGATCCTCGCGGGCGTCATGGCTGTTACGGCTCCGGCCTTCGCCCAGGACCAGCTCCCGGGCGTGAACGTTCAGGGCCAGGCTGACGCCCAGGCCACCGAGATCGACGAAGTCGTCGTCACCGGTTCGCGCATCCGTCGTGACCCGACGAATGCCCCGACCCCGCTGATCCAGGTTTCGCGCGAAACCCTGCTGAGCACCGGTCAGTCGACGGTCGTTGACTACCTGGCCACCATCCCCGCCCTGTCGAACTCGCTGGTTCCGTCGGACACCACCGGTTCGAACCTGAACGACGGTGGTCTGTCGTTCGCCAACCTGCGCTCGCTCGGCTCGGGTCGCACCCTGACCCTGGTTGACGGTCGTCGCCACGTCGGTGCCTCCGCCGGTAACCTGGCTGTCGACGTCGACTCCATTCCGCGTCTGCTGATCGAGAACATCGAGATCGTCACCGGCGGTGCCTCGTCGGTTTACGGCGCCGACGCCGTCTCCGGCGTGCTGAACTTCCAGCTGCGCCGTGACTTCGAAGGCATGGAAGTCGATGCCAACTACGGCATGATCAACCAGGCTGGCCAGGCCAACAAGCGTATCTCGGCCCTGATCGGTACCAACCTGCTGGACGACCGCCTGAACCTGTATGCCTTCGGCGAGTACGAAGACATTGATGAGGTCCAGAGCCTGGACATCGACTGGCTGGAAGCCGCGCACGCTTTCGTCGGTATCGACGCTGACCCCACCAACGCTCCCTTTGACGGCATGCTGGACAACGCCGTGTTCAGCGGCGTTCGCACCCTGTCGCGTCCGCGCTGGGGCCAGACCACGCTCGCCAACTCGCAGCGTCCGAGCCCGCTGAGCGATCCCGATGTGCCGCTGGCCAGCTGTACCTCGCTCACCAGCGCCAACTGCTACAGCCTCGACCCCACCAAGACCTATGTGTTCGAGGGCAACACCGCCCGTCTGGCCAACTTCGGCCAGCGGATCGGCAACGTCGGTTCGAACCGCACGCTGAACATCGGTGGTGACGGTGAAAACCCGAACAACTTCGGTCAGGAAAGCCGCGTTCCCCAGTCGACCTCGCAGCGTTACCAGGTCGGTGCGAACTTTGCGGTCGCTGACAACGTTGATCTGTCGGTCGAATACAAGTTCATCACCGAAGACACGTTCGACATCTCGCAGCCTGTCTTCTTCGACATCTTCCTGAACGACGGCAGCTATGCGTCGAACTGGACCAACGTGATCCGCGCTACGTCGCAGTTCGACCTGCGCTACACGGACAACGCCTATCTGCCGCAGAATGTGAAGGACGCCATCACGGCGAACACCGTCACCAACTGGACGGCCAACACCAACACCGACGGCACCGCCGTCACCCCCGCCACGGCACGCCAGTGGGCCCGTCACTCGATGTTCGGCCCGCAGCGCACGCAGGACAACACGCGGGAAGTCGAGCGTTATGTCATCGCCCTGAGCGGTGACCTGGACCAGGTCGGCTTCATCAAGAACATCGACTGGGACCTGTCCTGGGTGTCGGGCGAAGCCCGCAACCAGAACGTGGAACGCGGTGTTGACGTCCAACGCTTCGCCCTGGCCGCTGACGCGGTCGTGGACACGGCCGGCATCGTCAACGGCCGCCCGGGCGAGATCGTCTGCCGCGCTCGCCGGATCAGGGCCGGCCAGACGGCAACCGTCCCGGTTGCCGGCGACCTGGACGACTACGTCCGCGGCGTCTTCGGTGGTAGCGCCGCCTACACCGGCAATGCCACGTTCCGGGCCGCCGTCGACAACTGCGTGCCGCTGAACGTCTTCGGTGCCGGCAACCAGAGCCAGGCTGCCCTGGACTATGTCGATGCGGCGATCACGGTCAGCCACACCAACAAGCAGGAGCAGGCCCTCGGTGTCGTTTCCGGCCAGCTCTGGGACTTCTGGGGTGCCGGCGAAATCGGCATGGCCATCGGCGCGGAATACCGCAAGGAGTTCACCGAGGGCGTGGGCCGTTCGCGCACGACCGGCGACCGCCTGCTGTTCCTGAACACCGGTGCGGACTTCGCGGCTGCCGAGTATGAGTCCAAGGAATGGTTCGCCGAACTTTCGATCCCGCTGTTCCGGGACGGCTGGATGGGCGAATACGCCGAACTGAGCGGCTCCTACCGCGCCTTCGACTACACCACTGCCGGTGAGGGGAACGTCTATGGCGTGAACCTGGTCTACCGTCCGATCCGGGACATCGCCTTCAAGACGAGCTTCAACACCTCGTTCCGGGCGCCCAACCTGGGTGAAAACTTCGCTCCGGGCAGCCAGACCTTCGCCAACGGCTTCGTCGACGCCTGCGCCACCCTGCAGATCGCCGCCCAAGGCCCGGAAGTCCGCGCCAACCGGATCGCCAACTGTACGGCTCTGGCCACGGCCGCTGGTTTCACCTTCGACTTCGCCGGTGCCACCGCGACCAACCTGGACGACTACAACCCGATCTACTCCAGCGGCATCGCGGGCATTAACTCCGGCAACCCGAACCTGACGCCGGAAGAGTCGGAAAGCTTCACCTTCTCGACCGTTATCCAGCCGCGCATGTTCCCGAACCTGAGCATCATTCTCGACTACTACGAGATTGAGCTGAGCCGCGTGATCGTGTCGCCGTCGGCCGTCGCCCTGACCGCCGCCTGCGTCAGCGGCGCGTCGCTGAACCCCGATGCCTGCAGCGTGGTGTTCCGTAGAAACCCGCTCATTCCGTTCGGCGTCGGTGCTCCGACGGGCGATCCGGTCGGCGGCTTCATCCAGAGCCCGGTGAACCTGGCAGCCCTGACCACCCGTGGTCTGGACTTCTCGGCTCGCTACTCGCTCGACACCGAAGAAGCCTTCGGCGTCAACATGGGCCGGTTCAACTACAGCATCGGCGGGTTGTGGCTGATCGAGCAGGAGAACTTCACCAACGTTGCCGATCCCACCGACGGCACGGAAATCGGCAGCTCGATCTTCTACCCGCGTGTTCGCCTGACGTCCTCGCTGACCTGGTCGCCGAACGACATCTGGAGCGTCAACTGGTCCATGGACTGGCAGACGGCCCAGAACAGCACCTTCTACCGTGACAACCTGACCAACCTGGACACCCGTCCGATCGACACCTACAACACCGGCAACTTCGCCCGCCACGACTTTACGGTGCGGTGGAATGCCCGGGACGACCTGTCGGTCCGCATGGGTGTGGTCAACGCCTTCGATGCCGAACAGCCCCGCTACCTCGGTGGCTCGCTGCTCAGCAACATGGACCCCTACGGCACGCGCTTCTTCGTGGGCCTGAACTACCGTCCCTTCTAAGACGGTCGGATCCAGACAAGACGGAAAGGGCGGCTCGCAAGAGCCGCCCTTTTTCGTTGGTTCACCCCCAAAAACTGTCGACAGGGTTAATGAAATTCGTGGCGACAGCGCCGACTCACCCTATCGGGTAACACTCTCTTAAGCAGAACGGGCGTCTCCTTAACGCGCTCATAACCAATGCGAAACGGCGGGGTTGCGCATCGGTCTGCAGGGGCAGGGTCGGATAAGGTCGGAATAAAATGTCTCTCTCGCTGGTGCGTCCTCAAGCCACGGATCTCAAGCCGCGGATCGTTGTTTTCGGAGTCGGCGGGGCCGGCGGGAATGCGGTCAACAACATGATCGATGCCGGTCTCGAAGGCGTCGAATTCGTTGTCGCCAACACAGACGCCCAGCATCTGTCGTTCGCCAAGACCGACCGCCGCGTCCAGCTGGGTGAGACCATCACCCAGGGGCTGGGTGCCGGGGCCCATCCCGAGGTCGGCATGAATGCCGCCGAGGAGTCGGCCGACGAAATCCACGGGCACCTGGAAGGCGCCCATATGGTCTTCATCACTGCCGGTATGGGCGGCGGCACCGGCACGGGTGCGGCGCCGGTCATCGCCAAATGTGCCCGGGATCGCGGCATTCTGACGGTCGGCGTCGTGACCAAGCCCTTCACCTTCGAAGGACGCCACCGCATGCGGCTGGCCGATGCGGGCATCGCCGAGCTGCAACGCTATGTCGACACCCTGATCGTCATTCCGAACCAGAACCTGTTCCGCGTCGCCAATGAGCGCACCACCTTTGCCGATGCCTTCGGCATGGCCGACCAGGTGCTGCATTCGGGCGTGCGGTCGATCACCGACCTGATGATCCTGCCGGGCCTGATCAACCTCGACTTCGCCGACGTCCGCGCCGTCATGTCCGAGATGGGCAAGGCGATGATGGGCACCGGCGAGGCGTCGGGCGACGACCGCGCCCTGATGGCGGCCCAGAACGCCATCGCCAATCCGCTGCTGGACGAGACCTCGCTGAAGGGCGCCAAGGCCGTTCTGGTGAACATCACAGGCGGCATGGACATGACCCTGCTGGAAGTCGACGAGGCCGCCAACGCCATCGCCGGCGAGGTGGATGCCGACGCCAACATCATCTTCGGCGCGGCCTTCGACCCGGCCCTGGAAGGCAAGATCCGCGTTTCCGTCGTGGCGACCGGCATGGATGACCCGGCTGCGGCCCGGGCAACGCCGAGCGCCGCGTCTTCGGTGTTTGATGCCCGCCGTCCGGCACCGGCCCAGACGGCCGCTCACGCCGAGCCCGTGCGTCAGGAGCCGGTTCGCGCCGAGGCGTCGCATCAGGCTGAGTCCGCGACTGTGGTTCCGACCTTTCAGTCCAGCCAGTCGGCCTATGGAACCGCTGCCCGGGCACCCGAACCCCGGTTTGAGCCGCGCCCGGAGCCGGTGATCCACGTCTCGGAGGAGCGGACGCTCGAGCCGATCGTCGATCCCTGGGTCGAGGAATATGAATCCGCACCGCGCAGCCGGACGGCGGCCGAAGCCACCGCCCCGGTCAGCCAGGGCGATCTGTACATGGATCGCACGGCCGCTGAGCAGTCCTCCGCCCAGTCGGGCGAGGCCGCCCGCGACGCCTATGACGACCGCGATCATCGCAAGTCCGGCTGGAGCCTCTTCGGTCGGGGCAAGGGGCGGCAGACCCAGCCGACCTATCCGCCCCAGTCGCGGACAACGGAAATGCGCACGACCAGCCAGGTGCAACAGGCCCCCGAGGCTGTGCTGGGCGAGGCCGAGGATGATCTCGAAATCCCGTCCTTCCTGAGACGACTGGCGAACTAGGTTTCAGGATCAGGTTTCAGGGAAGGGCGGTCCGTCGGGGCCGCCCTTTTCGTTTGGCGATGAGGCAGGCGATCTGGCCGATTGCGGCTCTGTCTCCGCCCTCTGCCAGGCCCGAAGGCCCAATTCCTGAAAACGCTCCCGCCTCACGTCGGGCGCGGGAGAGGGTTACTGAAACCGAAACAATCCGAAACCTGACTTTCATTTCGCGCTTGCGAGGCGGCGGCTAGAGCGTTCGTGGGGCGAACTCCGCAAACTGCGGCGGGTCGCAAGAACGCAAAGAGTATGAGTGTGTCGGTCAGAAACGACCATCGCCAGAAGACGACCGTTGCCCCTGCGATCATCGCGGGCGTGGGCGTGCACACGGGCGACCGGGTGCGTCTGGCCGTGCGTCCGGCCCCGGCCGGAACCGGCATCGTCTTCGTGCGTACCGACATCAAGGACCGCGACAACCGCATCCCGGTCTCGGGCGAGGCCGTGATCGACGCCCGCCTGAACACCATGATCGAGAACGCCGCGGGCGTTCGCCTGTCGACCATCGAGCATCTGATGGCGGCCTTCTCGGCCCTTGGCGTGTCCAACGCCGTGGTCGAGGTGGACGGTCCCGAGCTGCCGATCCTCGACGGGTCGGCCCTGCAGTTTGTTCAGTTGCTGGATCGTGCCGGCTTCCGCCGCCAGGAAGCCCCGGTGCGCTATATCGAAATCCTGGAGCCGATCCGGGTCCAGGACGGCGACAAGACCGCCGCCCTGCTGCCCTGCGACCGGTTTGAGATGCGGTTCGAGATCGATTTCGACACGCCGGTCATCGGCAATCAGGTGGTGGATTTCGTCGTCGACGAGGAAACCTTCCGCACCGAGATCATGGCTGCCCGCACCTTCGGCTTCGCGCATGAGGTCGAGGCCCTGCGCCGTGCCGGCCTGGCCCGCGGCGGTTCTCTGGAGAACGCCGTGGTGATCGACGGCGACCAGATCCTGAACCCCGGCGGGCTGCGGATGGAGCGCGAGTTCGTCAAGCACAAGGCGCTGGATGCGATCGGCGACCTCTATGTGCTCGGCGCGCCCCTGCTGGGCCGGTATGAGGGCGTCAAGGCGGGCCATGCGATCAACAATCTGCTGGTCCGCGCACTGCTGGCCAATCCGCAGGCCTGGCGCGAAGTGACGCGCGTGCCGGATATGGCGATGGCGGGCTGACCGCCCCCGGATCAGCCCAGGCTGATCGCACTCATCAGCCGACCGAAATCGGCTTCCCCATTCAGATAGGCCCGCCGGTTCGAATAGAACCGCGCCGCGTCCGTGCGCGTGTCGTCGCCCGTCCAGACGGCGTCGCCGACTCCGGCCTGTTCCAGCCGCCAGAGGACGAAGGCGGGCAGGTCGAACAGGCGTTTGTCGGCCGCAGCGCCCGGCGCGAAGAAGCGGGCGCTGCCGGGGGCCTGGTGGTCGAACCGGTCCTGGAAATCGGCCCCCACTTCATAGGAGGCCCGGGCGATACAGGGGCCGACGACGGCGACCATGCGGCGCGGATCGGCCCCGAGTCCCTGCATGGCGGTGACGGTGGACTGGATGACGCCGTCCAGCGCCCCCTTCCAGCCGGCATGGGCGGCCCCGACGACGCCGGCCTCGGGGTCGGCCAGAAGCACCGGGGCGCAATCGGCGGTCAGGACGGCGCAGATGACGCCGGGCGCGGCGGTGACCGTGGCGTCGCCCTCGGGCCGTTCGCCCTTCCAGCCGGCCGCGGCGACGCGGGCGATGGGGGAGTGGACCTGGTAGCAGGCGGCCAGGTCGTCGGGGACGCCGCCCAGATGTTCCGCAATGCGGCGGCGGTTCTCGGCCACGGCAGCGGGGTCATCGTTTGAACCGACGCCGGTGTTCAGGCCTTCGTACAGACCGGTCGAGACGCCGCCCTGCCGTGTGAAGAAGCCGTGGCGAACGCCGGCACGGTCCAGCAGGGGATGGGTGATGGGGTTCAGGGTCATGGCTAGGCCTCGAAGCCCGGGACGACGAGCGAGTGCGGCGAGAAAACCGCACAGGCCTTGAACAGGGTTCCCATCTGGTCCTCGGCGGTCAGGCGGGCCAGCTGGCGGTCGATGACCGGGGCGGCGTCGGGACGCCCCGCCTTCAGTCGCTCGGCCCGGGCCCCGATCCCCAGCTGGTTCAGGAACCTGCCCTGACCCAGGGTCCCGGTGACGTCTGCTCCGGCATGGATGGCGGCTTCCAGCACCGAGGGGAAGTCGGCCCACTGGGTCAGGTCCACCTCGCCCGGCGTCTCCAGTGGATCGACCTTCTGATGGCGACGCAGGCCCTGGAGGGTATCGCCGGCCTCGCGTCGGGCACGGCCGTAATCGATCAGCAAGGCGGCACCCCCGGTCTCCCGGATCAGGGCCCCGACGTCGCGGCCGAAGGCGGCCTGCTGGTCCGAAATCTCGACCGTCTGGCCGGGTTCCATTTCGAACTCCGGGCGTTTGAAGCCGCCGGTGATCCGGACCAGTCCGAAGGTCAGCTCACCGTCGTCGCTCACGCCCACGCGGCGCTCGGCCCAGCCGTCTTCGGTTTTCACGAACTGGCGGGCAGGCAGGCAGTCCAGCACCTCATTGGCGATCAGGATCACCGGGGCATCGGTCTCGATACGGTCCAGTGAAGCGACCCAGCGCGGGTGAAGGTCGCTGTCGGCCAGCATCCGGCCCTGCGCCTCGCGCAGCGGCGGGCTGGGCTCGATCAGGATCAGGTCGACGGCGCGCAGAAACTCCGGATCCAGCCGGGCGGCGCGCAGGGCGTCGGCCATCAGGGTCCCGTCGCCAGGCCCGACCTCGACCAGCCGCACCCGTTCCGGTGCACCCAGCCGCCGCCAGAGCTCGACCGCCCACAGGCCGATCAGCTCGCCGAACATCTGGCTGATCATCGGCGCAGTGATGAAGTCCCCGGTCGCGCCGATGGCCGGGCGGGTGGCGTAATAGCCGCCCTCCGGGTCGTGAAGGCAGCGCGTGACATAGTCGGCCACCGTCATCGGCCCGGTCAGGACGATCTCACGCGCCAGTCGGTCCCTGAGCGTCATGCCGTCAGGCGACGACCGGCGGACGGCTCCGCGCCCGCCAGATCAGCCACGCACCGATGATCATCATCGGGATCGACAGCATCATGCCCATGGTCAGGCCGAGCGGCAGGTTCTCCATCCCGAAATCAGGCTGGCGGAACGTCTCCAGCGTCGCGCGGGCGAGCCCGTATCCGAACAGGAACAGGCCGGTGACATAGCCGGGCTTGGCCAGCAGGCGCCATTTGAACACCGCCAGCCAGAGGATGACGAACAGGGCGATGCCCTCGAGACCGGCTTCATAGAGCTGGCTGGGATGGCGCGGCACATCGCCGGCCGGGCAGAAGCCATACATCTGCTCGATGCGGGCGTTGCAGAACCGGACCGCCCACGGAACCGTTGTCTCACGGCCCCACAGCTCGCCATTGATGAAATTGGCCACCCGGCCGAAAAACAGGCCGAAGGGTGCCGCCGCCAGCGCCATGTCGCCGATGCTGAGCGTGGCCAGTTTGTTGCGCCAGGCGAAGATCACCACGGCGAGGGTCGTGCCGATCATGCCGCCGTGGAAGGACATGCCTCCGTCCCAAAGCCGGAACAGGGCCAGCCGGTCGCCCCAGCTTATGCCGCTGAACAGGGCACCGTAGAGTTCCGGCTTGTAGAACAGGGCGTAGCCGAACCGCCCGCCGAAGATGATGCCGAGCGTGATCCACAGGATCAGGTCGTCCAGCTGGATCGTCGAGAGCGGGGGCTTTCCCGGGGCCCAGATGGCCGTATTCCTGACCAGCTTCGCCGCATACCACCAACCCAGGACGATGCCGCCGACATAGGCGAGGGCGTACCAGCGGATATCCAGCGGGCCGATGCTGAACAGCACCGGGTCGAACTCGGGAAATTGCACGGGCGCTCCTGCGAAGACGTTCGCATGCGGTTTAGCAAGCGGCGCCGGGCGCGTCCCTGAAATTTCCTTAACGCCCTCTGCTGCCCGATTCACGCTATCAGTCACATCGACAGCAAGGTTTCGTTCACCATATCGGGTGAACCTTCGTTAACGTCGCTCGCTGGTGCGAGCCGGAGACTTCCATGCAGACCCGCAATCCCCTTCTCGACGAGTTCGCCAAGCTGACCACCGGGGCGATGGGCCTGGCCCAGGCCGCGGGGGAAGAGGCGAAGACCGCGTTTCGTGCCGGGACCGATCGCATGGCCGCGGACCTCGACCTTGTTCGCCGCGACGAGTTCGACGCGCTCAAGGCCGAAATCGCCGCCCTGCGGGCCGAGGTTGCGGCGCTGGGGTCACCTGCGAAGATGGTAAAGAAGCCTGCCACGGGAACGTCCACAGGGCGGGTTCCCCCTGGGGACGCAGCCGGTTGAGCCGAATCTGCGAACCCGCCTACGGTCCGATCACAGGGCGTGAGTCGCGCCCGGAGAGTGCCTGATGGACATTGTACGGCCCGAACAAGTCGATGTGCCCTACGATCCCCTGGATGTCGTGGAACACGTGCTGGTGGCCGAGAACCTGCCGTTCGACCGGACCGACCAGGGCGATCTGGCCTTTGCGCTTGCCGGTGACTGGAAGGATTACGAGCTTTGGTTCGCCTGGCGGCCCGAAGGTGACTGCCTACAGCTGTGCTGCGCCCTGGACCTGCAGGCGTCCAGGGCCCGTCGTGCCGCGGCCTATGAACTGGTCGGCCTGATCAACCAGCGGACCTGGATGGGCCATTTCGAGGTCTGGGCCGAGGATGGCGAGATCGTCTTCCGTCATTCGCTGGCCTTGCCGATGGGTGAGCGCCCGACCCTGGCCCAGGCGGCCTCCATGATCGATGCCGCGGTCGAGGCGGCGGACCGCTACTATCCGGCCTTCGACTTCATGATCCGCGGCAACAAGAAGCCGCAGGAGGCGATCGATTCCTGCCTGTTCGAGACCGTCGGCACGGCCTGAGGCCATGGGCGCGCCGGCCGGAACCGGACCCGTGGTTCTTGTCGGATGCGGCCGGCTGGGTTCGGCCATTCTTGAGGGCTGGCTGACGACCGGTGCCGTCGCGGCGTCCGATCTGATCATTCTGACACCGTCGGACAAGCCGGCTGCAGAGGCGGCGCGGGCACAGGGCGCGCGGGTCAATCCCGCCCTGGCCGCCCTGGCGGAGGCGCGAACGCTGGTGGTGGCCGTCAAGCCGGCGAAATGGCGTGAGGCGCTCGCACCCCTGGCCGGGGCGCTGAACGCGGACTCCGTGATTGTCTCGGTGATGGCGGGTGTGGCCGCGGCGGAGATCAGCGCCCTGACCGGCCGCCCGACCGCAAGGGTCATGCCCACCACGGCGGTCGCACAGGGGCGCGGTGTGGCGGGCCTCTGGTGCGAGCACGACCTGGCCCGCGAGAGGGCGCGTGCCCTGTTTTCAGCCATGGCCGAGGTCGTGGACCTTGATCAGGAAGCGGACATTGATGTCGCCACCGCGACGGCGGGCTCGGCACCGGCCTTCATCCACGCCTTTGTCCAGGCCCTGGCGCGGGCGGGAGAGGCGGAAGGCCTTTCCGGGGATGCGGCAATCCGACTGGCACGCGGCGCCCTTCGGTCGGCGGGGGCAGGGATCGAGACGGGCGAGTCGCTGGTTACGCTGATAGAGCGCATCGCCTCGCCGGGCGGCACCACGCGGGCGGGGCTGGACGCCATGGCCATGAGCGGCGACCTCGACCGGGCGGCCAGCGCCGCGGTCGGTGCCGCCGTCAAGCGGGCGCGCTCCTTCTAGCGGGTCGCGTAGCGGCCGTCGGCCAGGTTGTCCGCCAGCCGACGATAGGCCCGGTCGGCGTCAGACCAGGTATCGATCCCGACAACATCCGCCAGGCTGCTGGAAAACCAGTCGTAGCGGACCGGCAGGGTGCGGCCGTCGGCGGTCGTGATCTGGCCCTCGATGGCGGCCCCGCCGATCGAACGGCTGTGATAGCCGTCAAGGCCGGGACGGTCGGCCAGTTGCCGGAACGTCGGCCGGTTGGGTCGCAGGTCGGTGAGCACCAGTTCAATCCGGGCACCGTCCAGGTCGCCGTCGCGGTCGCGGGCGAGGGCGCGTCCGACCAGTTCGGCCAGTCGATCGGCCTGTTCCTGGACCTCGCGCGGGCCCAGTTCCTCGGCCTTTTCCTGAAGGTCGGGACCGAGGCTGACGCTGATCAGGGCGGGCTCGGCCATGGCCGGAGCGGCGCCGAACGCCAGAACGGCGGCGAGCGGTGCGAAGAAGGCGAGTTTACGCATGATATCCTCCGAAAACGCTGTGTGGATCGAAGGTGGGCCTTCCGGCGTCGTTTCGCAATCCTCGCCCAGCGAGGTGCCCGGGGGAGGGGGGCTGCGCGCAGCGTGGTGGAGGGGCTCTGGCCGCCGGCACCCCTCCACCGCTTCGCGGTCCCCCTCCCCCGATGGGGGAGGAATATCAGCCGGGCAGGCGGATCAGGGCGCGGAGGCCGCCCATGTCGCTGCGCTCGAGCGTAATGTCGCCGCCATGGCCGCGGGCCACATCCCGGGCGATGGCCAGGCCCAGTCCCACACCCTTGCGATTCTGGTTGCGCGAGGCATCCAGCCGGGAAAATGGCCGGAAGGCCTCTTCGTGCATGTCTTCGGGAATGCCGGGGCCGTCGTCCTCGACGGACAACTCCAGCCCGCCGGAGGGCAGGGGACGGGCACTGAGACGGACGTGTTCGCCGTGGGCGGCGGCATTGCCGGCCAGGTTGGTCAGGGCGCGCTTGAACGCCAGCGGTCGCAGGGTGGCGGTCAGGTCGACGGGGGCGTCCACCTCGACCATGGCCCCCGCGCGGCGTCCGTCCTCGGCCGCAGCCTCCAGCAGATCCGGGATCGACACCGCCTGCGCGGCCTCGCCGGATTCGCCGCGGGCGAAGGCGAGGTATTCGTCGATCATATGTTCCATCTCGTCGAAATCGCCCTCCATCGCTTTCGAGCGCTTGAACGGTGGGGCCAGGGCCAGTTCGAGCCGCAGTCGGGTCAGGGGGGTGCGCAGGTCGTGGCTGACCGAGGCCAGAAGCGCCGTGCGCTGGTCGATATGGCGCTGGATCCGTTCGCGCATGGCGAGGAAGGCATGGGCGGCGGCGCGGACCTCGCGGGCACCATGCGGCTTGAAGTTTTCGCTGGTCTCGCCCCGGCCGAAGGCCTCGGCGGCGTCGGCCAGGCGCTCGATGGCGCGCACCTGGTTGCGAATGAACAGGATGGCGACGCTCATCAACAGGACGGTGGCGATGGTCAGCCAAAGGACGAAGATATGGGCCTGGGTCGCCACGGCCCGTTCGCGTGGGGCAATGACGCGCAGCACGCCTTGCGGCTGCTGCACCCGGATATCGACATAGGCCGGGTAGCGGGTGGTATCGAACCAGAAGGGCTGGTCGAGGCGGGTCGCGAGGGCTTTTTCCAGGGTGCGGTCGACGACCCCGATGGGCCCGCGTCGGTTCTCGGCCGGAAGGGTGTCACCGTCCCGAAGCTGAACCGAAAGCGACATCGACCGTTCGGCCCTTTCCGAGATGACCGCCATGTTTTCCGGCGTCGGGTCATCGCGCCAGCTCTCGGCGGCCCAGGCAATGTCGCCGGCGAGACCGTCGGACAGGCGGGCGGTCACCGTCTGCCAATGCATGTCGAAGAAGGCCCAGGTCACGGCCACCTG
>JBEIJS010000066.1:0-13493 GCA_040380105.1 Caulobacteraceae bacterium | reverse complement strand
GGCAAACGCCGCCCAGTCGTCCGTCGATTCGATATCGAACTGCGGGCCACGCTGGCCGTCAGCCTCGATGGTGCCGATCGTGTGGTAGCCCGCATCAATCGCGCCGTACCAGCCGTTCGGCTCGGCGTTGGCAACGCCGGCGGACAGGGCGAGAGCCCCGGCTGCGCTGGTGGCCAGAATGAAAGTCTTAACGCGCATGGGTGGATGCCCTCCGCAGCCCAAATGAATTTTGTGACGGCGTAGAAGCCGCCGCTGAGGTGACATAACAGCCTGACGGGCCAAGGTCGAGATGGTGCGACTCGAAGGTTGGCAAGCGTGGCGGCAACGCTACAGACCGGCCCTTTGTTGCCGCAAGGCGGGAATTCCGGCCCGATTTTGCGCCCCGCAGGAGGGCCGCGCTCTCGAATCCGGAGAAATCGCGTCGCGGAACGCAGGGGGCGCCGCGGCCGGTTTCAGGTGACAGGGGCCGGGCCTCGCTTTAGGAGCCTGCTCATCATGGACGAGACCGAACGCCAATCCGGGGATCGGGGCTGGGACACGGCGAAGACACTCGCCGAGGCCCTGCCCTATATCCAGATCTATGACCGCAAGACGGTGGTCATCAAATACGGCGGCCACGCCATGGGCGAGAGCGCCGTGGCGCGGCAATTCGCCGCCGATGTGGTGCTGCTGAAGCTGATGGGGGTCAATCCGGTCGTGGTGCACGGCGGCGGCCCGCAGATCAGCGCCATGCTGGACAAGGCCGGGGTCAGGTCGGCCTTTGTCGACGGCCTGAGGGTCACCGACGCCGACACCATGCAGGTCGCCGAAATGGTCCTGTCGGGCGCGGTCAACAAGGAGATCGCCCACTGGATCACCATGGCCGGTCGCGAGGCCGATGTCCGGGGCGTGGGCCTCTCGGGCAAGGACGCGGGGCTCCTGACCGTCGAAAAGACCAAACGCACCAAGCGCGACCCGGACAGCATGATCGAGCATGAAGTCGATCTGGGCTTTGTCGGCGAGCCGACCCGGGTCGATCCCAAGCTGATCAAGCGGCTGCTCGAATCCGACGCCGACTGGGTGCCGGTCATCGCCCCGATCGGCGTGACCGAGGAAGGCCAGACCTTCAACGTCAACGCCGACACTGTGGCCGGGGCCGTCGCCGGGTCGCTCGGTGCCAAACGCATGCTGCTGCTGACCGACGTTCCGGGGGTCAAGGGCGCGGATGGCGAGATCATCCGCCAGATGACGGTCGATGAGGCCGCCAGACTGATCGAGGACGGCATCGCCACCGGCGGCATGATCCCCAAGCTGCAGACCGCCATCGCCGCCGTGCGCGACGGGGTGGAGGCCGTGGTCATTCTCGACGGTCGCCGCCCCCACGCCATGCTGGTCGAGCTGTTCACCGAGCACGGGGCCGGCACCCTGGTGAAGGCGTCTTGATCGACCTGTCGCACGTCTCCGCCTGGGTGTTCGACATGGACGACACCCTGTACCCGCGGGAGCAGGGGCTGATGCAGTTGGTCCAGGCCCGGATCAATGCCTATGTCGTCGAGGCCGTGGGGCTGGATCCCGTTTCCGCCCGCGTGCTCCAGCGCCAGTTCCTGGACGAGCACGGCACGACCCTGGCGGGCCTGATGGCCAACTACACCATCGATCCCGCGCATTTCCTGCATGACGTCCACGATGTGCCGATGGATTCGCTGGAGCCCGCCCCGCTCCTCGTCGAACAGCTGATGCGTCTGCCTGGCCGCCGCTTCGTCTTCACCAACGGCGCGCGGGACTATGCGGACCGGGTGCTGGCCCGCCTCGGGGTCACCGCCTGCTTCGACGGTGTCTTCACCATCGAGGACGCCGACCTGACGCCCAAGCCCGCGCCCTCGACCTTCCGGCATTTCATCGACCGCTACGGCCTCGACCCGCACCGGGCCGCCTTCTTCGAGGACACGCCGCGCAATCTGGAGCCGGCCAAGGCACTGGGCATGACCACCGTCCTGATCGGCGACGGCCACGGCAAGCCGCTGGGTGACCATATCGACCATATCGCCCCCGATCTTCTGGATTTCCTGACCGACCTGACCTTCAAGGACGCCGCCGCATGACCGACCTCGCTCATCTGGAAGCCATCATCGAAGCCGCCTGGGAAGACCGCGCCAATGTCTCGGCCGCCACCCACGGCGAGGTCCGCAAGGCCGTCGACCAGGCGCTGGCCCTGCTGGACTCGGGCCAGGCGCGGGTCGCCTCGCGCGACGCCGACGGCGTCTGGACCACCCATCAATGGCTGAAGAAGGCGGTGCTGCTGTCCTTCCGCCTCAACGACAATGAGATCATGCGCGGCGGCGACCGCGGCCCGGCCAGTCACGCCCCCGGTGTCGGCCCCTGGTGGGACAAGGTGCCCAACAAATTCGGCGACTGGACCGCGGCCCACTATCAGGAGGCGGGCTTCCGCTCCGTGCCCGGCTCGATCGTGCGGCGCGGGGCCTTCATCGGCCGCAACGTCGTGCTGATGCCCAGTTTCGTGAACATCGGCGCGTTCGTGGACGAGGGCTCGATGGTCGACGCCTGGGCCACGGTCGGCTCCTGCGCCCAGATCGGCAAGAATGTGCACCTGTCCGGCGGGGCCGGCATCGGCGGGGTGCTGGAGCCGCTGCAGGCCAATCCGACCATCATCGAGGACGGTTGTTTCATCGGTGCCCGCGCCGAGGTGGCCGAGGGCGTCATCGTCCGCGAGGGCGCCGTCCTGGCCATGGGCGTCTATCTGTCGGGCTCGACAAAGATCATCGACCGGGCGACCGGCGAGGTCTTCCGCGGCGAGGTGCCGGCGTATTCGGTCGTGGTGCCGGGCAGCCTGCCCGACCCGAACGGCGGGCCGTCGCTCTACTGCGCTGTGATCGTCAAACGCGTGGACGCGCAGACGCGGGCGAAGACGGGTGTGAACGAGCTGCTGCGGGACTGATCAGTTCGCCGCCGCCAGCCGCACCAGCTTGCCGTTCGTCTCGTCGGTGACGACCCAGACCGCGCCGTCGCCCGCAACCGCCACGTCCCGCACCCGCTCGCCGAGGTCGGTCAGCAACCGCTCCTCGCCGACGATGCGGCCGCCCTCGACCACCAGACGGGCGATGTGTTTGTCCTTGAGCGCCGCGACCAGCAGATTGCCGCGCCAGCCGGGGAACATGGCCCCGTCATAGACGGTCATGCCGCCGGGGGCGATCGACGGGTCCCAGTAATAGGCCGGCTGTTCGGTGCCCTCGCGGGCGGTGATCCCCGCATTGATCGGGACACCGCGATATTCGATCCCGTAGGTCACGTCCGGCCAGCCGTAGTTCAGGCCGGCCCGGTCCAGATTGACCTCATCGCCGCCGCGCGTGCCGTGCTCGACGGTCCAGACATCGCCGTTCGCAGCGATGGCGATCCCCTGCGCATTGCGGTGACCTGACGACCAGATCTCCGGCAGGGCCCCGGCGCGGCCGACGAAGGGATTGTCGGACGGAACCGAGCCGTCGGCGTTGATGCGGATGGTCTTGCCCATGTGGGAGGCCAGGTCCTGGGCCTGGGGCCGCATCGGTGCATCGGACCGCTCGCCCAGGGTGATGAACAGCTTGCCATCACGCGCAAAGGCCAGGGCGGAGCCATAGTGCAGCCGGCCCGCATAGGTCGGCATGGCGCGGAAGATGACCTGTACGCCCTCGACCCGCGACCCGTCGTCCGACAGGCGGCCGCGTGCCACGGCCGTGCCGTTGCCGCCTTCACGAGGCTCGGCATAGCTCCAGTAGATCATCCGGTCCTGTCCGAACGTCGGGCCGGTCACGACGTCCAGCAGGCCGCCCTGCCCCTGGGCATCAACAGCCGGCAGGCCGGCGACCGGCTCGCTGACCGCCCCGGCGGCGGTGATGATCCGCAGGCGGCCGGGCCGCTCGGTCACCAGCCAGCGGCCGTCGGGCAGCAGGGCCAGGCCCCACGGCTCCTCCAGCCCCGAGGCCACCACCGTATGCGCCATGGCCACCCCGGTGCGCACGCCGGGCGCGCGGGTCTGACCGGCAAAGGCGGGCTGCTGGTCCGGCGCATTGGCGGCGCGGGTCTCGACCGGATCCCCCGGCCGGGCCGCATCCTGCCCATTGGCGCCACAGGCGGCGGCCAGGGTCACGGCGGAGACAGTGACGGCGAGGGCGAGCAGGCGCATGGAAAACCCCTTGAATCGGATACGAAGCGAACAGTCGTGCCAGCCTAGCCGTTCCCGCCCGCCACGTCACCCTTATGCGACGCAAGGTCCCGGCCCCGCGACGGCGTGAAGGCGGCTTGAAACCACCGGCACCCCCCTATATAGGCACCGCTCTTCCGGCGGACAGACCAGTTCCCGCCGGGACTCGAGCGACACGATCGTCAAACGGGGCTGGGTAGCTCAGCTGGTTAGAGCGGTGGATTCATAACCCACAGGTCGGCGGTTCGAGCCCGCCTCCAGCCACCATCGTCGCACCCCCCTTCTGCAAGGCGTCGTCCCGGGTCACACTGGCGTTTTTTGAGAGGCTTCCGATGATCAAGCGTTTCCTGACCCTCGCCGCCCTGGCCACCCTGGGCCTGGGCACCGTCGCCTGCAGCCCGGCAGCAGAAGAGTCTGAAACAGAGGTTGCAGAGGCCCAGACCGAGGCTGAGGAGGCAGCGGGCGAGGTCAAGGCGGCCCTGAGGGAAGAGGCCGCCCAGGTCGGTTCGGCGATTACGGCCGTCGCCGGCCAGGCCGTTCGCGACGTCGATCAGGCCACCGACGAGCTGGCAGCCGAGGCGGCGGCCATGAATGCCGAAGGCGAGGCCGAGGAAAAGGGCAACTAGCCGGCCTGGCCGGTCCGGTCGGCAGGATGTCCACGAGGGCCCACATTTCGGGGCCGGCCCTCACGCCTCAATGGCAGCGCGCGGCTGCAGCCCGGGGCCCGGTGGAAGCCCGCCCGGACAGGCGAACAGGACGTCCGGCTCAATCAACGTCGACACGGTCGCGAAGACTGAGCTCAAAATCGATCAGGATATCCATCAGCTCCTCGCTCCCAATATACCCCCGCCGGGGCCCAAAACGGTAGTTCGTGAAGCTGACAATATGCTGAAGTGCGCCGACTTGCTCGCCAAGCCGTGTAAACAGCGATGGGGCCTTGAGCAAAAATTCACGGAAGGCCATCGGCTTACCTTCCTGTATCAAAGCAGAATAGGCTGTATCATATACTTTCAGCGTGCTTTTGACTTCTTTGCAAGTTCTCACAATTCTTTCATGAACAACCTTGCGACTAAGATTGATGTAAGATTTTGAATTTGTGTCGACCGGACCCCTCGGCTTTATTGACTCAAGCTTTGCGGATACTGCGACTATTTCTTTCATCAAAACGCCGAGGGACCACTTATAATACAGAAAACCCTTCCAGCAAAACACGCCTTCATGATATTCACTGGGGCTCAAACGAAGTGTTGTTCCAAGAATATTTGTGTCCTGGCCGGGCACGTTGGACAGTATTTTTGATGCCATTCGCTCAATCGAGCGAACACCCGTCGCACCCGTGGTCATACTCATCTTTACCAGCGGTGTGATTTCGGCCCGCACGAATTCCAGCATACTTTTGAAATCAGATTCACTGAGCGAGAATTAGCAGTCTGCAGGTTCAACTCCCACGCGGGAGAGTTGTTCTTTCAGCAAAAATGGATCAAGCGACGGCGTCCGATCCATAACATCCAGAATCATGCAGTCTGGATGATCGATGCCAATGCCGAAAGCTTCGAGAATGGCCTTCTCGTAGTTTACCTGGCCGACAAATATATACCGACCACCGGTTTTCAGGTCACGACGATCGATCGGTATGACAATTTTAAGCGCAACCTGACGATCGTCCAGGAAACGATCGTATTCGTTGCTTCTTAACCTGTGCTTGATCAGCAAGCAGCGGTTCAGCTCGGGCGTAAGGAAAAGCGGCTTTTCCTTCCAGTCCCAATCGCCCTCATGCTCCCTTGAGACTTTCAGAAGGTTCAAGACCCTCGCTGTTGACGCCGTCCGCTCAAGATTCTCGAGGCTGCGGAATGATCGATCTGCCAACATACACCCCTTGGCGCGAGGACACAGGACTCCAGCATTCGTCCAATCGCGCATGCTGCATTTCCAACATGCCTCGATAATTCAGATTCGTCGCCTTACCGCTCGCGCATTACGAAGTTTTCATCTCCCAAAAAATCGGCCGCGCACCGGCTAATTCATCACTTTCGCGTCGCAGGGTTTGTCGGCATCCCGACCTTTCCCTGCGGGACTCCCAAGACAAGATTGCGTTCCGTAAATCTGCACAGTGCGTCTGGCCGGCGCGCCCCGCAGGAGCTCGGCTGCTCAGGCCCGGGAGTCAGGCCCGGGAGTCAGGCCCGGGAGAATGCGTCCGGTCTCCGGACCACCTTGCGCCTGACCAAGGTCCGCCATGGCGAGGATCCGGAAACGTCGCGTCACGCTCGACAGCATCGGGTTCCCGCTTTCGCGGCGATGGGTGGATCACATGTCCGGGCGTTACGCCGGTTCCGCCAGCAGCGCGTCCACGAGGGCGCGCGCTTCGGGGCTGGCCCAGTCGGCCTCGCCGGAGAAGGAGGCGCGGATGCGGCCCTGACGGTCCAGCAGCACCGTCTGGGGCATCTTGCCCTCGCCCGGCAGTTCGAACGGCAGCTGGAATTTCATGTCGCTGTAGAGCGGCAGGGGCTCGTGCACGTCGATGAAGCTGCGCGCGTCGGCCAGTCCGTCGGGCGTGGCGTCGACATTGATCGGCAGGACCATCAGCTCGCTGTCGGGATAGGCTTCGTCCAGCCGGGCGAGGGTCGGCATCTCGGTGCGGCAGGGCGCGCACCACATGGCCCAGAGATTGATCACCACCACCTTGCCGCGGAATTGGGCGAAGGTCGCATCCGCGCCCTCCCGGGTCTTGAACACATAGTCAGGGGCCATCGGGGTGGCCTTGAGCGTCTCCAGCCGGGTCAGCGACCCCGTGGCGAAACGCGCCAGTTCGCCTTTGACCGCCGGTTCCGGCGTTGCGGCTTTGAAGAAGGCGTCGCGATTGACGTATACCAGCCCACCACCGATCAGAGCGCCGGCCAAGAGTCCGCCCGCAATTGCAATCCCCGCTGCCTTCGAGCCCTTCATGACCAAGCCTTCCCCGTCGCCAGAGTCACTTAAGCCTTCTCCGAACGCGGAAGGTCAAGACATGTGGGGCGGACGCTTCTCGGCGCGACCGGCCGATATCATGCAGGCGATCAACGTCTCCATCGGCGTGGACCGGCGTCTTTGGGCCCAGGACCTGGCCGGCTCGCGGGCCCATTGCCGCATGCTGGCGGCACAGAAGATCATCACAGGGGCCGACGCAGAGGCCATCCTGGGCGGGCTGGACGCCATTGAGACAGAGATCCGTGACGGGACCTTCCCGTTCCGCGACCAGTTCGAAGACATCCACATGAATGTGGAGGCGCGGCTGGCCGAACTGATCGGCGAGCCCTCGGGCCGGCTGCACACGGCGCGCAGCCGCAATGATCAGGTGGCGACCGATTTCCGCCTCTGGGTCCGGGGTGCCTGCGACGCCGCCGTCGAACAGCTGAAGGGTTTGCAATCCGCCCTGCTGGTCCGGGCCGAACAGCACGCCGGCGACCTGATGCCGGGCTTCACCCATCTGCAGCCGGCCCAGCCGGTGACCTTCGGCCACCATCTGATGGCCTATGTCGAGATGTTCGGCCGCGACGCCGCCCGCTTCGCCGACGCCCGGTCGCGGATGAACGAGAATCCGCTGGGGGCCGCCGCCCTGGCCGGCTCGCCCTTCCCCATCGACCGGCACATGACGGCCGCGGAACTGGGCTTCGACCGGCCGATGGGCAATTCGCTGGATGCCGTCTCGGACCGCGACTTCGCGCTGGAAAGCCTGGCCGCCGCCTCGATCTGTGCAGGACACCTGTCGCGTCTGGCCGAGGAGATCGTCATCTGGATGACGCCGCAGTTCGGCTTCGTGACCCTGCCCGACGACCTGACCACCGGCAGTTCGATCATGCCGCAGAAGCGCAACCCCGACGCCGCCGAACTGGTGCGGGCCAAGACCGGCCGGATCATGGGCTCGCTGGTGGCCCTGTCGACGGTGATGAAGGGCCTGCCGCTGGCCTATTCCAAGGACATGCAGGAGGACAAGCCGCCGGTGTTCGAGGCCTTCGACGCCCTGACCCTGGCCCTCGGCGCCATGACCGCCATGGTCTCGGCCCTTCAGCCGAACACGGAGCGGATGCGGCAAGCGGCAGGATCGGGCTTCTCCACCGCCACGGACCTGGCCGACTGGCTGGTGCGCGAACTCAACCTGCCGTTCCGCAAGGCGCACCATGTCACGGGCGCGGCAGTCAAACGGGCCGAGGCCCTGGGCGTGGATTTGTCGCAACTGCCGCTGGCCGAACTGCAATCGCTTGAGGCGGGCGTGACGGAAGCGGTTTACAAGGTGCTCACCCCTGAGGCTTCCTGTGCCAGTCGCCAGAGCTTTGGTGGCACGGCGCCGGAACAGGTCCGCGCGCGCATCGTCGAGTGGAAGACGCGTCTCGCGTAAGGGGTTTGGGATGAAGAAGATCGTATTTGCGGGCGTCGCCGCCCTGATCGCCGTCTCCGCCGCCGGCTGCGGGCGTATCGCCGACCTCGACGCCCCGCCGGCCAGACAGACCGAGCGCGGCATGCGCGACGGGCGGGCCCCCAACCTGCCCGAGCCTGCCACGGTCAACCGCCCGCCCAGCCAGATGCCGATCGACGGCGGCCCCAGTTCGAGCCCCTATGGCGGTTCGGGCGCCAACCCCGGCTAGGGTTTCCTCGCACCCTTTCGACCGGATCGACGGCCCGCTTGATGCCGAGGCGTGCCGCGGGAGGCGCTTGCCGGGGCGGTGATCAGGGCGCGTCCGTCACAGGATGAGATGCTGAAGCGGGAGCCGGAGGCGGCGCAGATCGCGCCGGCCGGCGGCCAGCGACCAACCCCTGACCCCTCAGTCCAGCGCGCACACATCCGGCAGTCCGCGCAGCGTGCCCGCGTGATCCAGTCCATAGCCCACCAGAAACCGGTTCGGTGCCTCCCAGCCGACGAAGTCAGGCTCGGGCGCGCGCGGCAGGGGCCAGGGCTTCCTGGCGAATACGACGGTGAGGACTTCCGCAGCGCCCTTTTCCTTCGCGATTCGCACGGCCTCGGCCAGTGAAAGACCGGTGTCGAAGACATCGTCGACGATCAGGACCCGGCGGCCCTCAATCGAGCGCTGGAAATCGGCATAGACATCGATCCGGCCCCGGCTTTCGGTCCCGTCGCCATAGGAGGCCAGCCACAGGGCGTCGAAGCGGACATTGCGTCCGATCCGCGACAGGGCGCGGGTCAGGTCGGCCGCGAACCACAGGCCGCCGGTCAGAAGCACGGCCGCCACAGTCTCATCGTCGATCACCGGCGCGATCCGGGCGGCGAGGTCTGCGACGATACGCTGGACCTCGGCTTCGGGCAGCAGGACGGTGGGCTTTGGGGGGGTGTCAGCCATGCGAGGCGGATACCGCTCCTTACCGGCGGGTGTCCACCACCGGCACGGCGTCGATCGGGTGCATCTCCGGCGGCGGGGCGGGAGTCAGGGCGGGGCGCAACCCACCGTCGGCACCGGCGGCTGCCGCAGGCGTGGGCGCGGGTGCCTTGGCCTCATGGGCCGCAGCATGAGCCGGAGCCGCCGGGGGACGGCGGGTGTCGGCATGGACGGGAGCCGGATGCGGGGCCGCCTTGTCCCGGTCTTGGTCCAGAACAAAGGCAACACCGACGCCCTGGCCGCGCGCGCCCGGATCGGGAATCACCACGGCGAAGCCCTGGACCTTGCCGGGCAGCACCGGGGCGGCATCGATGCGGACAATGGCGTGGCCGATCTCGGCGCCATGGGAGTCCAGCAGGGCGACGCGGACCGGCGGCGCGATCCGTTCATTGTCACGGACATTCCTGAGGGCACCCGAGACCAGCACCTTGCCCGGGTCGGACGGCACAGGTCTGGCGCTGACCGCTTCGAAATCCAGCCCGGTCGGGTTCACGGTCAGGCCGATGGCTGCATAGGCGGCAGCCGCGCGGGGGGCCATCTCGACCACCTCGACGCGAAACAGCCAGGCGGAGCCGAGCAGGGCGGCAAATCCGGAAGCGATGCCGGCCCAGACCACGCCATGGGTCGCCGCGCGACGCAGGCGGCGCTGTTGTTCGGCCCGGGCGCGGAAGGCCTTGGGCAGTTCGGGCGCCGGCGTCTCGGCCAGTGATTCGGGTTCGGACTCGTCGTTCTGGCCGAAACTGACGGTCTCGCCAGGTGACGACGCCTGCGACAGTTCCAGCGGATCGTCGAGCATGGCACGCCAGGTGTGGCGGCACGATTTGCAGCGCACGGTCCGGCCGCTGGCCCCTATTGCCTCATCCGGGGTGAAATAGCTGGTGGCGCAGGACGGGCAGGTCAGTATCATGTGCGCCGACTGAGAGGCTCTTCGCCCCCTCCCGTCGCGGCCTGGCCGCGTCCTGATCCGAAATTCATGTCCGTCCAGCCCCGCCGCGCCTATCAATCCGACTCCGCGACCGCCACCGTCCGCCTGTCTGGCGTGGGCTTTGGCTATGCGGCGACGCACCGCACGTTGCAGGACGTTAACCTCATCTTGCCTGCCGGCTCTTTCCACTTCCTTACCGGGCCGTCCGGGGCGGGCAAGTCGACCCTGCTGAAACTGCTGACCCTCGCCGAGCATCCGCTGACCGGAACCCTGCATCTGTTCGGGGAGGACGCCACCATGGTTCCGCGTCGCGCCCTGCCCGCCTTCCGACGACGGATGGGGGTGGTGTTCCAGGATTTCCGCCTGCTGGACCACCTGTCAGCCTTCGACAATGTCGCCCTGCCCCTCAGGCTGGCGGGCGGGAAACAGGCCGACCATGCCGGCGACGTCGAGGAGATGCTCGACTGGGTCGGGCTGGGCGACCGGATGGACGACCGGCCGCCGTCGTTCTCGGGCGGCGAGAAGCAGCGGCTGGCCATCGCCCGCGCCGTGATCACGAAACCCGACCTGATCCTGGCCGATGAGCCGACCGGCAGCGTCGATGCAGTGATGGCCGAACGGCTGCTGAAACTTTTCCAGTCCCTGAACCGGTTGGGAACCACGGTGCTGATCGCCAGCCATGACGAGGCCCTGGCCAAGCGATCCGGCGCGAACGTCCTGAGACTCGAAGGCGGGCAGCTGACGGGTGGCGGGTCATGATCCGCCGCCTGTTCAACACGCGCGCGCCCCTGCTGCCGCGCGACGCAGGGGGCGAGGCCTGGCTGGCCGGGCTGATCGCCGTCCTGTGCTTTCTGGCCTGTCTGGCTGCGGTCGGGGCCGTTTCGGCGGACCGGGCCGCTCAAGGCTGGGCCCGTGCGCTGCGGTCCGAGGCCACAGTGCAGGTGCGGCCGCGCGTCGGCGAGACCGGTGCCGAGGCCGCCGCCCGGGCCGCCCAGACCCTGGCCGGGGTTGAGGGTGTCGATGAGGCGGAGGCCATGGACCGCAAGACCGCCGAGGCCCTGCTACGGCCATGGGTCGGAGATGCCGTCCTGCCCGACCTGCCCATCCCCTATCTGGTCACCGTGCGGCTGGATCCGGCCGCGCCCGCCAGTGCCGTCACCCTGGGCCGGGCCATGGCCGAGGCCGGGCTCGACGCCACGGTCGACGACCACAGCCTGTGGCGCAGCGAGGTCGAGCGTTCAGCGGGGCTGATCACCCTTCTGGCCGCCGCAGCCTTCCTGCTGACCGCCGGGGCGGCCGGGGCCGCTGTCGCCTACGCCACCCGGGCGGGCATGGCCGCGCAGTCGGCCGTGGTGGAAACCCTGAGCCTGAACGGAGCCTCGGATACCGCCATCGCCGGTCTGTTCCAGGTCCGCTATGGCCTGCTGGCCGCCGGGGCGGGCACGGTCGGCGCCGTCGTCGCCATGGGGCTGGTGGCGGCCCTGCGCTTTCTCGGCGGGGCGGAAGGTGTGACCCCTGCCCTGCCGCTGGCCTGGAGCGACCTGCTGATCCTCTCGCCATGTCCGCTGCTCGCAGCTACGGTGGCGGTTGTCGTCGCGCGAGTCACCGCTCTGGCGCGGCTCAAGCGGGGTCACTAGGTCCAGGACATGAAGTTTCTGACCTTCATCGCCACTCTGGTGCTGATCTGGACGATCGGCCTGTTCGCCTTCGCCGATCGCGTGCGGGGATTCACCCCCGCGCCCGAGCCGGCCCGCGCCGACGCTATCGTGGCCCTGACCGGCCCCTCGGCCGAGCGGGTCAATGCCTCCATCCGCCTGCTCGAGCAGGGCAAGGGCAAGCGGGTGCTGATCTCGGGCGTGAACCGCGAGGTCCGCCGTCAGGAGCTGCGCGCCCTGACCCCCGGCTCCAACCGCCTGTTCAACTGCTGCGTCGACCTGGGGTTCGAGGCCGAGGACACCATCGGCAACGCCCAGGAGATCGCCGCCTGGGCCGAGGCCAAGGACTATGACAGCCTGATCGTGGTGACCTCGGACTATCACATGCCCCGAGCCCTGACCGAGATCCGCGCGGCGGCTCCGGGGATCGAACTGACCCCCTATGCCGTCGAGACGCCCTCGCTGGACAATTCCCGCTGGTGGAAGGCCGCGGTCACCGCCCGGCGGATGACCCTCGAATACATGAAATACCTCGCCGCCCTGGCTCGCGCCATGATCGGCGGCATCGATCGTCCGACCACGGACGAACCTGTGGCAGAGAAGGCCGCCTGACGTGACATGGCTCCGGTCGCTGGCCTTTGTGGCCTGGCTCTATCTGTCGATGGTGCTATTCGCCGTCGGCCTGTCGCCGGCGCTGCTGATGCCCTACCGCCCGGCCATGTGGGTGATCCGCCACTGGTCGAAATTCACCCTGTTCGGCCTGCGCTGGATCGCCCGGGTCAAGGTCGAGTTCCGGGGCGTTGAGCACATGCCGGTCGGGGCCTGCCTGATCGCGGGCAAACACCAGTCGATGCTGGACGTGATCGCCCCCTTCGCGGTCCTGCCGGACAACTGTTTCATCATGAAGAAGGAACTGGCGCCCCTGCCCTTCTTCGGCTGGTTCGCGGTCAAGACGAAGATGATCGCGGTCGATCGTTCGGCCCATTCCAAGGCCTTGAAAGACATGGTCCGGCAGGCGCGCCTCCGCTTCGCCGAGGGCCGGCAGATGCTGATCTTCCCCGAAGGCACCCGCGCCCCGGTCGGCGCGGCCCCCGACTACAAGCCCGGCATCGCCGCCCTCTACCGCGACCTCGACTGCCCCTGCACGCCGATGGCCACCAACTCCGGTGTGCACTGGCCCGCGCACGGGTTTCGGCGGTATCCGGGGGTGGTTGTGTATGAGTTCCTGCCGGCGATCCCGGCCGGGCTGAAGCGGGACGCCTTCATGGCGGTGCTGGAGGAGCGGCTGGAAGGGGCGAGCACGGCGCTTCTCGCACCGGCCGTGGCTCAGTAGGTCGGTTCGAAAGCCCAGCCCGTGAAACCCAGCAGGG
>JBEIJS010000065.1:0-13567 GCA_040380105.1 Caulobacteraceae bacterium | reverse complement strand
GCCGCCGAAGACGACCGCGACCTTGAAGCCGAGGTGACGGCCATAGGTCTTGAAGCTCTCGGCGATCTGGCTGGCCAGTTCGCGGGTCGGCGACAGGATGAGGACGCGCGCGGTGCGCGGCTTGGGCGCGACGCGGTTGGCAGCGAGGCGGTGCAGGATCGGCAGGGCGAAGGCCGCCGTCTTGCCGGTGCCGGTCTGGGCGATGCCCAGCAGGTCCTTGCCGGCCATGACGTCCGGGATGGCCTGGGCCTGGATCGGGGTAGGGGTGGTGTAGCCTTCGGAGGCCAGGGCCTGCAGCAGGGCCGGGTTCAGGCCGAAGGAGTCAAATGTCTTGCTCATGTGAGCCATGTCTTTCGCATGCGGCGGCGCGCATCGACCGGGCTGACAAGCCATGGGCCGCGCACCGCCAGTCCCGACGGGGCCTCAGGGTGAGGCCTTCGGGGTGGATCGGGCGCCGCCCCGCGTGTCCGGGCAGCGAATGAATCTTGAGGGCCGGCCGCTGCTACAGTCAGGTCTTCAGGTTCTGAAGACCCACACGCGCTGGAGCGCACCGGGGCATCGCAATTGTGCGACGCAGCGCAGATGGGCGCTCAATGCGGCCGAGTCAAGGCGGAGAGGTTAACCGCCGCCCAGCAGCCCGACCGCCAGATTGACCGTCAGGGCCACGATCACGGTGTTGAAGAGAAAGGCGGTGACGCTGTGGACCGTCACCGTGCGCCGCAGTTTCCGGTCGAGGATCTGGATGTCCGCCGTCTGCAGGGCCACGCCGATGATCAGGGAGAAATGCAGGAAGTCCCAGTAGTCCGGGTCCTCGCAGCCCGGGAATGCCAGTCCGCCCTGGTCCTTGCCCTTGCCCGCCGCCGCATAGAAGGCGTGGGCGTAATGGAGGGCGAAGATCAGATGCACGAAGGTCCATGACAGGGCCACCGTCGCCAGCGCCAGAACGGCCGCGCCGCCGGCTTGCTGACTGTCGCCCGCGACCCGCACCGCCTCGCCCACCACCACGGCGATACTGGCCACCGCCGCGAACAGGGCCAGGGGCAGGACGGCACCCCCCGCCTGATCCAGTGCCGCCGCGCGCCGTCGGATATCGTCTGTCGACCGCGCGCGCCTGAGCTTGAACACGCTCACGATCAGGAACAGGCCGACGCCGATGTCCCAGCCGAGGGCCAGTCGCGACAGCCAGCCGCCGTCGACCGGCCAGAACAGGCTGGAGGCCGTGATCAGCAACAGCAGGACCAAAGGCCAGTGCAGGCGCAGCCAGGAGGGTGATGTCATGGCAGCGATGATGCGCTTCTCCTGTGCCCGTGCAAATGCCGTCTTATTCGCAGGTGCAAAAATCCCCTCGACTTCCCCGAGGTCATCACGGAATGTTTCAGCCCCGCCCCGAGGAGTGCTCCATGTCCATGACGCCGCGTGCCGGTCTTGAGGTCGCCGGGGAACTGGCCGCCTTCATCGAGGCCGAGGCCCTGCCGGGGACCGGGCTGGAGCCCCCCGCCTTCTGGGCCGGGGTCGCCGCGATCTTCGCCCGGTTCGCGCCGGAGAACCGCCGCCTGCTGGCCATCCGCGACGACCTGCAGGCCCGGATCGACGCCTGGCATCACGGCCGGCGCGGCGCGGCCCATGACGGCGCGGCTACCGAGGCCTTCCTGCGCGAGATCGGCTATCTGGTCGCGGAGCCCGCGCCCTTCGCCATCGGCACGCGCAACGTCGACGCCGAGGTCGCGACCCTGGCCGGGCCGCAGCTGGTGGTCCCCAGCCTCAACGCCCGCTTCGTGCTCAACGCTGCCAATGCCCGCTGGGGCAGTCTCTATGACGCCCTCTACGGCACCGATGCCCTCGGTGACCTGCCGCCGCCGGGGCCCTATGACGCCGCCCGCGGGGCGCGGGTCGTGGCGCGGGCCAGGGCCTTCCTCGACGAGGCCGTGCCGCTGGCCGAAGGGTCATGGGCTGACCTCGGCGACCCGCACGGCGGCATCGCCCTGCGCGATCCCGGCCAGTCTGTCGGCCACAGCGCCCGCGGCCGGCTGTTCCGCCACAACGGCCTTCATATCGAGGTCGTGTTCGACCGCGACCATCCCATCGGCCGCGATGATCCGTCGGGCATCGCCGATGTCGTGCTGGAATCGGCCCTGTCGACCATCGTTGATCTCGAGGACTCCGTCGCCGCCGTGGACGCCGCCGACAAGGTCGCGGCCTATCGCAACTGGCTGGGGCTGATGAAGGGCGATCTGGTCGAGACCTTCGACAAGGGCGGCCGGTCGATGACCCGGGCCCTGAACCCCGACCGGGCCTTCACCACCCCGGACGGATCGACCGTGACCCTTCCCGGCCGGTCGTTGCTGTTCGTGCGCAACGTCGGCCATCTGATGACCACCCCGGCGATGCGACTGGCCGACGGATCAGAGGCGCCCGAGGGCGTGCTGGACGCCATCATCACCAGCCTGATCGGGATGCATGACCTCAAGGGGCTCGGGACGGTCCGCAACAGCCGTGAGGGCTCGATCTATATCGTCAAACCCAAGATGCACGGGCCGGACGAATGCGCCTTCACCAACGCCCTGTTCGACGCGGTCGAGGACCTGCTCGGGCTGGCGCGGCATACGGTCAAGGTCGGTGTGATGGACGAGGAGCGCCGCACCTCCGCCAACCTCGCGGCCTGTATCCATGCGGTCAGGGACCGGATCGTCTTCATCAACACCGGCTTCCTCGACCGCACCGGCGACGAGATCCATACGGCGATGCAGTCTGGCCCGGTGGTGCGCAAGGGCGACATCAAGGCCTCCGCCTGGATCGCCGCCTATGAGGCCCGCAATGTCGCCATCGGCCTCGCCTGCGGCCTGTCCGGCAGGGCCCAGATCGGCAAGGGCATGTGGGCCGCCCCCGACCGCATGGCCGACATGCTGGAGCAGAAGGCCGCCCATCCGAAGACCGGTGCCAACACCGCCTGGACGCCCAGCCCGACGGCGGCGACCCTGCACGCCCTCCACTATCACCAGACCGACGTCTTCGCCCTGCGCGCCGCGATCGCAGCCCGGCCGATCCCCGGCCTCGACGACCTGCTGACCCCGCCGCTGGCCCGTGGCGTCAACTGGTCAGAGGCGGAGATCGCCGAAGAGCTCGACAACAACGCCCAGGGCCTGCTCGGCTATGTGGTGCGCTGGATTGACCAGGGCGTCGGCTGTTCCAAGGTGCCCGACATCCACGACATCGGCCTGATGGAAGACCGCGCCACCCTGCGCATCTCGTCCCAGCATATGGCCAACTGGCTGCTGCACGGCGTCTGCACGGCCGAACAGGTGGACGCGGCCCTGCTGCGGATGGCGGCGAAGGTCGACGCCCAGAATGCCGGCGACCCCCTCTACCAGCCGATGGCTCCTGACCCGGCGAACAGCCTCGCCTTCCAGGCCGCCCGCGCCCTGGTCTTCGACGGCGTCGCCCAGCCGAACGGCTACACGGAGCCGCTGCTGCATGCGTTTCGGCTGAGGGCGAAGGGGAGGGATTAGGGATTAGGGCTTAGGGATTGGGGATTAGGGCTTAGGGCTTAGGGATCAGGGATGAGCGGAGCCGCGGGCTCCGTCACAGCGCCCGGCCAACCTCTCCCTAAGCCCTAATCCCTAAGCCCTCACTGCCCGCTGCCCGACCGCCACAGCTGGTTGGTCAACGGCTCAAGCAGATAGCCGAGCGCCGTCCGCTTGCGCAGCAGCACCACAACCTCGACCGGGGCACCGGGACGCAGGGTCTCCGCGCCGCGGCCCATCTTGGCCAGTTCGCTGGCCGGCACCACGATTTCGGCCCGGAAATAGCGGGCCCCGGTCTCCTGGACGGTGAAACTGTCGGCGGAAATGCGGGTGACCCGGCCGCGGATGATCGGCGGATTGCGCTCGCGCAGGCCGGGGAAGCGCACCTCGGTGGATTGCCCGATCCGCAGGTTGTCGACGTCATTGGGCGCGATCTGGGCGACGATGACCTGGGAGGCATCGCGGGGCACGATCTCCATCAGGGTCTGCCCCGCCTGGATGACCCCGCCCTGGGTGAAGATGGTCAGGCCGACGACCTCGCCCGAGACCGGTGCCCGCACCTCATTGCGCGCGATCTGGGCCCGCAACTCGTCCTTTCGAGGCCCAAGTTCATTCAGCTGCACATCGATCTGGCGCAGCTGGTCGGCCACATCCTCATTCATCCGGGTCGAGACGCCGGACATCTGCAGCCGGGCCTCGCCGACCGCTTCCCGCGACTGGGCGATCTGGGCCCGGAGAGACCCCAGCTCACCGTCCAGCTGGGCGGCGGTGCGCTCCAGCGCCCGCACCCGGGTCAGCGGGGCGAAACCCTGTTCGGCGAGGCTGCGCATACCAGCCAGCTCCTCCTGGATCAGGCGCTGCTGCTCGACATTGGCGACGATCTGGCCCTCATAGCCCGCGATCTGCTCATTCAACTGGGCGACGCGCTGGCCCAGCACACCGGTCTCGGTGGTTCGACCGGTTCTGCGTGCAACGAACTGCTGCTGCTGGATGCGCAGGGACTCGCGGGCCAGCGGCTGGTCCTCAACCGGCAGATTGGCGAACTCGGGCGGCGGCGGAATACTGCCCAGTCTGTCGCGTTCGGCGACCAGCCTGGCCCGCTGGGCGATCAGGGCAAAGACCTGACTGGAGACGCCGCGTTCAATGGCCTTGAGCTCGCCGCTGGACAGCTGAAGCAGGACCTGGCCGCTGCGCACGGTGTCGCCCTCAGCGACCAGCAGGGCGCTCACAACCCCGCCCTCGCGATGCTGCACGGCCTGCCGATTGCCCGAAATGGCGATCTGGCCCTGGGCATAGGCACCGGCGTCCAAGGGAGCCAGCGCGGCCCATCCGAGGAAGATCACAAAGAACAGGACAATGATCGCGCCCCCGACGACCAGCTCGCGGCGGGGATTATCGAGGGTCAGGGCCGGACCGGCGGGCGGTGTCGGCGGCACAGGGCCGTCGGGCGCGGGCGGCGTTGGGTCGGGAGGGGCACCGGCATCGGTCATTGTGTGCGCCGGGGCTGGCTGGCCGGTTGCGCTGGCGGCTGGGCCTGCCGCTGCTGGGTCGGCTGGGCGGGACGGCCGGCGGTGGCGCGCATCTTCTCCAGCACCTCCTCGCGCGGTCCCTCCAGCTGGACGACGCCGTCCCGCATCATCAGCAGCCGGTCGACCCGCGCCAGAACACCGGCCCGGTGGGCGATGATGACCACGGCCGCGCCCCGGGCGGCGGCCCCCAGAATGGCCTGCATCAGGGCGGCTTCGCCTTCCTGGTCGAGGTTGGAATTGGGTTCGTCCAGCACGAGCAGGACGGGGTCCCGATAGAGGGCCCGGGCCAGGGCGACGCGCTGGGCCTGACCGGCTGAAAGGCCTTGGCCATGGGGCCCGAGCCGGGTGTCGTAGCCGTTCGGCAGGCGCAGGATCAGCTCATGGGCCCCCGCCGCCATGGCCGCCTTCACCGCGTCCCGGTCGGCCGTTTCCTGATCCACCCCGATGGCGGTCGAAAACCGCGAGATATTGTCCTTGATCGAGCCGGCGAACAGGCTGGGGACCTGGGGCAGATAGCCGATCCAGCGCGCCAGTTCGTCACCGTCCCGCGCGTCATACTCCGCACCGTCGAGCCGCACAGCGCCGCCCTGCGGCTTGAAGGCCCCGGCGATGACGCGCGCGAGCGTGGTCTTGCCCGAACCGCTTGAGCCGACGATGCCCAGGGTTTCGCCGGGTTTCAGCGCAAAGGTGACGCTTCGAAGTTGCGGCGCCTCGGTGTCCGGAAACTTGACCGAGACCCCCTCGACCTGCAACCGGCCCTTGGGGTCGGGCAGGGTGGTGCGTTCGCGTTCGACCGAGGCGGTGCCTGCGAACAGGTCGGTCAGGGTCTTCCAGCTGGCGACCGCCTGCACGAGGCTGGGCCAGACGCCGACCACCAGTTCGACCGGGGCCACGGCGCGGCTCAGCAGCACCGAGGCGGCGATGATGGAGCCCGGGGTGATGTCGCCCTTCACCGCCAGCCAGGCGGCGAGACCCAGCGCTGCAGACTGCAACACGAGCCGAAGAAATTTGATCGCGCCGGAATAGTGGCCGCCGGCCAGCTGGGCGTCGGCCTGGGCGGCGGTGGCCAGTTGGCGCTGCTCGATCTGACGCGCGATCGAGGACTGGCGCATACCCAGGGCCCGAACAACCTCGGCCTGGCTGGCAACACCCTCCTGGGCGGCATAGGCGTGGTTCTGTGACTGGATGGCCTTGTTCAGGCGGGGCCGGGTGTCGCGCTCGTTCAGCCAGGCGAGGGAGAACAGAATGATCCCGCCGACCAGGGTCAGCACCCCGATGGCCGGGTGAAGCAGGAAGCAGCACAGCAGGTAGATCGGGGTCCAGGGGGCATCGAACAGGGCCAGCATGCCCTGACCGCCGATGGCACCCCGCACATGGTCGAACTCACGCAAGGCCTGGGTGTTGGGTGATTTCGCCTGAAGATCGACGACCCGCGACAGGACCTTGCCGGACAGCAGCCTGTCCAGCCGCAGCCCCGCACGCAGCATCAGCCGGCCCCGCAACCAGTCCAGCGCCGCCAGCGCCGCGAGCGCGAAGACGGCGACGGCGGTGATCAGAACCAGGGTGGTCAGCCCCCCGGTCGGCACGACGCGGTCATAGACCTGCATCATGTAGAGGGTGGGGGTCAGATACAGCAGATTGACCAGGGCCGAGAACACAAAGGCCCAGATGAAATGGGTCTTGCACGCCCTCAGCGCCTCGGCGAGGGGCTCGGTACCCGGCTTGCTGGGAAGCAGGTTCTTCAACACGGGGGCGGCGGTTCCAACGGGATTGGGTCGTCAGTCTAACGGTTTGATGCGCTTACAGATAGGCGGTGCGGTTTCAACCGCAAATACCAGACTCCGGGCGTGATGGAGGCGTGATTGTGTCGGCCGGCTACGCCCCTTGCACGGCGGGGCCTGCAACCTGTCAGAAACGTAACTTGCTAGCCGAATTGCTGAATGACACGACTCCTTGACTTTGAGGAGGGCTCCCATGCTGACGATCGAAAACCTGACCCATGTCTACGGCAATGGGACACGGGCGCTGGACGGCGTCAGCCTGAGCATTCCCAAGGGGATGTTCGGCCTGCTGGGACCCAACGGTGCGGGCAAGTCGACCCTGATGCGGTCGATCGCGACGCTGCAGACGCCGACCTCGGGGTCGATCCGGTTCGGCGACATCGATGTGATCCGGACCCCGGAACAACTGCGTCGCGTGCTCGGCTATCTGCCCCAGGATTTCGGCGTCTATCCGCGCGTTTCGGCCTACGACATGCTGGATCACATGGCCGTGCTGAAGGGCATCTCCAACGGCAGGGATCGCAAGCAGACGGTCGAGGCCCTGCTGAACCAGGTCAATCTCTGGCCCGTGCGGGGCAAGGCCCTGGCCGGCTTCTCGGGCGGCATGCGCCAGCGCTTCGGCATCGCCCAGGCCCTGATCGGCAATCCCGAACTGATCATTGTCGATGAGCCGACCGCCGGCCTCGACCCGGAAGAGCGCAACCGCTTCCTCAACCTGCTCGCCGAGGTCGGCGAGAATGTCGTCATCATCCTGTCGACCCACATCGTTGAGGACGTCACCGACCTGTGCCCGCGCATGGCGGTGCTGGCCGGCGGCAAGATCCAGCTGGAAGGCGCGCCGGTCGAGCTGATGCACACCCTCCAGGGGCGGGTCTGGACCAGAACCGTCGACAAGGCCGACCTGGCCACATTCAGCAAGGCCCACAACGTCATCTCGACCCGATTGTTCGCAGGCCGCACCGTGGTTCACGTCCTGTCTGACACCCACCCGGGTGACGGGTTCGAGCCGGCACCGGGCGGGCTTGAGGATGTCTATCTGGCGACCGTCAACGCCTCGCGCCGCGCGGCCTGAGGACCGGATCATGTTCGCCAGGATCGCCAGTTTCGAATTCCGCTACCAGCTGCGCCAGCCGGCCTTCTGGGTCATCGCCATCGTCTTCGGCCTGCTGGCCTTCGGCGCGGTCGCCAGCGACAATGTCTCGCTCGGCTCCGGCGGCAATGTCCTGAAGAACGCACCCTACGCCCTGGCCGGCGCCCACATCGTCTTCAATGTCTTCTTCATGCTGGCGACGACGGCGATCGTCGCCAATGTCGT
This sequence comes from Caulobacteraceae bacterium, assembly GCA_040380105.1. Taxonomy (GTDB): domain Bacteria; phylum Pseudomonadota; class Alphaproteobacteria; order Caulobacterales; family Caulobacteraceae; genus Brevundimonas. The sequence continues at coordinate 5,421 of JBEIJS010000065.1, read as the reverse complement.
GGCACGGGATACCCAGACCGGCTTCGGGCCGATGATCCTGTCGACCCGGATTACCAAGGGTGCCTATCTCTACGGGCGTTTCTTCGGGGCCTTCGCTGCGGTCGCCCTTTGCTACATGAGCATCGCCATCGGCACCCTGCTGGGCACCTTCATGCCCTGGGTTGATTCCGAGACGATCGGGCCGCTGCGGCCGGGCGACTACGCCTATGCCTACCTCGTATTCGGCCTGACCGGCCTGTTCCTGACCTCGGCCCTGTTTTTCATGCTGGCCACGATCACCCGGTCGATGATGGCCACCTATATCGGCGTGGTCGCGGTGCTGATCGCCTATCTGGCCTCGACCGGTGTGCTGGGTTCGCGTCCCGAGTTCGAGGTCGCCATGGCCTGGGCCGAGCCGTTCGGTTCGGGTGCCTATTCCCTGGTCACCAAATACTGGACCGCCGCGGAGCGGAACACGCTCAACGCCCCTCTCGAAGGCGTCCTGCTCTGGAACCGGTTGATCTGGACCGCGGTCGGCGCGGTCTTCCTCGCCGCTGCCTATGTGCTGTACCGGCCGTCGCCGCGCGGGGCCAAGCCCAGGAAGCAGGAGCGTCTGAAGGCACTGGTCGAGAAGGACGTCGTCGTCACCCCCGTCGGCGCCCTGCCGCGCCCCGGCTACGGTTTCGCCAGCGGCCTGACCCAGCTTTGGTCGCGCGCCGTGTTCGAGACGGTGCTGGTGTTCAAGAGCCCGGCCTATGTGGTTCTGGTCCTGCTGGCCATGGCCTTCGCCGTGGCGACCCTGTTCTTCACCGGCGAAATCTATGGCGCACCGATCCTGCTGGTGACGCGCGTCGTCATCACGGGCCTGACCGGGACCTTCGGACTGATCTCCATCGTCATCGCCATCTACTATTCCGGCGAGCTGGTCTGGCGGGATCGGGACCGCAAGGTGCATGAGATCGTCGACGCCTCGTCGACGCCGGACTGGACCTTCCTGGTTCCCAAGACCCTGGCCCTGGCCCTGGTCCTGATCTCCACCCTGCTGATCGGCGTCCTCGCCGGCGTGGTGACCCAGACGATCAAGGGATACACCGACTATGAGCTGGGCAAATACCTGCTCTGGTATGTGTTCCCGCAGTCGCTGAGCTTCCTGCTTCTGGCCGTCCTGGCTATCTTCATCCAGGCGCTGTCGCCCAACAAATTTGTCGGCTGGGCGATCATGGTCGTCTATCTGATCTCGACGCTGGTGCTGTCGAACCTCGGCTTCGACCACATCCTGTACCGCTATGGTGCCGGCATTGGCGTGCCCTTGTCGGACATGAACGGCCGGGGTGATTTCGCAGGCTTCGCGGCCTGGCTGGACGCCTACTGGAGCGCCTTCGCCATCATCCTGCTGGTGCTGGCCTATGGCCTGTGGCGGCGCGGGACCGAGACCCGTCTGTGGCCGCGCCTGAAGCGGCTGCCGCACCGGCTTAAGGGGCCCGCGGGCCTGATCGGCGGGGCGGCCCTGGCAGCCTTCGTCGGCCTCGGCGTCTTCATCTACATGAACACCAATGTCTGGAACGAGTACCGGACCCAGGCCCAGCAGGAGGCCGAGCAGGTCGCCTATGAGAAGGCCCTGCTGCGCTATGAGACCACGCCCCAGCCCTCGGTGGCCGATGTGCGGCTGGTCATGGACCTGCGCCCGCATCAGCCGAAGCTGACCACGCGCGGGACCTATGTGCTGGTCAACAATACCGCAGCACCCCTGCCCGAGGTCCACCTGCGCTGGACCGGCGATCTGGAGATGGTCAGCCTGACCGTCGAGGGCGCGACCGTCGCCCGCGAATGGGAGGATTTCGAGTACCGGATCTACCGCTTCGCCACCCCGATGCAGCCCGGCGAACGCCGCACCGTGACCTTCGAGACCGTGCTGGAGCAGCGGGGTTTCCGGGCCAGCGGTAACACCACCCGACTGGTCGACAACGGCACCTTCGTGAACAACATGGAGTTCGCGCCGATGATCGGCATGGACCGCCAGGGCCTGCTGACCGATCGCAGCAAGCGTCGCAAGGCGGGCCTGCCGGCCGAGCTGCGTCCCGCCCGGCTGGAGGACGAATCCGCCCGCGGCCGCAACTACATCGGGGCGGACTGGGTCACGGCCGACATCACCATTTCGACCGAGGCCGACCAGACCGTGGTTGCGCCGGGCCAGATGGTCTCGGATGTGGTCCGGGGCGACCGCCGCACCAGCCGGTTCGTGACCGAGTCGCCGGTGCTGAACTTCTTCTCGGTGCAGTCAGCCCGCTATGAGCGGACCGCACGGATGCATGACGGGGTGGAGATGGTGGTCTTCCATGACCCCGATCACGACCGCAACGTGCCGCGGATGCTCGACGCCCTGTCGGCGTCGCTGGACTATTTCCAGACCAATTTCAGCCCCTACCAGTTCCGGCAGGCGCGGATCGTGGAGTTCCCCGACTACGCCAGCTTCGCCCAGTCCTACCCCAACACCTTCGCCTGGTCGGAGGGGCTCGGCTTCATCGCTGACCTCAGCGACGAGACCAAGGTCGACTATGTCACCTATGTCGGGGCCCATGAGTTCGCTCACCAGTGGTGGGCGCACCAGGTGGTGGGTTCGGACCAGCAGGGGTCGACCGTCCTGTCCGAGACCCTGGCGCAGTATTCGGCGCTGATGGTCATGGAGAAGATGTACGGCCGGGAGCAGATCCGTCGCTTCCTGAAGCAGGAGCTGGACCGCTATCTCAGCTCACGCGGCACCGAGCGGCTGGAGGAGATGCCGCTTATTCGCGTCGAGAACCAGCCGTACATCTACTATCAGAAGGGCGGGCTGGTCATGTATCTCCTGCGCGACCAGATCGGGGAGGAGGCGGTGAACCGCGCCCTGCGCCGGGTGCTGGCGCAGTATGCCTTCAAGGGCGCACCCTATCCGCGCTCGCTCGACCTGATCGCCGCCATCCGCGCGGAAGCGCCGGCGGACAAACAGGCCCTGATCACCGACCTGTTCGAGAAGATCACCCTCTATGACGTCAAGACGACGGGGGTGACGGCCACGCGCCGCGCTGACGGCCGCTGGGACGTTGCGGTCACCGTCGACGCCCGCAAACTGTATGCGGATGGCGAGGGGGTCGAAACCGCGGCACCGCTGAACGAGATGTTCGACGTCGGCATCTTTACCGCCGAGCCCGGCAAGGCCGGCTTCGGCGAGGACGATGTGGTCCAGCTGGAGCGCCGCCCGATCCGGTCAGGCGTGCAGACCCTGCGCTTCATCACGACGCGGGAGCCGCGCTTCGCGGGCGTCGATCCGTTCAACAAATGGATCGACCGGGACTCGAACGACAACGTCCGGGCGGTCGGCTAGGGCCTGATCACCTGGGCGGAGAACCGCTCCATCTCCTCTTCCTGCGGGCTCATCTGCAGGAGGAGGAGGTCGAGCCCTGCGTCCTCATAGGCCTCGACCCGTTCGGCGATCTGCTCGGGTGTGCCGACCAACTGGGGCCGCAGTCCGCGGTTGGAGACCGAATACTCCTGTATCTTCAGCTCCCGCTCCAGCTGGGTGCCGGACAGCCACTGGTCAAAGTTGGCGAAGCCGGGCGGCGGCGCGCCGGTGTCGAGACCGGGAATAGTGGTGATCCGCGCCTTTTCGGCACGGGCTTCGGCCTCGCTGTCGCGCACGATCGCATAGGCGGCCATGCCGTATTGCATGGGCGGCAGGCCCTCGCGCTCGCGCCGTTCGCGCATGTCGGCGATTTTGGCCTTGATGTGCTCGGGGGTGTCGCCGTGCATGACATAGGCGTCGCACTGGCGGGCGATCATGCTCTTGGCGGCGTCGCTCTCGCCGCCCGCGTAGATGACCGGGCGGGGCCGGGCGACCGGCTTGGGCTCCACGATGGCTTCATCGAGATTGTAGTAGCGACCCGAGAAGCTGAACTTCGGCTCGCGCCACAGGCCGTCGACGACCTGGAGCCATTCCGAGGTGCGGGCGTAGCGGTCGTCGTGTTCGTCGAACTGGAGGCCGTAGCTGGTCGCCTCCCTGGCCCACCAGGAGGACACCACATTCAGGGCCAGCCGCCCGCCAGCGATGTTGTCGATGTTGGCGGCGGCCTTGGCGAACAGGGCGGGCAGATGGAAATTCGGGCGCACGGCCACCATCAGCTCGATCGAATGCGTGACCGCCGCCAGCGCCGCCGCGGTCGACCAGGCGTCCAGCGCCGGGGCCTGGACGCCCTTGATGTCATTCAGGTTCAGTTCGGCGATCAGGGTGAGATCGTAGCCGATTTCCTCCGAGCGCCTGACCAGCCGCGACATCGACTCCCAGGAGGCCGCGCCGTCCTCTTCCGGGTGGTTGCGCAGCCAGCCGCCGAAGACGGGCGCCCAGTATCCGTATCGCATCAGGCGGCCTTTCCGGCGGTGATCCGGTCGACCAGGTCGTCGATCAGTCTGTCATGGGGGTCGAAGCCGAGGACCGTCACCGGATCAGCGACGAAATTCGACAGGGCGTTGATGTCGTAGAATTTTACCGAGCCGTCCCGGTCGTCGACCAGATATTCGACGCCACCGACATCGATCTGCGAGGCGCGGGCGATGTGTTCGGCGGCGGCGATGACCTCGGGCGGCGGGGTGATCGCCTCGATCTGGATCGAGGCCTTGCCCGGTGCGACCATACAGACGTCGGCGAGGCACAGGTCGAAACCACCGGTCTCGACGCTGCAGGCATAGAGGAAGCGGCCGTTCAGGGTTTCAACCCGGACGATCCGGCCGTCGCGGGCCGGGGCGTGCTCCTGCACCAGGGCACAGCTGTTGATGCCCATGGACACCGTGCCTGCGGCGACCGCCTCTGCCAGGTCTTCCGGCGTGTCGAACCGCTGGATGCCCGCGCCCGAGCCGCCGATGTCCGGCTTGACCAGCACCGGAAAGCGCAGGCCCGAGGCGGCCTTCGACAGGTCCGCCGCCCGGTGCACCATCCGCGTCTCCGGCGCACCATAGCCGAGGCGTCGGATCAGCGAAATCTGCCGCCCCTTGGAGGTGTCGACCTCCAGCGCCGCGCCGTTGACGACGCGGGCACCCTGACCCTCCCAGTGATCGAACAGGGTGCGGGCGTAGAAGATCGGATGCTCGGTCTCGCGCAGGAAGGCCGACATGCCGATGCGGTTGAAGATCAGGGGCGCGGGCGGGGTGCCGGGTCCGGTGTCGAAGACATGGTCGCCGGCGTGAATCTTCGTCCAGTCCACACCGCGGCGGTCGAGCGCGGCGAACAGCGGCTCGAACCAGGCGGGATGCTCATAGAAGATCGCCAGATCCGTCATGCGTGCGTGTCCACCCCTGCCGTCGAACCCCCCGGGAGGCCGTCTCGACGCCGGTTCGATCTGGTCCGGACGCGCCGGTCCGTCAAGGCCGGAGGGGCGAGGGTCCAGATCGCCGACACCTGAGGCAAATGACCCT
>JBEIJS010000064.1:0-13961 GCA_040380105.1 Caulobacteraceae bacterium | reverse complement strand
GAAATACGGGAACGGATCGCTGCGGCCGATTTCAACATGAAACCAGCCGCTCGTTGTTCGGCGGCCGGTTGCGGGTGATCCCGGACCTCGGTGATCACCGCGCCTCGATCCGACCCATGACCGTCGCCACGACCGGCGGGAACAGCAGGCCGTGTCATGCCCAAAGCCAGGCTGCAGCTGCGGTGTAGAGGGCGATGCCGACGGTGAGGTTGAACGGGAAGGTGATCGCCAGGGACGCCGTCACAAACACGCCGGTGTCGGCCTCGGGAGCCGCCAGCCGCATGGCAGCGGGCACCGCGATGTAGGAGGCCGAACCCGCGAGTATGGTCAGAAGCGCGGCATTGCCGACGTCCAGTCCGGCGAGCCGGGCGAGCCCCAGCGCCACAGCCGCCGAAAGCAGCGGAAAGCCCAGGGCGAAACCGATGACGCCGGGCGACAGTTTGCGGCCGCCCTCCATAAGCCGGCGCGCGGCGATCAGGCCGATGTCGAGCAGGAAGAAGCACAGCGCCCCCTGGAACAACGGCCCCACAAAAAGCTCCAGCTTGGCCATACCGGCGTTGCCGGATACCAGGCCGACCAGGAAGCTGCCCAGCAACATGACCATCGCAGCACCGACGAAGACCTCCCTCAGAATGGTTCGCCGGCGTCCAGGTTCGCCCCGACCGGCACCGTTGAGCAGGAGCAGGGCCGTCAGGATGGCAGGGGTCTCCATCAGGGCAAGCACAGCCGCCATATAGCCGCCCGCCGGCAGGCCCACCGCCGCCAGATGCTGCTGGCCGGCGGCGAAGGTCACCACGGAAACAGATCCGTAGGTGGCCGCCAGGGCGCACAGGGTCGGACGATCCAGTCGGGACGTGCGCTTCAGGATGATGAAGGCGACCAGCGGCATCAGGGCGCTGAGCGCAACACCGATGACACCCGCAGCGATGAAATCCCCGTTCAGTCCGGCGGCACGGGCCTCCACCCCGCCTTTGAAGCCGATGCAGAACATCAGATAGAGCGACAAGGCCTTGGCCACCGGCTCGGGAATGGCGAGGTCCGAGCGCGCGAGCGCCGCCGCCGCCCCGATGAAGAAGAACAGAATGGCCGGCGACGTCAAAAGCGCCAGGGCGGAGGAAAAGTCGGGCATGGGTCAACCGGTCCGATGAAGGTCGGTCCGAGTGACCTCGACCGGCCCCGGTATCCAGTTTATTGATGTGATACTGGTTATAAGGGATGCTAATGTCATGGCCGATCGGCTGGTCAATCTCGACATCGATCTGCTGCGGGCTTTCGTAACGGTCGTCGAAACCGGCAGTTTTACCCGCACCGCGGCCTTGCTCGGCCGGACCCAGCCTGCGGTCAGCCTGCAGATCCGCCGGCTGGAGGATCAGTTGCGATCCCCCTTGCTGGATCGTGGGGGCAAGGGTGTCGGCCTCACCACAGAGGGCGCCGCGCTGTTGCCGCAAGCCCGCCGGTTGATGCGGCTGAATGATGAGATCATCTCGACGCTCGGGGACGGGGACCTGGAGGGGGAGGTTCGTTTCGGGGCACCGGAGGACATCGCAACCATGCATCTGCCCCGGATCCTCGGGGCGTTTGCGCGCCAGCATCCGCGCATCAAGCTGTCGGTGACCTGCGACTATACGGCCAATCTGCTCGACCAGATTTCGCGGGGCATGCTGGATCTGGCACTGATCAAGCGAGAGCCTGTCTGGCCCGAACTGGGCGTTCGCGTCTGGAGTGAACCCCTGGTCTGGGTGGCGCTCGACGCCTCGATCATTGAAGCATCGCCGCTGCCGCTGATCGTTGCGCCGGCCCCGGACATCTATCGCAAAAGAGCCCTCGGCGCGCTCACGGAGGCCGGCATTGGGTTCCGCGCATCCTTCACCTCGCCGAGCCTCGCCGGTCAGATGGCAGCCCTGCGCGCCGGCCTCGGAGTCGGTGTGCTTCCCGCCGCCATGGCTCCCCGCGACCTTGCGGTGCTCGGGGAAGGGCTGCCGATGCTTGCCGACAGCGAGATCGCCCTGATGTCCGCCCGGGGCGCGGGAGGGCCAGCCGCACTTCTGGCGCAGGAGGTGCTGCGCGCACTGGAGCGAGGTCCGATCCCTGCATGATCGGTGCCTGCGGCCGTTGTCGCCCGTTCTGATGAGCGGCGTTGACCCTGCTGAACGACCCCGGTTTACGTCCCGGGCTGACGTACGGGCACCGGGTCCCGGGTCAGGCGGCCCGGACTTCAGATTCCGGTGCGCTCGAGGCCAGGACCTGTGTGATCCCGGCGAACAAGGTCGCCATGGTGACCGGCTTGGCGAGGTGACCGTCGGACCCCGCCTCGCGGCCCGCCTCGATATGTTCGGGCATGGCGTTGGCGGTCAACATCAGCAGCGGCGTACGGTCCCAGCCATGCTCCCTCTCGAAGGCCCGGATCTCAGCCGTGGCGGTCAGTCCGTCCATCACCGGCATCTGCATGTCCATGAGGACCAGGTCGAAACCTCCACTCCGGAAGGCCTCGAGCGCCTCGCTCCCATCCGCCACGCCGACAAGTTCGGCACTGGTCCCCGCCAGCAGAATCTCGACGACCTTGCGGTTGGCGGGATGATCGTCCGCCAACAGAATCCGGAGCGGTACAGTAGATTCCTCGTTATGCGGGACCGGCACCTCGCCGGACTGGCCGGCGTCGACCGTGGGCAAGGGTATCTCGAACCAGAACCGGGAGCCGACACCCGGCTGACTGACACAGTCCAGATTGCCACCCATCAGGTCGGCCAGGTCGCGTGAGATCGTCAGGCCAAGGCCGGTGCCGCCAAAGCGGCGCGTGATGGAGCCGTCTGCCTGATGGAAGCGACCGAAAATCCGGTCCCTCTGATCCGGCTCGAAGCCGACGCCTGTGTCTGTGACGGTGAACCGAACGTGGTCGTCAGCACCATCCTCGATGTTCAGCCTGACCTCGCCTGCCGCCGTGAATTTCAGCGCATTGCTGACCAGATTGGTCAGGATCTGGCGGACACGCACCACATCGCCATGAACCAGCCGCTCCGCTTCCGGGCGAATTCCGATCGTGAGCGCGACGCCCTTCTCCTCGGCCATCGGTCGCCACAGGGCGGCGGTCTCGCGCACGACGTCCGCCAGATGGAACGGTGCCGGCTCAATCGTGATCTGGCCGGACTCGATCTTGGCGGTGTCGAGGATGTCCGACAGCAGGCGTTCGAGCGTGTCACTGGAGGCGCGGACGATATCGACCATCTCGCGTTCGCGCGGACCCAGCTCACTTCGGGCCAGGGCGTCGGCCATGGCAACCACCCCGTTCAGGGGGGTGCGGATTTCGTGGCTCATGTTGGCGAGGAAGTCGCTCTTGGACCGACTGGCCTCCTCGGCGGCCTGACGGGCCAGGCGCAGATGCACGGCCGAGCGCCACTGCCAGACGAGCAGGCCTGCGGCAGTCAGGAAGAAGACCCCGGCGATGCCGACCATCCATCGCTGGGAATTGATGATGTCCTTCTGGAGCCGCGTATTGGTCCGTGCCGTATCGAGCTGACGACGACGCTCCGCCAGTTGCTCCTGCATATCGCCCGTCACCTGACCGATACCGGCGCTGAACCGGCGGGCGATCTGCACCTCCTGTGCCTTGTGATAGGCCTCCAGACGCTGGAAGGCGTCGCGGGTCCGGCCCTCGGCGAACAGCAGGGCGGCCTCCACCCTCGGAACCTCCGAAAGGCCATTCTCGCGGAAAAACCCGGCAGCCTCACGGCGCCGGATCTCTGCGAGATCTCGCCGGGCGAGGCCGAGCTGGCCGGTCCGGGCGTAGGCGAGCGCCCGGGATGGCAGCATCTGGGGCGCAAGGAATTCGGCTTCGCCGAGGTCGGCTCCGTAGGGCGACAGGCAGTCCAGGACGCCCTGCGAGTCACCGCCACCATCGGCCACCATGGCGCACAGGTTGGCGTCATAGACCATCAGGCTCCCCAACCCTGCCTGCAGCGACAGCCGGTGATGAGCGGCATAGAGCCGGGCCGCGAGCTCCTGGTCACCGACCTGAACGGACAGGCGCGTCAGGTTGTAGAGGGCGTCAAAATCGGGGCGTGGATAGGCGGGGTTGGAGAGGTCGATCTCGAAGCGACGGAAGGCTGCGGTCGCCCCCTCGATGTCATTCAGGTCCATCAGGGCCAGGCCAGTGACTTCCCACAGACCGGCGCGGGCCGTGTCAGCATAGGGGGCCTTGTCGGGAATGATTGTGTCCGCCGCGCTCAGCAGACGCAGCGCCTCGCCGATGCGGTCGCGGTCCATCAGCGCAAGCGCGCTGAGGCGCTTGGCGTGTGCCTTGACGAACCAGTCCGTCGCGGTGCGGGCGATCTGGTCGATCTCGACCGAGGCAGCCGTATCGCCGCTGTCGTAACGGATGGCCAGGGCGTTCAGCCGGGCGATTGCCTGGTACCGCTGGTCCCGACGCTCCTGGGCTGCGGCCGCCAGGCGGTTGTTCCAGACCTCGGCCCGTTCGAAATCGCCCTGGTTCAGGCTGATCCACATCACATGATAGAGCCGGTTCAGCCCTTCGCGACCCGGCACGGACATGGCAGCCTCGCCAAAGGCCTCAAGGGCGGGGAAGCTCGTCGCGGCGGCGCGTTCCTCCACGCGCCGGGCCAGCTCGATGCGGCTCTCGCGGGATTGGGTCGCGGCCTCGGCTCCGGTCGGGATGCCGAGGCCGAAGAGCAAGACGACAACGAGAGCAAACTTTATGACGGGCATGCCGGTTCCGTGCTGACCGGAAACCCTCACACGCCGACCCTTTCATAAGCTTTAGCGACACCGGATTTTTCCTGGACGGGGCCGTCTGTGGACTTCCACCCCCGCTCGCGTCAGCGTCTCGATATGGTCGAATCGTCCGTCAGGGATCCCGCGCCGGGGCGCTTTTATGAATTCTTTGCCGGTGGCGGCATGGTTCGCGCCGGCCTTGGAGAAGGCTGGCAATGCCTGTTGGCCAATGATCTGGATCCGGCCAAGGCGGCGGCCTATCGCGCCAACTGGGGTGACGCCGGATTGCGGGTGGCGGACATCGCAGCCCTGACCGCCGCAGACCTTCCCGGCGTGGCGGACCTGATGTGGGGGTCATTTCCCTGTCAGGATCTGTCCTTGGCCGGCGTCGGCGCGGGCCTGGGGGGCCGGCGGTCCGGCACGTTTCACGACTTCTGGGCTCTGGCGCGCGGCCTGACCGCCGGGAACCGGGCACCGAGAATCGTGGCCGTAGAGAATGTCTGCGGAGCCCTGACCTCTCATGGCGGACAGGATTTCGAGGTCATCTGCCAGACCTTTGCCGACGCCGGCTACCGGTCCGGGGCGCTGGTCATCAATGCCGACCGCTTCCTGCCGCAGTCCCGACCGCGACTGTTCGTGATCGGTGTGCGTGAGGATCTGGCCATCGACCCGGCTGTGACGACGCCGGGGGCTGACGGCCTGTTCCATACACCGGCCCTGCGCCGGGCCGTTGACCGGCTTCCCGACGCCTTGCGGCACCGGATGGTCTGGTGGCGGCTGCCGGAGCCCGGAATTTCAAACCTGGGGCTGGAGTCCGTGATCGAAGCCGCACCAGCGGGCGTCCGCTGGCATTCAACGGCAGAGACCGGCCGGTTACTGACGCTGATGTCGCCGAAAAATCTGGCCAAGGTCGAGGCGGCGCGGCGGTCCGGCGAGCGTCGTGTCGGAGCCTTGTACAGGAGAACCCGCCGTGACGCCGCCGGTTTGCCGGTCCAGCGGGCCGAGGTGCGGTTCGACCTCGCCGGCTGCCTGAGGACCCCCGGGGGCGGATCGAGCCGTCAGACCCTGCTGGTGGTCCAAGCCGGGCAGGTCCGGTCCCGTCTGATGTCGGCGCGGGAAACGGCCCGGCTCATGGGCCTGCCCGACAGTTATCAGCTCCCCGGGTCATACAACGCGGCCTGTCACCTTACGGGCGACGGCGTGGCCGTGCCGGTGGTGCGGTATCTTGCGCAATGGCTGATTGAGCCGCTTCTGGCCGCGCCGGCGGGACTTCGTCAGGCGGCGTAGCGGCACACTTGCCAAAGCCGTCCAGCCGCGCATCATGTCACCGGGAATCCGGGGAGGTCATCGTGAAATATCTACTGGGCGGTCTGGCTCTGCTGGGCCTTTGCGCAACACAGGCCGCGGCCGAGACGTGGCATCCGTACTCGCGCAGCACCGGCAGCGTCTTCATGGCGGACGTCGACAGCATTGTGGTCGAGGGTGAGATCACGCGCGTGCTGGTTGCGACCGTGGCGCGGACCGGCGACGCCGGCGACTACAGCCATACGATCGAGACTTTCGAGTTCCAGTGCGGATCGAACAGCCGGTGGCGCACGGCGGGGATGGTCGAATACGGCCCCGACGGCACGGAGATGGGCCGCTACCCTGAGGAGGGCTCGGAATGGGTGCCGGTCCGCGCCAACACCTCGCCGGACTATCTGGAACAGGTCGTCTGTGACGGGTCGCGCGCCCAGCCGCCGATCTGGCCGACCATCAAGGACTTCGTCGACGCCGGCCGGAACTGATCCTCAGGCGTCCACCGCAGCGTCGAGGGCGTTGGCCTGGATGAACTCGCGGCGCGGCTCGACCACGTCACCCATCAGTTTGGCGAAGAGGTCAGACGCGTCTTCCTGATGCTCGACCTGCACCTTCAGCAGGGTGCGGGCGTTTACGTCGAGCGTGGTCTCCCACAGCTGTTCCGGGTTCATCTCGCCCAGGCCCTTGTAGCGCTGGATGGCGATGCCCTTCTTGCCGGCGTCGAGAACCGCCTCGAGCAGGTCGAGCGGACCACGGACGGTGACCGCCTTGTCCTTGCGGCGGAAGACGGCGGGCTTGTCGAACAGGCCCTCGAAGGCGGCCGCGCGTTCGGCCAGACGTCGGGCGTCGAGCGAGCGGATCAGGGCCTCTTCCAGCACGATGCGCTCGTTGACGGCGCGACGGACGCGTTCGAAGGCCACGGCCCCCTGGGCTCCCGGCGAACCGGTCCACGGACCGTCGCCCTCTTCGGCATAGAGGTTGAGGCGGGCCGCGGCCGTCGCCGGATCGGCGGCGGTTTCGTCGAACAGGCCGGCGAGGGCCGACTGCTCGATGGCGAAAGCGGGGGCGCGCTGTGACAGGCGATCGACGCCGGCCTTGAAGGCCTTGGCCTCGCGGACGAGGGATTGCAGGTCCAGGCCGGTGCGGCGCTCGCCGGTCGGCAGGTCCAGCTCGGCCTCGGATGATCCCTCCTCGATGAGATAGGAATCCATCTCGGACTGGTCCTTGAGGTAGCGCGACTGCTTGCCCTTGGAGACCTTGTAGAGCGGTGGCTGGGCGATGAAGACGTGGCCGCGCTCGATCAGCTCGGGCATCTGGCGATAGAAGAAGGTCAGCAGCAGGGTCCGGATGTGGGCACCGTCGACGTCGGCGTCGGCCATCAGGATGATCTTGTGATAGCGCAGCTTGTCGGCGTTGAAATCGTCGCGGCCGATGCCGGTGCCCAGCGCCAGGATCAGGGTGCCGATCAGTTCCGATGACAGCATCCTGTCGAAGCGGGCCCGCTCGACGTTCAGGATCTTGCCGCGCAGGGGCAGGACGGCCTGGTTCTCGCGGTTGCGGGCCTGTTTGGCCGAGCCGCCGGCGGAATCGCCCTCGACGATGAACAGTTCGGACTTGGCCGGATCGCGTTCCTGGCAGTCGGCGAGCTTTCCGGGCAGGGAGGCCATGTCCATCGAGGTCTTGCGTCGGGTCAGGTCGCGGGCCTTGCGGGCGGCCTCGCGGGCGGCGGCGGCTTCGATGATCTTGGCGACGACGGCCTTGGCCTCGACCGGATGTTCCTCGAACCAGGTCGACAGGCCCTCGGAGCACAGGCCCTCGACGGCGGGACGAACCTCGGACGAGACCAGCTTGTCCTTGGTCTGGGAGCTGAATTTGGGGTCCGGCACCTTGACCGACAGGACGCAGGTCAGGCCCTCGCGGGCGTCCTCGCCAGAGACCGAGACCTTCTCCTTTTTCGCTGCGCCGGCGGCGTCGATATAGCTGCCCATGATCCGGGTCAGGCTGGCGCGGAAGGCCGAGAGGTGGGTGCCTCCATCCCGCTGGGGGATGTTGTTGGTGAAGCACAGCATGGTCTCGTGGTAGCTGTCGTTCCACCACAGGGCGAGATCGATCTCGATCCCTTCCTTCTTGCCGCGGATGACGATGACGTCCTTGAGGATGGGCGTCTTGGACTTGTCGAGGTGGCGCACGAAGGCCTCGACCCCGCCCTCATAGTGCAGGATTTCCTCGAACTTCTCGGCCCCGCGATGGTCCTGCAGCTTGATGACCACGCCCGAGTTGAGGAAGGCCAGCTCACGCAGGCGGTGTTCCAGCGTCTTCAGGTCGAAGTCGATGTGGGCGAAGGTGGTGACCGAGGGGTAGAAGGTGACCTCGGTGCCCGACAGGACCTTGCCGTTGTCGCGCATCGGCGCGTCGCCGGTGACCTTCAGGCTTTCGACCGTGTCGCCACGGGCGAACTTCATCTCATGGCGTTTGCCGTTGCGGTAGATGACCAGCTTGAGCCAGTCGGACAGGGCGTTGACGACGGAGACGCCGACGCCGTGCAGGCCGCCGGAGACCTTGTAGGAATTCTGGTCGAATTTACCGCCGGCGTGCAGCTGGGTCATGATGACCTCGGCCGCCGAGACGCCCTCGCCCTCGTGGATGTCGGTGGGGATACCACGGCCGTTGTCGGTGACGGTGACCGAGCCGTCAGCATTGAGAATGACCTGGACCAGGTCGGCGTGGCCGGCCAGTGCCTCGTCGATGGCGTTGTCGACCACCTCATAGACCATGTGGTGCAGGCCCGAGCCGTCGTCGGTATCGCCGATATACATGCCGGGGCGTTTGCGCACCGCATCCAGCCCCTTCAGGACCTTGATGGAATCGGCGCCGTAGGCGGCCTCTTCGGCGGTGTCTTCGTTACGCGCGGTCGGTGTCTGATCGGTCATCAATTCGGTCGGTGAAACGCCCTTTGGGAGGGCCTGTGAAGGCGGCGGCGGGGCCGCCTTTAACGGACGGTTTTCAGGACGCGAATCCGGGTCGCGCCGAGGTCTGCAATATACAGGGATTCCGGGCGGAATTGCGAGGAAAAGCGGGGCTTGGGGGCGTTGTGAGTCGAGGGTCCCGAATGCCGGCGCGACGGTCCGGTTCGAGGGTTCATCACAACGGTCACAACGGACCACAAAGGACACAACGGGGCCGATGCCAAGGGCATGAATCGGGCATATCTCCCTCGATGTCTTTCGATCGCTTCGCGATCAATTCTGTCGGCGCGACAGCTGAACTCCGACGGTGACGCCCCACGGTCCCGTCGTGTCCTTTGTGGTTCTTCGTTGTGTTCGTTGTGATGAAACTTCGCTGCCGGGGTCCGAACACCGGCGGTCGTCCACCAGGTTCCGGATGCGACGTCAGGCGAAGCCGCCGCCCTCGACCCGCACGAACTGCGCCCGGCCCCGGAGCGGCGCGAACAGCTCGGCCTCGGTGCCGGTCATGAAGGCCTGCAGGCCAAGGGCCTCGATCTCGTCGAACAGGGCGGCGCGGCGGGCCGTGTCGAGGTGGGCGGGGGCCTCGTCGAGCAGGAGGACGGGCGGGGCCGGCTGATCGGCCAGGCGGGTGATCTGGGCGAGGATCAGGTTTAGCACCAGCGCCTTCTGCTCGCCCGAGGAGCCCTCGGCGGCGGGGCGGTTCTTTTCGCGATGGAGGGCGGTCAGGTCGGAGCGGTGCGGGCCGAACAGGGAGCGGCCGGCGGCGGCGTCGCGGGCGCGGCTGCGGGTCAGGCCCTCGCGGAGGACGGCGGCGATGGCCTCGTGATCGGCACCGGCGGTCGCCATGGCCTCGGCATCGCCGGTCAGGCCGAGGTCGGCCTGGGGGAAGGGGCGGTCGTTGCGGGCATCGATGGCGGCCTGGAGGGTGGTCAGAGCGGTGCTGCGGGCCATGGCGGCCTCGGCGCCGGCCTCGGCGAGGCGCAACTCCAGGGCATCGAGCCAGAGCGGGTCGGCGGCGCGTCCTTCGGCCCCTTCGGTCAGCAGGCGCAGCCTTTCGCGCAGGGCCTTTTCATAGGCGGAGACCGAGGCGGCGTGGGCGGGGTCGGCGGCAAAGACCAGCCGGTCGAGAAATTTCAGCCGCGCGGCGCGGGCGTCGGAAAACAGCCGGTCCTGTTCGGGCGTAGCCCAGACCGGGCGCAGGTGGTCGAGCAGACGGCCCGGCTGGGCCGTCTCGCCGTCGATGCGGACGATGCGTCGGGCAGCGCCGGGCGACTGGACGCCGGTGCCGAGCTTCGTTTCCTCATCCCCGTCGGTGAGGACGGCGGCGACCGCCCAGGCCCGGCCGGTCGCCTCGCCCGGCTCGCGCCGGCCCATCTCGGGGGCGGTCGCGCCGCGCAGCCCCTTGCCGGGGGTGAACAGGCTGAGGGCCTCAAGCAGATTGGTCTTGCCGGCACCGTTGGGGCCATGGAGCACCACCGCCCCCGCCGCGATGGGCAGGGTGGCCGCTGCATAGGAGCGGAAGTCGGTGAGGGTCAGGGAGGTGATCAAGGGGGTGATTGGTGGCTGGTGATTGGTGGTTGCTGGATCACGAGACGAGCCGATCCTGATGACGGCAGCAATGCTCCCGCTACCAATCACCAACCACCAATCACCTGACTCACACCCGCAGTGGCATCAGCACATACTGGACACCCGGATCGCCCGGATCGAGGACGAGGGTCGGGCTGGCCGGGTCGGCGAATTTGAAGTGGGCGGTTTCGCCGGTGATCTGGCCGGCGACGTCGAGCAGATAGCGGGCGTTGAAGCCGATCTCGAAGGGTTCTTCGGAATAGCCGATCTCGACCTCCTCGACCCCCTGCCCGGCCTCCATATTGCGCACCGTCAGGGTGACGCGGTCGAGGTCGAAGGCCAGTTTCACCGAACGGCTCTTCTCGGCCGAGATGGTGGCGACGCGGTCGACGGCCTGGGCGAACAGGGTGTTATCGATGTCGGCCTGTTTGTCGTTCCCCTTGGGGATGACCCGCATATAGTCGGGGAAGGCGCCGTCGATGACCTTGGAGGTCAGGCTGGCATTGCCGAATTCGAAGCGGATCTTCTGCGGGCTGACCATGACCTCGACCGGGCCAGAGCCGTCGTCGAGCAGGCGACGGACCTGGTCGATGGTCTTGCGCGGGACGATGACGCCGGGGCCACCGGCCGCCCCTTCAGGAGCCGGCGTCTCGGCCAGGGCCAGACGGTGGCCGTCGGTGGCCACGGCGCGCAGCAGGGGAATGCCGGCCTCGGCGACCGTGTGGAGATACAGGCCGTTCAGATAGTAGCGCGTCTCTTCGGTCGAGACGGCGAACCGGGTCTTGTCGATCAGCCGGGCCAGGTCTTCCTTGGGCAGGGCAAAGCGCGTGCCCGAGGTGTCGGTCGACATGACCGGGAAGTCGCCCGCCGGCAGGACCGGCAGGTTGAATTTGGACCGGCCCGCCTGGACCACCAGACGGGGGTCGTCGCCGTTGTAGCTGAGCGAGACCTCGGCGCCGTCGGGCAGTTTCCGCACGATCTCATACAGGGTGTGGGCCGGGGCGGTGATCTGGCCCTCGACATTCACCTGGGCCTCGGCCTCGTCGACCATCTCCATGTCGAGATCGGTGGCGGCGAACGACAGCTTGTCGTGACCGGCGCTGAGCAGGACGTTGGACAGGATAGGGATGGTGTTGCGGCGCTCGACGACGCTCTGCACATGGCCCAGGGCCTTCAGGAGCGCGGATCGTTCGATGGTCAGTTGCATGTGGTCTCGGCCCGGATACAGCGACTCACCGGCGGCGTCGCGAATAGAGGGCCTTTGACACTAGCGGATTGGTGGCTGGGGGCAAGGAAGGGACCAGGAATGAGGGATCAGGGATCAGGGACGCCGACCCATCGATGTGTGGATAAGCCCCGCCGGCCGAGTCCCGGCCTAACCCCTAGTCCCTAATCCCTCGCGTCAGCCCCGCAGCTTGCGCGTCAATGCCTCGACATCCCGCGCGATCTGTTCGTCCTGGGCCATCAGCTCCTCGATCTTGCGCACCCCGTGCAGGACGGTGGTGTGATCGCGGCCTCCGAAGCGGCGGCCGATATCGGGATAGGAGCGGGTCGTGTGCTGTTTGCACAGCCACATGGCGATCTGGCGCGGGCGGGCGACGGCGCGGGTGCGGCGCTCCGAGAGCAGGTCGGCCTGTTTGAGGCTGAAATGGTCGGCGACGGTCTTCTGGATCTCGTCGACGGTGATGCGGCGCTCGGGGCCGCCGCGCAGGGCCGAGCCGAGCAGGGCCTGGACCTCGTCGACGCTGAGCGAGGACAGGCGGGCACCGGCGACGGCGGCCAGGGTGTTCACAGCCCCTTCCAGCTCGCGCATAGAGCCGGGCGTGCGGTCGACCAGATGTTCGAGCACCTCGGCCCGGGCCTCACCCGAGACGACGCCGAGCCGGGCCAGGGCCTCGATCCGGTTGCGGGCCACGGCCAGCTTCAGGGCGCGGTCCGCCTGCTCGACCGGGCAGGTCAGACCCGAGGCGAGATGGCTGCGCAGGCGCGGCTCGACCTCGGTCAGGGCCATGGGCGGGCGGTCGGCCGAGAGAACGATGCGTTTGCCGTCCTCGATCAGGGCGGTGAGGGTCGAGAGCAGCTCTTCCTGGGTGCCGGCCTTGCCACCGACGAACTGGACGTCGTCGATCAGCAGCATGTCAGCGTTGCGCAGACTGTCCTTGAACGCCGCCATGGTGCGGTCCTGGGTGGCGCGCACAAAGGTCGACAGGAAACGTTCGGCGGTCAGATAGACGACCCGCGCGTCCGGGCGCAGGCGCTGCGCCTCCCAGGCGATGGCATTGAGCAGGTGGGTCTTGCCGTAGCCATAGGGGCCGCAGAAGAAGATCGGGTTGAAATGGCCATCGGCCCAGGCCGCGGCCTGTCGGGCGATGGCCAGGGCGAAGGCATTGCCCTGCCCTTCCACAAAACTGTCGAAGGTCAGCCGCTCCTGAAGGCCGGCCGCACGCACGGCGCGGGCCCCGTCGGCGACCGGCGGCACGGTGGCCATGGGCATGGCCAGGGGCTGGAACGGAATGACGGAGGCTCCTTCGGCACGACCGGCGGCAACCTGGGAGGCCGACGGGGTCGAGCCCATCTCGGCGCGGCAGCGGACCTCGAGGCGGCGCGACAGGCCGTCGAGGCCGAGCCACAGCTCGTTCATGCGCCGCAGGGCGTTCTTGCGCACCCAGTCACGGGCATAGGCGGTCGGGGTGACGAGGATCAGCTGTCCGGCGCCGTCAGCGCGCACAGCCGAAGGGGCGATATAGGAGCTGAAAGGTCCCTCGCCGATCTCGTTGCGCAGGCGGCCGGCCGCCTCGGTCCAGATACGATCCGGATCCGTCATCCCCGCCATGTGCGCGCTCCCCGTATTCAACATAGCCACCCTTCCAAGCCCGTGTGCGGACGCGCTTCGGGAGAGGCCTGGGCCGGGACGACTTCTCCTGTCCCGCGAGGCTGGTGCCGCGCGGGTGGGGTCGTACTCTGGAACAGGCGTCTCACGCCGACACGAAAACAGGTTCCGCGCCGCATTCATTCCGTATGGGAATGGAAGTACGTCAGCGGCTCGAACTTACCCTCGGCGAGGGGGGCGTCAACGCTGATTCGCGACTCGAATTGCAGTTAAAATTGTTGACTCCGCTAAAGCCAGATTTCGTAAACGAAAATCGTGATTTCCCCACGCAAGCGAACGCCTTTCCGCCAGATCGTGGTTACCGGCGCACGTGCAAACGGCGAGGGAGCCTTCGCGCCCTCGCCGTTGAAATCACTATGTTTTGCCGTGACAGACCTGTGAAAGGCCGTCCGCGGTCCGAAAAATCAGGCGGCAGCCATCTTCTTCAGCTGGGCGGCCAGACGGCCGACCTTGCGCGAGCCGGTGTTCTTGTGAACCACGCCCTTGGAGACGGCGCGCATCAGCTCGGACTG
>JBEIJS010000063.1:0-14245 GCA_040380105.1 Caulobacteraceae bacterium | reverse complement strand
GTAGTCCTTTATCCGATTGATCCGCCGCAGGCGCTGTAAAGACCGGTTGGCCCTCGGAACGGAGCAGACGGGATTTCTCCCCGTCAGCGCCACGCCTGCGTGTGAAGTGGCCGGGCTTTTAGGCGGCTTGGGCGCAAAAGGCAAGCGGCGCCGGCCCGGCTAGGTCCCGCGCGGCTTGGCCCGGCTTGTCGCCTCGGCCTTCGTCGGGTCCTCCGGCCAGGGATGCCGGGGATAGCGGCCCCTCATCTCGCTGCGCACCGCCGCCCAGCTGCCGGCCCAGAAGCCGGGCAGATCCTTCGTCACCTGCACTGGCCGGCGCGCCGGCGACAGCAGGGCGAGGGTCAGGGGCACCCGCCCGCCCCCGACCATCGGATGGACGGTCGTCCCGAACAGTTCCTGCACCCGGATATCCACCCGGGGTCCGCCCTCGGCGGCATAGTCGATGGCGGCCGATCCGAGCGGTGTCGCCAGTCGTGCCGGAGCCAGCACGTCCAGTGCTTGCTGCCGGTCCCATGGGATCAGCGACCGCAGCCCGGCCTCCAGCGCCGCGTCGTCGATCTTCTCCAGCCCCTGCACCGTTTCCAGCAGCGGCCACAGCCAGGTCTCGTGCGCCGCATTCAGCGCCTCATCCGTCACGTCCGGCCAGCCGTCCTCGAGCCCGGCCACAAAGGCCAGCCGCGCCCGCAAGGTCGAGGCCCGTTCGCCCCAACGCAGGCCCGCCAGCCCATCCCGCGTGACCTCCTCCTTCAGCGCGGCCGTGATCGCAGCCCGGTCCGGCGTTCCGATGATCTTTTCGTTCACAACGATCGCCCCGATGCGACGGATGCGCCTCAAGGTCATCCGGCCCGACGGCTCGCGTGCCAGCCGCTCCTCGACTTCGATCCGAGGGTCCAGCGCCGCCGGATCGACCGGAACGGCCAGCCGGATGCGATCCCGCGCATCCCCGCCACCCAGCTCTGCCACCGCCAGCCAGGGCTCCCGCGCCAGGGCCTCGGTCGGATCAAGGAAGGCCCCTCGCCCCGAGGCCAGCAACACCTCCCCCGGCTTGCCCCGCGCCTTCGCCACCCGTTCAGGAAAGGCTTCGGCCAGCAGGGTGCCGACATCGGCCTCGCCGCCCTGCCCGCCACCCGCCGCCCGGGCCCATCGCTCAGCCAGTCTGACCGCGTCGCGTGCTCTCGGCGACCGGTCGCGCTCCAGACCCCGCAACCGATCCCGCAGATCAAGGTCATGGCCGCCCAGCCCCGGCTCGCTCAGCACCGCCGCGATCCGGGAACCGAGGGCGGCATCACCCGCATCGCTGGCAGCGGCGACCATATGGGCCAGCCGCGGCGGCAGCGGGATACGCGTCATCCGCCGTCCATGGGCGGTCAGGGCCCCGGCCTCATCCAGCGCCCCCAGTCGCTCCAGGACCTTGCGCGCCTCGGCGAAGGCTCCCGCCGGCGGCTGGTCCAGCAAGGCGAGCGCCTCTGTCGACCGGGCACCCCATCGGGCGAGGTCGAGGGCGAAGCCCGTCAGGTCCGCCTCCAGGATTTCCGGCCGCTGGTGCGGCACCAGTCCGCGGGTCTCCGCCTCGTCCCAAAGGCGGTAGCACATCCCGGGCTCCGTCCGGCCGGCCCGGCCGCACCTCTGTTCTGCCGACGACCGGCTGACCCGAACCGTCGCCAGCCGCGTCAGGCCGCTGGATGGTTCGAACCGGGGGACGCGCGACAGGCCACCGTCGATCACCACCCGGACCCCCTCGATGGTCAGGCTGGTCTCGGCAACCGAAGTCGCCAGCACTACCTTGCGCCGCCCGGCGGTCGCCGGCTGGATGGCCCGGTCCTGGGTTTCGCGGTCCAGCGCCCCGTACAGCGGAACGACATCAACGGCCGGATCCTTCAGCCGCTCTGCGAGCCGCTGCGCCGTGCGGTGGATTTCGCCCTGTCCGGGCAGAAAGACCAGGATCGAGCCGCTCTCCTCCCCCAGGGCCAGCAGGATGGCCCGGGTCAGGGCATCCTCGATCCGCTCGACCGGGTTTCGCCCGCAATAGCGCGTCCCGACCGGAAACATCCGGCCCTCCGCCTCGATAACCGGCGCGCCGTCCAGAAGGCGTGACACCCCGCCGATATCCAGCGTGGCCGACATGACCAGCAGCCGAAGGTCCGCCCGCAGCAGACCCTGTGTTTCACGCGCCAGCGCGAGGCCCAGATCGGCGTCCAGCGACCGCTCGTGAAATTCGTCGAACAGCACCCCTCCGACGCCCTCCAGACCGGGATCGTCAAGGATCATCCGGGTGAACACCCCTTCGGTGATCACCTCGATCCGTGTGTTCGGCCCGATCCGGCTCTGCAGCCGGGTGCGATAGCCCACCGTCTCACCGGCCGTCTCGCCCAAGGTCACCGCCATCCGTTCCGCCGCCGCCCGAGCCGCCAGCCTGCGGGGCTCCAGCACCAGCAGCTTTCCGCCCTCAAGCCAGGGCGCATCGAGCAGCGCCAGCGGCACGACCGTGGTCTTGCCGGCTCCCGGCGGTGCCGCGAGCACAGCCGCATTGCCCGCAGCGAGGGCGGCCTTCAGAGGCTCGATAACGGCGTGGATCGGCAGCATTATCCAGGGGTCTAGACGGTCTGCCCCCCTTCACGAAAGCGTCGTCAGGGCTTCACCATTCGGAAACCGCGTTGCCAGCGGCCCCCTGCGCCGCTAGCGTCCGCGGCATTGAAGGCGGTCCGGGGAGGACTCGTCGTGTATCAGGGGGCGAGACTCGATGTCCGCAGAAGGCCTTAGGCCCAAGGGGAACCGCCTGTTCCTCAAGAAATCCGTAGCCCAGATCCAGAAGGAAGCCGCCAAAAGCGAGCTGAAACGGTCCCTGGGTCCCATCAACCTGATGAGCCTCGGCATCGGTGCCATCATCGGCGCCGGTATCTTCGTTCTGACCGGCCAGGTCGCCGCGGCCAACGCAGGCCCGGCCATCATGCTGTCGTTCGTGGTCGCAGGCATCGCCTGCGGTCTCGCCGGCCTCTGCTATGCCGAACTGGCCTCGACCATGCCGGTGTCCGGCTCGGCCTACACCTATGCCTACGGAACGCTGGGCGAAGTGTTCGCCTGGGTCATGGGCTGGCTGCTCGTGCTGGAATACGGTGTCGCCGCCTCGACCGTCGCGGTGGGCTGGTCCGGCTATGTGGTTTCGATCCTCAATGATTTCGGCCTTGCCGACGGGCTGTTCCCGACGATCCAGTACGCCGGCGGAGAAGGTCCTTCGTGGGCGACCCCGCTGATTCAGGCCGTCACGGTCGACGGCGTCAGCAGCTTCCCCATGACCGGGACCCTGAACCTCGTCGCCGCCATCGGCATCGCCGCCGTCTGCAGCCTGCTGGTTCTCGGCGTCAGCGAGTCGGCCTCGATCAACAACATCATCGTCATCATCAAGATCGTTGTGCTGCTGACCTTCATCGCGGTCGGTATTCAGTACATCAACCCCGACAACTGGGTGCCTTTCATCCCCGAGAACACCACCGGCAAATTCGGTGAATACGGGACCAGCGGCATCCTGCGCGGCGCGGCGATCATCTTCTTCGCCTACGTTGGCTTCGAAGCCGTTTCGACGGCGGCGGCCGAAGCCAAGAACCCGTCCAAGGACGTTCCGGTCGGCATTCTCGGCGCGCTCATCGTCTGCACCCTGATCTACATGGCCGTCGCGGCTGTCATGACCGGCGTGGTGCCCTACCTCGAACTGGCCAGCCCGGCGCCGGTGGCTGTCGCCATCGACCGCATGGGTCTGGAATGGGCCAATATCGCCGTGGCCTCGGCCGCAGGCGGCCAGCTGAACCTGATCAGCTTCCTGATCAAGGTGGGTGCCATCACCGGCCTGTCCTCGGTCATGCTGGTGCTTTGCTACGGCCAGACGCGGATCTTCTACACGATGGCCCGCGACGGCCTTCTGCCCAAGGCGTTTGCTGTCATCCATCCGAAGTTCCGCACACCCTGGATCGGCACCATCCTGCTCGGCATCCTCATTGCCGTCGCGGCATCCTTCCTGCCGATCTCGATCCTCGGCGACCTCGTGTCCCTCGGCACGGCGGTGGCCTTCTCGATCGTGTGCCTGAGCGTGATCTTCCTGCGCATCAAACACCCGGAGATGGAGCGTCCGTTCAAGGTTCCGGGTGGCGTCTGGACGGCGGGTGCCGGCATTGTGGCCTGTCTGTCCCTGGCCGGCTTCAACTTCTGGCCGATGATCCAGCACGCCATGGACGGCAATACGCTGCCCCTGACGATCCTGGCTGCCTATGCCGCCGTCGGGGCCGTGATCTACATCATCTACGGCTTCTGGCACTCCAAGCTCGCCAAGGGCATCGACATCACCGAGGAGCACACGATGTCGTCCCCGGCCGAGGCCATGGGCTCCGGTGTGGACAACCAGAAGGACTGATCCCCGGATCAGCCCTGCAACAAGAAAGGCCCGGGAGCGATCCCGGGCCTTTTTCGTTGCCGCCCGGTCCGGCCTCGCCTAGACGCTGCAGCGGACCTGGCGGATGTGGCGGAACTGGTAGACGCACTGGATTTAGGTTCCAGCGCCGCGAGGCGTGGAGGTTCGAGTCCTCTCATCCGCACCAGTCACGAAAGCCCGCGATGACCCGCAGGCTTCAAGGACGGCGCGCGCGGCGCCGTTCCCCTGGTCATTTGTCAGGGACCAAAGTCTCGAAGGGCTTCCTGTCCCGACCGAACCACAGTCTGGCAAAGCTTCGGGACGTCGTCGGCAAGCCCCCATCCATCAGGCTCCGCCTGACACCCTCCCCCGAAACAGGGCAAGCGGCCATTGTCTAATCCTCGTCCGCCGCCGTCGGATCGATGGCGTTGGTGACCAGCTCCCGCCAGGTCGGGTCTGTCGCATCGACCAGATCAACATCCTCCATCAGGGCCACCGCCCCGCCGCCGTCGGGCAGGATCAGACCCAGGACCTCCATCTCCTCGCCGTCCGGTCCCAGATGGGTCTCGGCCTGGACCGCCACCGCCGCCTGTTCGCCGTCCTCGTCCCACCAGATCACCGGTTGCGGCAGGTCCATGGCGATCGGGCGCGGGTCATCGGTCTCGCCCAGCGCAAACATCGCCCGGCGCGCCTGCACATCGTCCAGCGTCGCCACGGCCCCGACAAACGGTGTCAGCCGCGTCCAGTCCTCGGCGTCGAAGCCGCCCCCATCCTCGTCGGGCAGGTTGTCGTTCATCGTCATCGCCGGAACACTCCCACCAGCTCCACATGCGCCGACCACAGGAACTGGTCCACCGGCGTCACCCGTTCCAGCCGGAAGCCGGCGTCGATCAGCACGCGCGCGTCACGGGCGAAGGTCACCGGATTGCACGACACCCCGACCACGACCGCCGCCTTGGTTCCCGGCAGCTGCCGCGTCTGCTCCAGCGCCCCGGCCCTCGGCGGGTCCAGCACCACAGCGTCACAGCCACGCAGGTCATAGGGGGCCAGGGGACGGCGAAACAGATCGCGCGCCTCGGCCGTGATCCCCTTCATCCCCGGCCCGGTCCCGATCCCCGCCTTCAGCGCCGCGATCCCCGCCGCCGAGCCGTCCGCCGCCAGCACCGGAGCCACCGTCGCCAGCGGGAAGGTGAAGGTCCCCGCCCCGCAGAACAGGTCCGCAATCTTCTTCGCCCCCCGCACCGCCTCGACCGCGCGCGCGACCATGGCCGCCTCCGCCTCGGGCACGGCCTGCAGAAAACCGCCGGGCGGCAGGGGCACGGTCGCGGGTCCGAAGGCCACCTTCGGCTGACGCTCCATCATCAGCACATCGCCCGCCAGACTCAGCCGCGCCAGACCGGCCTCGGCCGCCGCGGCGATGGCCCGCATCCGGGCGTCGCCCGACAGTCCACCCGTGCGCCGCTCAACCCCCGTCACATCGACATCGAGCCCCGTCAGGGTCGCCGTCACATGCAGGGTCGGGGCCGATTTCGGATGCTCCAGGAAGGCCTCTGCCACCCGGGCCAGCGCCGGAAAGGCCGCCACCAGCCGGGGATCGGCCACCGGACAGGCGGTCACCTCAACCAGCCGCCAGCTCTTGCGGGCCTTGAAGCCCAGCACGACCCGCCCGTCCTCACTGCGCCGGGCGTGCAGGGCCAGCCGCCGCCGCGTCCCCGGCGGCACTGCCACCGTCGCCTCGACCTCGGTCTCGATCCGCTCCCGCGCGAGCGCCTGCCGGACCTGTTCCCGTTTCCAGTCCAGATAGGGCCCGGCAGCCCAGTGCTGCAGCGAACAGCCCCCGCAGTCGCCATAGTGGGGCGACACCGGCGCGATCCGCTCCGGGCTGGCGGTCAGGATTTCGGCCCCCTCCAGCCGTCCGTCGCGCACCTCGCCCCGCACCGTCTCGCCGGGCAGGGTCAAGGGCGCGAACACCGGCCCGCCCGGCGTCTCGGCGATCCCGTCGCCCTGCCCGCCCACGCGGCTGATGGTCAGCGTTTCCGTCATCGGCTGCTTCTAGAGCGAAATCGGTTCGGACGCGATTACGTCCGGCCGCGGATATCGCGCGGGGGCCCAAGTTTCCGGCCCGTCGACGAAACCTGAACGAAGATGAACGGCCTGCTCAAAGGCCGTTCAGTTTCGGGGGCCTATTCCTCGCCATCACAAGCACAGGCGTCGAACTCCGGCGCCCGCCCTTCAGCCAGGATGATGCCGATGTTCGCCAGTCTGCCCCTCAAGACCGCTTTCGGTGCGGCCGCCCTCGCCGCGGCCGGCCTGATGCTGACCCCCGCCACCGCCTCCGCCCAGGCCTACAGCTACAACGGCCAGCCCTACGACTACGGCAATGAGCGCCAGTCTGACTATGGCTACGACCGTTCCTACGGTCAGTCCCATGACCGCTCCGGCCAGGCCTACTGCCTCAGCGAGCGCCGGAACCGGCAGGGTAACGGTGCCCTCGTCGGCGCGACCTTCGGGGCCGTCCTCGGCTCCCAGATGGGCGCACGCGGCCGTCGGACCGAAGGCAGCGTGCTCGGGGCGGTGATCGGTGGCGCGCTCGGCGCAGCCGTCGGCGGCGACTCGGCCCGCGACTGCAATGGGAGCCGCAGCGGCTATGCGCAGTACGGCTACGGGAACTCAAACGGCTACAGCGACTTCAGCAGTCGGGACCATGTGGGCTACGGATACAGTGACCGCTACGACGACCAGGGCTACGAGGACCGGTCGAGCGATCGCTACCAGTCCGACTGCCGCACCCGGACCGTCCACAGCCGCGACCGCTACGGCCGCACGGTCACCCGCTACGAGCAGACCTGCTGACAGAATTGCGCCGCCGATTATTTTTCAGCCCCCCCTGTCGATCGGCGGCGTGACGGAGACCCCCGGTGGAGCCATCCACCGGGGGTTTTTCCTTGCCCGGAAAGGGTACGGGCGGACGTGACAGAAGCTGGTGGCCAGTGGCCAGTGGCCAGGGGCTAGTGGTCAGGGGCCGCCGCCTCACTGCCGGCGGAAGGGCGGCGCGGTCCGCGCCGTCGCACAACCGGTGGCCAGCCACTAACCACTAGCCACTAGCCACTAACCACTCCTCTTCGCCCAAAGCAGAAACTCCACATTGCCGTCCCCGCCGGTGATCGGGCTTTCCGTGGTTGCCTGCACCGCCCAGCCCTCGCCTTCCAGCCAGTCACAGACCGCCGCCAGCGCCGCCTGCTGTACCGCCGGATCCTTGACCACGCCCTTCTTCGTCCCCCCGGGCCCCGACGCCTCGAACTGCGGCTTGACCAGGGTGACCAGGTCCGCGACCGGGGCCGCCAGCGACAGGGCCACAGGCAGCACCTTGGCCAGGCCGATGAAGCTCGCGTCGCAGACGATCAGCCCGGGGGCCTCCGGGATCAGGGTCGGCGTCAGGTCGCGGGCATCCGTCTGCTCCAGATTGATCACCCGCGGGTCCGCCGCCACGCGGGCATGCAGCTGACCCGAGCCGACATCGACGGCGAACACCCGCGCGGCCCCACGCCCCAGACAGACCTCGGTAAAGCCCCCGGTCGAGGCCCCGACATCCAGCACCGTCCGGCCAGCCACCTCGACCGGCCAAAGGGACAGGGCGTGGTCCAGCTTCAACGCCCCGCGCCCGACCCAGTGGTGGGCGTCGGCATAGACGACGACGGCGTCTCCAGCCACGGCCTGTGACGCCGCCTTCGCCGGCACCCCGTTGACCGTCACCCCGCCCGCCTCGATCGCCGCCTTCGCCCGCGCCCGGCTCTCCGCCAGTCCGCGCACGACCAGCAGCTGGTCGAGCCGGGTCTTCACCCCACCGCGTCCAGCCGCGCCAGGGCCGCCTGCAGCCTGGCCTTGCCGGCCTCGGCCTCGGCCAGCTTCTGGCGTTGCTCGTCGACGACCTCGGGGGCGGCGCGATCGACGAAATTCGGATTGCCCAGCTTCTTGTTGAAATGGCCGATGTCGCTCTCGAAGGCGGCGATCTCCTTCGTCAGCCGCGCCCGCTCGGCGGACAGATCGATGATCCCCGCCAGCGACAACGCCGCTGTCGCGCCGCCGGAAACGAAGGTCACCGCCCCCTCGACCGCGGCCTCGACGGTCGACAGGTCCGATACCCGGCCAAGCGTCAGGATCAGGTCCTTGTGGCGCGCGATCCGGTCTGCCGTAACCGCGTCCGGCGCGATGAAGGACAGGCCGGGCTTGGCCCCCTGCGGCACATTCATCTCGGCCTTCAGCTGGCGGATTTCCGTGACCAGATCGACCAGCCAGCCGATCTCGCTCTCGGCCGCCGTGTCGATGAAGTTATCCGGCAGCACCGGCCAGGCCGCCCCGATCAGGGTCGCCTCCGTCCGCGCCGCGCCTTCACCGCCCAGCTTGTCCCACAGCTCCTCGGTGATGAAGGGCATGATCGGGTGCATCAGCTTCAGCGTCTGGTCCAGCGTCCAGGCCGTCATCGCCCGGGTTTCGGCCTTGGCGGCCTCGTCGGCACCCATGAACACCGGCTTGGCCAGTTCCAGGTACCAGT
This sequence comes from Caulobacteraceae bacterium, assembly GCA_040380105.1. GTDB lineage: Bacteria > Pseudomonadota > Alphaproteobacteria > Caulobacterales > Caulobacteraceae > Brevundimonas. Next base: position 5,294 of record JBEIJS010000063.1, on the reverse strand, counting down.
CGCAGAAGACGTTCCAGACGAAGCGATACAGGGCCGAGGCTGCATCGTCGAAACGCCCGCCCTCGATCGCCTCACTGACCCCGCGCTCGGCCTTGGTCAGCTCCCCGCGGATCCAGCGGTTGATGGTCTGGTCCACGGTCGCGGGATCAAAGCCCTCGACCCGCTTCGCTTCATTCATCTGGGAAAAGCGCGCGGCATTCCACAGCTTGGTGCCGAAGTTGCGATAGCCTTCAATACGTTGTTTCGACAACTTGATGTCGCGCGTGCCCGACAGAATGGCCATGGTGAACCGCAGCGGATCGGCGCCCAGCTCGTCGATGATGCCGAGGGGGTCGATGACATTCCCCTTCGACTTGCTCATCTTCTGGCCCTTCTCGTCGCGGACCAGGCCGTTGATGATGACCCGCCTGAACGGAACCTCATCCATAAAGTGAAGTCCCATCATCATCATCCGGGCAACCCAGAAGAAAATGATGTCCGCCGCCGTCACCAGATCGCTGGTCGGATAGAAGCGCCGCAGGTCTTCGGTCTTCTCCGGCCAGCCCATGGTCGAGAACGGCCACAGGGCCGAGCTGAACCAGGTGTCGAGAACGTCCTCGTCCTGTGTCAGCGGCTTGCCGCCGGCCTGGGCCTGCGCCTCGGCCTCGCTCTCGGCGACATAGATGTTGCCGTCGGCGTCATACCAGGCCGGGATGCGGTGACCCCACCAGAGCTGGCGCGAGATGCACCATGGCTCGATGTTGCGCAGCCATTCGAAATAGATCTTCTCATAGGACTTCGGCTCAAAGACCGTATCGCCCTGCTCCACCGCCTTGATGGCCGGCTGGGCCATGGTGTGGGCGTCGACGTACCACTGGTCCGTCAGCCAGGGCTCTATGACCACGCCCGAGCGGTCGCCGTGCGGAATGACGTGGCGGGTTTTCTCGATTTCCTTGAGCCAACCCTCGGCCTCGGCGCGGGCGACGATGGCCTTGCGCGCGGCGAAACGGTCCATGCCCTCGTAGTCGGCCGGCACATCCGCCGTATCGGCGGCGGTAATCCGACCGAAGGCGTCCATGACGTTCAACGCCGCCAGCCCCGCCCGCTTGCCGACCTGGAAGTCGTTGAAATCGTGCGCCGGGGTGATCTTCACCGCCCCTGAGCCCTTGGCCGGGTCGGCATAGTCATCGGCGACGATCGGAATGCGCCGCCCGACGATCGGCAGGGTCACGAACTTGCCCACCAGCCCGGCATAGCGGGCGTCCTCGGGATGCACGGCCACCCCGGTATCACCGAGCATCGTCTCGGGCCGGGTCGTGGCCACGACGATGTAGTCACGCGTCTCCCACTCCGTTGCCTTGCCGTCCTCATCGAAAGCGACCGGGTGTTCATAGGTGACGCCGTCGGCCAGCGGATAGGCGAAATGCCAGTAGTGGCCGTCCATCTCGCGCTGCTCGACCTCAAGGTCCGAGATCGCCGTCAGGAAATGTGGGTCCCAATTGACCAGCCGCTTGTCGCGATAGATCAGCCCGTCCCTGTGCAGCTGGACGAAGACCTTCCGCACGGCCGCGTTCAATCCCTCGTCGAGGGTGAACCGCTCGCGGCTCCAGTCGCAGGAGGCCCCCAGCCGGCGCAACTGCTGGACGATGGTCCCGCCCGACTCGGCCTTCCACTCCCAGACCTTGGCCAGGAAGGCCTCACGGCCCATGTCGCGGCGGCTGGCATGACCGGCGGCTGCCAGCTGGCGCTCGACCACCATCTGCGTCGCGATGCCGGCGTGGTCCGTGCCCGGCAGCCACAGCACCGCCTTGCCCTTCATCCGGTGATAGCGGGCCAGGATGTCCTGCAAGGTGTTGTTCAGCGCATGCCCGATGTGCAGAGAACCCGTCACGTTCGGCGGCGGAATGACGATCGAATAGGCCTCGGCCGCACCGTCGGTCGTGGGAGCGAACACACCGCTCTCTTCCCATTTCGCATAGAGACGGGGTTCGGCGGCAGTCGGGTCGAAGGTCTTGTCGAGCATGGGGAGGGTCTTCGGGCAAAGAGAAAGGGCGGCCCCGACTGGAGCCGCCCCGGAATGATCTAGCCTTGATCGGGTCGCGGGTGAAGTCAGCCGGCGTTGCGGGCGATGCGTTCGACTTCCTTGCGTACCTGGGCCTCGACGATGCCCGGCAGATTGGCGTCCAGCCATTCCTTGAGCATCGGCCGCAGCAGGCTGCGGGCCAGTTCATCGACGGTCGGACCGGAGCCGGACCAGGAATCAATCGGATCAGGCTTGCGAACGGTTGAGGCGAGACCGGCAAACGCAGATGCCGCACTGGCCGCCGCGCTCACACCGACAAGGCCCTCGTCGATCGACGCGGGTTCCGGCTCGGGGTCATGGGCCTCGACCGCTTCGACAAAGTCCGACTCAGGGACCGACGCACTGGGGAACGGCTCCGCCGACAGGATGTCGAGGTCGCCGAGGCTCTCGGCGACAGGCGCTTCATAGGCCTCAGTCAGTTCCAGAACGTCTTCTTCAACGGGTTCCGGCTCTTCGACCGCAGGAGTTTCCTCCTCCACGGCGTTCTCGACAACCGTTTCGGGTTCGGGATCCGCGGCCGTCCCGGCCGGGGCGTCATCCTCGGAAATGATCCGGCGAATCGACGCCAGGATTTCCTCCATCGTCGGTTCCTGGGCGGTCTGGTCGGTCATATCGAAACCCCGGGGCGCGCGGCGAACGCACGATCATTCGAATTGAGACAAGTGAGAGGAGCCCCCTCCCAGACCATGTCGTCGCATCTCAGCCCGCTGGAATCAACGGGCGTTTTCGCGTCACAGGTTAACAAGTGGCCCCGGCAGTCGCGCGAGAGGCGACGGGAGGCCCGTCAGTTGCGCGGTGCGGTCCCGACGATCTCCGAATTGAGCTGCGCATCAATCGGCGCATCCTCGGCGTTGTTGGCGGGCATAACGGCGGGCGAGGCGATACGATCGATGGCTTCGACGACCCCGTCCCACGGCAGGCCGCCACGGTTGCGTACCCGGTTATAGTTGGCCGCAGGGTCGTAGGTCGTCAGATCGGCATCCAGATCCGCCCCTTCGAGCCGACCCATGGCGGCCAGCAGACTGGCCTGGGCGACGTATTCATTGCGACGGGCGCTCGCCAGATTGATCTGGGCGTTCCGAAGCTCCAGCTCCTGGTTCAGCACATCGAGGGTCGTCCGCAGACCGACCTGGGCCTCCTGCCTCACGCCCTCGGCGGCCACGGTCGCAGCCCGAACGGCTTCCTCACCGGCCTGAAGCGTGGCGCGGGACGAGATGGACTGGGCAAAGGCCGAACTGACCGCCTGCAGAATGTTGCGGCGCTCTCCCTCGAGATTGATCTGCGCCACATTGGCGCGCTCCACGGCCTGGGCGACGCGGGAACGGTTCAGTCCGCCCGTGAACAGCGGCACTGACAGGGATGCGCCGGCCTGAAAACGGGTCTGGTCTGCGATGTCGCCGAACTGGCCGAGGTCAGAGGTGCCTCCGCCGTAGGAGGCCGTCAAACTCGCGGACGGCATGTATTCGGCCTTGGCGGCCGCCACCTGGGCTTCAGCCGCGCGCTGGGTGTAAGCGGCCGAAAGGATGGCCGGATTGTCCGAAAGCGCGACATCGAGGGCGTTGTCGAAATCAGCCGGGACACCCGGAAGCGCCGGCATCGGTGCCAGCTCGCCCGGTGCCTGCCCGACCACTGCGGCATAGGCGGCGCGCGATACAGACAGCTGGGCGCGGGCATTGGCCAGATCGGCCCCGGACTGGGCGAGGCGGGATTCGGACTGGGCCACGTCGGTGCGGGTGATTTCGCCGACCTCGAATCGGGCCGCGGCTTCTTCCAGCTGACGCTGGAGCACGGTGAGGTTCGACTGGCGGATGGCGAGAATCTCACCGTCGCGGATGACATCGGCATAGGCCCGGATCACCGATGCCAGGACGGTCTGTTCAACGTCGCGCAGGTTCTCGCGTCCGGACAGGATGTTGGCTTCAGCCGCCGAGATGCCGTGCCCGATGCGTCCACCCGACCAAACGGTCTGGGACAGGCTGACGCTGGCTGCGCCGGTATCGCTGTCAGGATTGCTGAACGGTGCGCCGCTGTAATCCCGGGTATAGCTGGCGGAGACCCTGACATCGAGCTGGGGCCGCAGTCCCGAACGGGCCTGGACGATGGACTCATCCAGGGCCCGCTGGTTGGCCCGCTGGGCCAGGATGGACGGATTGGTCTGGTAGGCCAGCGCCAGCGCATCCTTGAGCGTCTCGGCCCAGGCGGGCGCACCCATACCGGTAATCACGGCGATGACGGCGACCGAGGCGAGCGCGCGGGTACGTTTCAGCATGTCTGTTCCTGCCTGGCGCGGGGAAGCGCGCACTCAGTGTCTCATTGGTCTGATGCGGTACGGCCAGCGCCCGCGCCAGTTAAGTTTTTTTCACGCGCCGAAAGGACCGTTCCGTCGAACGTCAAAAGTCTACAGCACGAAGGTGGGGATCGCCGAGAGTTCCGCCAACACCGGAGGGGCGGCATTGAACAGCTCGCGCCGCGACACCCCCTGGGCACCCCGCACATAGAGCACAGCCTTGCCCACCGCACCCGTCCGTTCGACGACGGCCATCCGTCCCCCGACATTCAGGGCGTCCAGCCACGCTTCCGGTCGCCCGGGCACTGCGCCTTCCGAGATGATGACGTCATAGCCGCCGTCCGCCGGCGCACCGAGCGGGGCTGTGACGGTCCGGACTCCCTCCTCCGCCAGGACCTCGCCAGCCACCGCGAACACGGCCCCGTCCGATTCCTGGGCGGTCGCCTCGAGACCGAGCCGCGCCAGGACGGCGGCGGCATAGGGTGCGGCGATTGCCAGGGCCCGCTCGCCCGGCTTCGCATCCAGCGCCATCAGCAGCTTCGACAAATCCCGCGCCAGCATCAGCCGGCGCTCGCCGGCAATCTCGGGCTCGATCTCCGCATAGGCTGACCAGGCACGATCCGACGGCAGGAACCGCTCGCGCGGCACGCCGAGAATAGCGGCCTGCAGGGCACGGTCGGTCACATCGTTCACGCGGACCTGGCTGTCGACCATGACTTTGCGGGCGGCGGCGAAATCCATGGAAAACGATCCTGCAGCTGTGAGCGCTCGAAGGCACCCGGGAAATCTGGCGCGCTTATAGGTCTGTGCGTTGCGGGGGACAATCCGATCTGATAGCGAACGCCCCTCGCGATGGCGTGGTCGTTCTCAACGGCCCCGGGGCCTGATGGCGGAGTGGTTACGCGCCGGATTGCAAATCCGTGTACCCGAGTTCGATTCTCGGTC
>JBEIJS010000062.1:0-14251 GCA_040380105.1 Caulobacteraceae bacterium | reverse complement strand
GGCCGCCGCGGGTGCGATCGCGCGCGCTGCGCCGCCCTCCCGCCGCCTGTCGCGCGCAGCAACAAATAACCAACCACCAATCACCTCCCGGCCCCGCCGGCCGTGACAGGGCGCGCGCCTGCTTCCGGAGCCCCTAGATCTGGCTCATCTTCTGCCGGGCCTTGGAGAAATACTGCCAGCCGGTCCAGACGGTGACGATGGCGGCGATCCAGATCAGGACATAGGCGAAGGTCTGGAAATGGGGCTGCCATTCGAGCGGCAGGCCGAAGCCGTCCCACAGGAGCACCAGCTGCAGGGCCCCGAGGGCCACGATCTGCAGGACCGTCTTCCATTTGGCCAGCAGGGTGACCGGCAGTTTGACCTTGCCGGCGACGGTCTCGCGCAGGGCCGAGACGGCGAACTCACGGAACATGATCAGGCCGCAGGGGATGGCGATCTGCGGCAGGGCCCCCCAGGCCAGGACGCCGAGGATGGCCCCGGTGATCAGGACCTTGTCGGCGATCGGATCGAGGATGGCCCCCCAGCGGGTGGTCGAATGCCAGCGCCGGGCGAGGAAGCCGTCGACCCAGTCGGTCGAGGCCGCGACGATATAGATGATGAAGGCCGTGCGCCCGAACCGGAACTGGTCGTCCGGGCTCAGATAGTCGGACATGAAGGGAATGCCCTGCGGCGCCGCCCCCGCCAGGATCAGGAACATGATCACCCCGGCGACCAGCCGCAGGCCGGTCAGGATGTTGGGGATGGGGTTGGCGTGGGGATTGGGGGTCATGGGGCGCTCCGATACCTCAAGAGCGATCTGCCATGCTTCGCGCGCCGAAGCGAGCCGTGCGGTCGCGCAGACCTATTCCATGACCTCGAACCGGCCCGGGCCCTCCAGCGACCGCAGGACCCCGTCGGCAATGCCGAAATGAAGGCCGCTGAGGGCCAGGGTGCCCGCGGCCTCGCGCTCGGCGATCCAGGGAAATGTGCGCAGGTTCTGCAGCGACAGGCGAACCACGGCCTCTTCCGAAAGCTGTTCAACGTCTTCAGGGGCGCATGCCTCACAGACGCGACGCACGACCGGCGCGCCCTGCTGCACCCAGGGCGCGACAAAGTCCTGGCAGTCCGCCGGGGCCCCGGTGACCATGGCGGCGACCCCGCCGCAGCGTGCATGGCCCATGACCATGATGCGCCGGACATTGAGCACCTTGACCCCGAATTCCAGCGCCGCCGAGACGCCGTGCAGGAGGCCGTCGGGCTCATAGGGCGGGACCAGATTGGCGACGTTGCGGACGACGAACAGCTGGCCCGGGGCGGCGTCGAAGATCAGGGCCGGGTCAGCGCGGCTGTCGGAACAGGCGACCACAAGGGTGTGGGGCCTCTGACCGTCCGAGGCGAGCGCCTCATACTGGGCCTTCGCCTCGGGCCAGTGGCTGTCGCGAAAGCGGTGATAACCGGCAAGCAGGGCGGCACGGGAATGTTGGGGCATGGGGTCGGTATAGGCATTCCCGTCGCCGCTGGGGAGAGGGTGGTTGTGTGCCGTGCGCGCTAGCGCCTGCGCCGGGCCCCATCGACCAGAACGGCCTGTTGCCAGGGACCGGGTGCCTTGTCGGTGCGATGGATGCAGCCGGCCCAGCAGCAGGGGCGCTTCTGACCCTCCCGCAGTTCTTCGGTCGTGCGCTGGATGCGGCGCGCTCGGGTCGCGGGCTGTTTGGCGTCATCAACCCAGCAGATGAACTCATTGCGGCCCAGCGGCGTCAGGCCCTGCCACAGCGCGAGGACATCCGGTTCGGATTGAATGGCGGATTGAAGGTCAGCGCCCGCCACGTGGACGACGCCCTGTGCAAAGTCGGTCATGCGGCCCTCTCCCGGGTCCTATCCTAACCCCGGCCCTCCGGACGGAAAAAGCCGTAAATCCGCTCCGCCAGCGGCTGGTTGATGCCCTCGACCTTGACCAGATCGGGCACGGCGGCGCGGCTGACGCCCTTGGCGGAGCCGAAGGCGTGCAGCAGGGCCTTCTTGCGGCCGGGGCCGACGCCCTCGATCTCGTCGAGGGGGTTCTTGCGGATGTCCATCGAGCGGCGGGTGGCGTGGGCGCCGTTGGCGAAGCGATGCGCCTCGTCGCGCAGGCGCTGGATGAAATACAGGGCCGGTGACTTCAGCGGCAGCATGAAGGGCGGGCGGCCGGGCATGAAGAAATGCTCCTTGCCCGCATCGCGGTCCGGGCCCTTGGCGACGCCGACGGCGAGGATGTCGTCCAGACCCAGGTCGGCCAGCACGGCCTGCACCTCGGCCAGCTGGCCGGCGCCGCCGTCGATCAGCAGCAGGTCGGGGCGGACCACCGCCTCGCCCGCGTCCTCGTCCTTGACCAGACGGCCGAAGCGCCGGCGCATGACCTCGCGCATCATGCCGTAGTCGTCGCCGGGGGTCAGGTCCTCGCCCCGGATGTTGAACTTGCGGTACTGAGACTTCTGGAAACCCTCTGGTCCGGCCACGACCATGCCGCCGACGGCATTGGTGCCCTGGATATGGGCATTGTCGTAGATCTCGATCCGCTCGGGCCGGCTGTCGAGACCGAAGGCCTCGCAGACCTCGTCGAGGATTTTTCCCTGGGCTGAGCCCTCGGCCATCTTGCGGCCCAGGGCCTCGCGGGCATTGGTCAGGGCGTGGTCGACGAGGGCGGCCTTGTCGCCGCGCAGGGGGCGGGCGATCTCGACCTTGCCCCCTCTTTCCCGAGAAGATTGGGCCTTCATGGAGAAGGCCTCTTCCAGCAGCTCCAGCTCATGCGGGCGGACGTTGGACAGGATCAGGCGCGGGATCGGCTTGTCCTCGTAGAACTGGCCGAGGAAGGCCGCGAGGATTTCCGGGTCGGTGTCGGCCTTGTCGACCCGCGGAAAACAGGCGCGGCCGCCCCAGTTCTGGCCGCCGCGATAGAAGAAGACCTGGACGCAGGCCTGGCCGCCTTCGGAGAACAGGGCGAAGACATCGGCCTCGGCCACGCCCTCGGCACTGACGGAATTCTCCATCGAAATGGCCGAAAGGGCGCGGATGCGGTCGCGGACGCGGGCGGCCTGTTCATAGTCCAGGGCCTCAGCGGCGGCGCTCATCTCGTCGGACAGGCGGGCGATCACGGCCCGCGACTTGCCCTTCAGAAAGGCCGAGGCCTCGTCGACCAGGCCGGCATAGTCCTCGAGCGAGATCAGGCCGGTGCAGGGGGCCGAGCAGCGTTTGATCTGATGCAGCATGCAGGGCCGGGTGCGGCTCTCATAGACGCTGTCAGAGCACGACCGCAGCAGGAAGGCCTTCTGCAGGGTGTTGAGCGTCCGGTTCACCGCCCAGGTCGAGGCGAAGGGGCCGAAATAGTCGCCGGGCGTGGTGTGGGCCCCGCGATGCTTGCGCACCTGGGGCGCGCGGTGGTCCTTGCGGATCATCAGTTCGGCGAACGACTTGTCGTCGCGCAGCACCACATTGAAGCGCGGCTTCAGCTGTTTGATGAAGCTGGATTCGAGCAGCAGGGCCTCGGTCTCTGAGGCGGTGATGACCAGCTCCATCGACCGGGTCAGGGAGACCATCAGGCCGATGCGCTGGGTGTGGAACCGGCCCTGGGCGTATTGCAGGATGCGCTTTTTGATCGACTTCGCCTTGCCGACATAGAGGCAGGCCCCGTCCTCGCCATACATGCGATAGACGCCCGGCTTGTCAGGGGCGCGGCGCGCCTCGTCGCGGATCAGGTCGGCACCCTGCTGTTCGGAAAAGCTCTCCTCGGTCATCGACACCGAATATAGGCGCAGACCGGGCGTCAGATCAGCTGAATCCGGGCGATGAGGGACTTTTTCGGCAACGGGACCGCCCATAGGGTCGGTTGGTTCATCACAACGAACACAACGGAAGGCACAACGAACACGGCGGGATCAGTGATTTGTCGACATCGCGGCGTACGCCGCAGGACAACCTCTCAAACGGGGAGCTCGAGCTTTCGTCCTCTCAGATCCCGTGGTGTTCGTTGTGCCTTCCGTTGTGCCCGTCGTGATGCACTCACGCTGGTTGGAGCATCGACAGGCGCGCCGTCCGCTTCAGAAACGGCGGACCATCAGGACGCCGGCCAGAACCAGGGCGATACCGGCGAGGCGGCCCGGGCTGATCGGGTGCTGCGGCGTGCCGAAGGCCCCGAAATGGTCGAGGATCAGGCCGACCAGCAGCTGTCCCGCGACCATCAGGGTGATGGTCAGGGCGACGCCGAGCCGCGGCACACCCCAGGCCGCCGCCACGACGAAGATCGCGCCATAGAGGCCGCCGACCCAGGCATACCAGGGCAGGCCCCGCGCCGCCGCGACATCGGGCTTGGCCTGCAGGATCATGGCGAGGATCCCCAGCGCCGCCGTGCCGATGGCGAAGGAGACGAAGGCGGCATTCACCGGCGAACCGACGGCGCCCATCATCTTCGCATTGGTCGGGGCCTGCAGGGCGGTGGCCCCGCCCGCGAGGACGACGGCAATCATGGCGAAGAGGTTGGGGTTCATGGGCTGTCGATATCACGCGGCGACAGTGAGTGCGATTTCAGATGATACTCGGTGAAGGCCAGAGCCTTGAGGGTCAGGCGCGCCATGACGTCCAGAAAGGGAGGCCACTCTCCGGTCGTCCCCAAGCGCACAAGGGAGGCTATGACGACCTTGTGGTTCAGATAGATCAAGGGGCCGAGCGGTATGAGCGGTGCATCCAGCAGACCTGCGCGAGCAAAGGTGCGCTGGAACATGGCCCGTGCCACCCGTCCGTTGCCGTCGGCAAAGGGATGGCTGAGGGCCACCTCGGCATAGGCGTGGCAGGCGAGGATGAAGGGTTCGGGGTGGTAAGCTTCCGCTACATTGACACGGTCGATCCAGCCGGCGGCGACATCGGGCGGGGCATAGACGGTGCGGCGACCGAAGCCGTCGGGGGCGCTCGCGATCTGTCCGGATCGAGGACGCGCACTCTCGCCAGTCAGGGCGGCGACGATTTCGTCAGCCAGATGGTTCGAGATTGGTTCGCCCAACAGGCGTGACCATACGCCGGTCAGCACAAGCTCGCTGGGTGGGCGTGACGCAAATCTGAAGAACGGTGTGGGTGTTATCTTCGGCGACGTCGCGATGCGACTGGCAAGATCGTCGGCCAACACCCTTTCCAGAGGAAGGCCGACGCCTCCGGTCTTCACCCAAGCCCTGTTGACGGCTGCAAAATGCGGCGAAAGGTCGTTATGACCAGCCTGCCCACGGTGAAAAGGGGGGCACCTGACGTAGACGGAAAGGTTTTTCCTTCGAATACCTAAGCGACTGTCCAGATCAGACCTTCCACGCCACAAGAGCGTCGCCCCGGATACCGACCGCGCGCTTCTACTCTGTAATCCGAACCAGACGACCCTGATCAAACGAGAATAGCTTTGCCAAGTCCGGTTGCGGACCATCGGCATTCTGCGATGTTTTCCCGAAACCGCTGATCAGTACGGCATCGGTGCGATCACTCGCACACCGCAAGGAGATCGTGTGGACAATTCTGAAGTCTTCAAGGGCCTCCTGAATTTGTAGTCGATCATGCGGCGAGAGCGGTGCCCATGGGTGCTCAATATCCACGAGAGCGACGCCGCGACCGGCCCAGTCCAACGGGTTTCGCATGGTAATGGAGACCCGGTACAGCTGCCCACCGCATGTGAAGGCATAGGAAATTTCCGTCTGGGTAGGTTGCCGACCGCCGAAATTGCCCTCCCCATGAAACGTCGGCGCCGTCTGGAGGAAGTCCCGGACCGCCGGCGAATCCTGAGCGGTCGCGGGAGAGCAAGCGACGGCCAGCAGCGCGCCCATGATTTGGGCTTTCACCAATATCCGCATGCTACGGACCACAGCCTGTCTCGGCACCGGGCAAATTCACTCTGTTCTTCATTTGATCCAGCGTCAGGTTGTCATATTTTGCTTTGTCTGCATATGCGAAGTCGCGGGCAATGCCGGCGGTGTCTTCAACGGTCAGCTTGAAAACACTGGGGTCGGCTCCGAACCGGACGAAGGCATCAGCGGTCGCCCAGTCGCCAGTTCCGTTGGCCGCGAAGGGTGGAAAGGACGGATAGCGATTCACAGCAATTTCATTGGCGTTGTCCGCGCCAGTCAGGCTGTCGTGGTTGTGATAAAGACTTAGGACTTGGATGAAATCGATGTTGTTCGCCATCATCCAGTTTATCAGATCAGCTACCGGTGAACTGCCTGGCACACCTCCGAACGTCGGACTCGTTCGGTAAAAGCCGTCCGCCCCCTTGTATACGATCGCGTTGTGTTCAGCGGTGTTGTTCGTCGCCTTGCTGTTGATGTCATTGGTGATGGCCGCTGTCGCGCAATCTTCGCCCTGGAAAGTTGGTCGCGGATCCTGAGGCGGATCGACCGGATCACAACATGAATCCCCCCTTTATTGCAAGTTTGAATTGTTCATATGCACACGTTTTGGTTCACCACGCCGTGCTCGCCTCTGCCTCTCCAAACACCTCCCCCAGCCTGTCCCGCGTCGCGCGGTGCGTGTCCTCCGGCAGGGCCGCCGGGTCGAACCAGCCGATCGCCGCGATCTCGCCGTGGCTTGTGCGGTCGGTCAGCGAGAAGCGGTCGATGCGGTAGACGAGGACATGGTCGCCGCGGAAGAAGCGTTCGTTGGAATGGACGCTGACCAGGTCCGGGCGGCCCTCGATGATGAGGCCGGCCTCCTCGCGCAGCTCGCGGATCAGGGCGTCCTCGCAGGTCTGGCCGCGCTCGACGCCGCCGCCGGGCAGCCACCAGCCGTCTAGATAGGTGTGTTTGACCAGTAGGACGCGGCCGGCGGAATCGATCGCCACGCCGCGCACGCCGAGGGTCATGCCGCGGCTGATCCGCGACCAGGCGAAGAACAGGGGGCGGGTGAAGGGCTCGATCCGGGTGCGCCATGTCGTCATCGAGCGACGATAGGGCCTCGCGCCGCCTTGAACACCCGGGCACGGGGCTTTATTGCGGGCGCGCTAAAGGAGCGTTTCCATGCTGGCCCTCTATATCATTCTCGGCTTTGTCGCCGTCCTCGCCGTCATCAATCTTGTCGAGTTCGGCCGGGTTGACTGACGTCTCCGCCAGCCGCGGTGCCGCCCTTGTCACCGGCGGGGCGAAGCGCATCGGCCGGGCGATCTGTCTTGAGCTGGCCGCCGCCGGTTTCGACCTGGCGATCCACCATCGCGAATCGGGCGACGAGGCCGCGCAGCTGGCGGACGAGATTCGGGCCCTCGGCCGCCGCGCCGTCTGCCTCTCGGCCGACCTCGCAGACGCCGAAGCGACCGGGGCCCTGGTCGGCCGGGCCGTCGCGGCGCTGGGGCCGCTGACGGTGCTGGTCAACAATGCCTCGCTGTTCGCCGATGACCGGCTGGACACCCTGACCGGCGAGAGCTGGTCCTCGCATATGGACGTCAATCTGCGCGCACCGGTGCTGCTGGCCCAGGCGTTTGCGGCACAGGCGGCCGAGGGCGCGTCCATCATCAATATTCTGGACCAGAGGGTGCTGAAGCCCGATCCGCGCTTTTTCTCCTACGGCCTGTCGAAGTCGGCGCTGTGGGTCGCGACCCGGACGATGGCCCAGGCGCTGGCCCCGCGTATCCGCGTCAACGGCGTCGGGCCCGGACCGATCCTGCCGTCGGTGCACCAGACCGCCGAGACATTCGCCGCCGAGGCCGCGGCCGTGCCCATGGGGCGGCCCGGCAGCCCGGAGGCGATCGCCCGGACCGTACGCTGGCTGGTCGACGCAGACCTGGTGACGGGACAGATGATCGCCGTCGACGGGGGCCAGCACCTGGCGTGGCAGACCCCGGACATTGTGGAGTAGGCCTTGACCGTATCGCCCCTGCCCTTTCCCGCAGTACCCGCTTCCGGGGACGCCCCACGCCGCGAGGCCCTGACCGTGTTCGTGCGTGGCCTGCAGGTCGAGGCGGGAATCGGGGTGCATGCCCATGAACAGGGTCGGCTGCAGACCCTGGTCATCGATGTGACGCTGGAGCTGGGCCCGATGCCGGTCGAGCGACTGGCGGACACGATCAACTATGAGACCGTGGCCTCGGCGGCCCGTGCCATCGTGGCCGAGGGCCATGTCGGACTGGTGGAGACCTTTGCCGAACGGCTGGCCGTGGCGTGTCTGGACGACGGCCGGGTGCGGCGCTGCACCGTGCGGATCGAAAAGCCGGGTGCTCTGGAGGCCGCCGCCGCCGCCGGCTGCGAGCTGGTGCTGGCGCGCTGACGCATTGCCCCCGACGGTTGCGCCAAAGGCGAGGCGCGGTCATTACTGGGGCCGGACTTAAGGATATCCGATGGCCGAACCCGGCGATCTCCCCCCCGCGGACGCCCCCCTGGACCACCAGGGGCACGACCATGATGACGACCTGATCGGCTTCGCCACACCGGCGTCGCTGCAGGGGCGACTGCGTCATGAGCCGGAGCCCGAACCGGAGCCGGAACCCGAGCCAGAGCCCGGGCCAGAGCAGGAACCGGAACCCGGGGACGAACCCCTGCCGCCGGAACCCGCCCCGGTCGAGGCCGGCACCCTCTTCACTCCTTCAAGCGAATTCTCGATGCGAAAGCACCGCCGGGACGCAGGCCAGGCCATCCCCGGCGGCGGCCTGGGCCTGTTCGCCGTCTATGCCCTGATCCTGTTCTCTGTGCCGACCGTGGGCGTGTCAGCGGCGATCGGCCTGTTCGCTGTGACCGGACGGGACGAGCCGGAAGACGACCTTTCGGCGTCGCATTTCATCTACCAGAGACGCACCCTGTGGGCGGCGGCGGTGGTGGCTGTAGCGGGGGTGATCCTGCTGGCGGCGCCGTTTGCACTGGGCGTGCCGATCCTGTTCGCCCTGGCGATCTGGATCCTGGTGCGCGGCGCCTCGGGTGTCTGGGCCCTGAAGTCCGGCCGGGCGATTGCCGACCCGCTCGGCTGGTGGATCTGACGGCGGGACGCCATGGCCGATGCCCCGAGAGAGCCCCGTTTCAGCCCCGGCCATGAGTCCGAAGGCAAGCCGGCGGCCCTGATCGCCTGGGGGCTGTACATCCTGTCCCTGCCCAGCGCCAACCTGCTGGTCATCGTCGGCCTGATCGTCGCCTACGCCGGGCGCAGCGGCTCGGACGGCCTGTCGCGGGCCCATATCGACGCCCAGATCCGCCTGTTCTGGTCGGTATTCTGGTGGACCATCCTGCTGTGGACCGGCATCGGGGTCTGGCTTGTGTCCATCTTCATCGCGCCGGCGATGGGCCTGATCCTGGCTCCGGTCGCCCTGCTGCTGGGACTGGGGCTGCTGTTGCTGACCGTCTGGTTCACGATCAAGAGCCTGATCGGCCTGTTCCGGCTGCTCGGCGACAAGGCCCCCTGAGGCCTCATTCCGCCTGAGGCGGGGTGGCGATCAGGCCGCCTCGCCGCGGGCCTCGAACCGCGCACCGGCCTCGCGCACGGCGTCCACCGCGCGGTCCAACACCTCAAGACCGGCACCGGCCACGATGGCGTCCACCGTCAGGATGCGGCGGAAGGCGCGGGCACCGGGGCGGCCATGCATCAGGCCGAGCATGTGCCGGGTCATGGCCGGCAGGGCGACGCCCTCCTCCAGCCGCGCAGCCAGATAGGGGCGATAGCGGTCGAGGGCCGCGAAGGCATCGACATCAGGCGTCGCGGCCCCGAACAGCCGGCGGTCGGCCTGACCCAGAAGGGCCGGCTCATGATAGGCGGCGCGGCCCATCATGACGCCGTCCAGTTGAACCCCATCGCCAAGCGCGTCATGGGCGTCCAGATGGGCCTCGGCCTCATCCAGCGAGGTGATGCCGCCGTTGATCGAGATCGACAGATGCGGACGCTCGCGCTTCAGACGCCGCACCAGGCCGTAGTCGAGCGGCGGCACGTCGCGGTTCTCCTTGGGCGACAGGCCTTTCAGCCAGGCCATGCGGGCGTGGACGATGAAGACCTCGATCCCGACGGCGGCGCAGGCGTCCACGGTGGCGAACAGCGAGACCTGCGGGTCCTGGTCATCGACGCCGATCCGGCATTTGACGGTGGCAGGGACCGAGACGGCTTCCTTGATGGCGGCCATACAGTCCGCGACCAGTTCGGGCTCGCGCATCAGACAGGCGCCGAAGCGGCCGGACTGGACCCGGTCGGAGGGGCAGCCGACGTTCAGATTGATCTCGTCATAGCCGAAGGCCTCACCGATCCGCGCCGCCTCGGCCAGCTGGGCCGGGTCGGAGCCCCCGATCTGCAGGGCAACCGGATGTTCGAGCGCGTCGAAGCCCAGCAACCGCTGCCGGTCGCCGTTCACCACCGCCGGGGCGGTGACCATCTCGGTATAGAGCAGGGCCTCGGCCGTCAGGGCGCGATGGAACGCCCGGCAATGCCGGTCGGTCCAGTCCATCATGGGCGCGATCGAGAGACGGCGGTTCATCGGGCCGCGTCCTTACACCGAAGCGGGGGCGCTGGATATCGGCGGCTGTACGGCTGCACCAGCCTGGTGCCCCGATCGACCACCAGGCTTCGTCAGGAACGCGCGCCACAGTTTCGCCCGAAGCGGAGATGTCTCATGGGCGCAGCACAGCCAAGGGAAACCGCGCGATGTCGAAACATCCGTTGAAACGAACTCTTGTCGGCCTGGTGAGCCTGGCCCTGGCGGCACCGATGGCACCGCTGCCGGTCATGGCCCAGGAGGGCCGGGCCATTGACCCCGACAAGCCCTCGGACGGTGTGGTATCGCCCGCCGCCTGTCGGGCGCTCGGCTTCGACCTGCCGGAGGACCGCGGCGCGGCGCCCTATGCTGCAAGCAGCGGAGGCGTGCCGATGTATGCACCCGCGCCGCCTCCACCACCGCCACCGCCATTGGCACCCTCTCCTCCGCCCGTCATCCTGCCTTCGACCGGTTTGAACGAGGTGGTCGTGACCGGTTCCCGCGTCACGCAAGATGCGAGCGGATACGTCTCGAACGTCCCCGCCCTTTCCAACTCCCGGGTTCCAGGCGTGCCCGCGACCCCCGATACGGAACGCTATCCCGACGCCACGCCCAACCCGGTGCGCCGCGTCGCCGACGAGCCGGTCTCGACCTTCTCGATCGACGTCGACACGGCCAGCTATGCCAATGTCCGGCGCTTCATCGACGAGGGCCGCGCGCCCCCGGCCGACGCCGTGCGGGTCGAGGAGCTGATCAACTATTTCGACTACGGCTATTCGCGGCCGACCTCGGCGACGCAGCCCTTCGCCATCACCACCGCAGTGTCTGATTCGCCGTGGGGGCCGGGACGGCAGATCGTCCATGTCGCCCTGCAGGGCTATGAACTGCCCGAGGCCGAACGCAGGCCGCTGAACCTGACCTTCCTGGTCGATGTCTCGGGCTCGATGGGCAGCCCCGACAAGCTGGCCCTGGCGCAGAAGTCGATGAACCTGATCATCGACCGGCTGCGGCCGCAGGACACGGTGGCTGTGACCTTCTATGCCGAGGGGGCGGGCACGCGGCTGGCCCCGACACCGGGCGACCGGAAGCTGAAGCTGCGCTGCGCCGTGGCAAGCCTCTATGCCTCCGGCGGCACGGCGGGCGCGACGGGCATGACCAATGCCTATGACCAGGCGCAGACCAATTTCGCGCGCGACCGGGTCAACCGCATCCTGATGTTCACCGACGGCGACTTCAACGTCGGCGTCACCGACGACATGCGGCTGGAAGACTATGTCGCGGCCAAGCGGGAAACCGGCATCTATCTGTCCGTCTATGGCTTCGGGCGCGGCAACTATCACGACAGCCGGATGCAGACCATCGCCCAGGCCGGCAACGGGACGGCGGCCTATGTCGACGATCTGAACGAGGCGCGCAGGCTGTTTGGTCCGACGTTTGACCGGGGGGCCTTCCCCATCGCCGACGACGTCAAGATCCAGGTCGAGTTCAATCCGGCGCGGGTCAGCGAATACCGGCTGATCGGCTATGAAACCCGGCTGCTCAGCGAGGCCGATTTCAACAACGATCGCGTCGATGCCGGTGAGGTCGGATCGGGGGCCTCGGTGACCGCCCTGTATGAGATCACCCCGGTGGGGGGTCCCAGCCAGATGGGCGAGCGCCGCTACGACCAGAACCGGATCGGGGTAGGCGGGGGCGATCCGAACGGCGAGGTCGGCTTCGTGCAGGTCCGCTTCAAGCTGCCGGGCGAGCGGGACTCACAGCTGATGCAGCGCGTAGTGGCCAATGCTGGCGGCGGCGGGGTCCCGGACCGGCCGCAGGAGAGCACGCGCTGGGCCATCGCGGTGGCCGCCTTCGGCCAGAAGCTGCGCGGCGATCCGTGGCTGGGCGAGGACTTCGACTGGGATGCGGTGCTGGAACAGGCGCAAGGCGCGCGCGGCGAGGACCCCTACGGCGAGCGGGCGGAGTTCGTGCAGATGATTCGGGCGGCGCAGGGGTTGCCGGCGCGGGCGGTGCCGTAGGCGACACAGTGTGTTGGCCTGTCCCGTCCCGGCTCTGCCCCCGGCCTTCGCCGGGGTTCGGCCGGGATGACAAGGCCGTGGAGTTTGCGGCAAGCGCTGTTCGGACGCTGTTGAGCGAGCCCTCTCCGGCAACGGGAGAGGGATCTCAAACGTCGAACTTGACCCCCTGCGCCAGTGGCAGGCTGGTGGAGAAATTCACCGTCTGGGTCTGGCGGCGCATATAGGCCTTCCAGGCGTCGGAGCCGGATTCGCGACCGCCGCCGGTGTCCTTTTCGCCGCCGAAGGCCCCGCCGATCTCGGCGCCCGAAGGACCGATGTTGACGTTGGCGATGCCGCAGTCGGAGCCCCAGGCTGAGAGGAAGGCTTCGGCCTCGCGGACGCTGTCGGTGAAGACGCAGGACGACAGGCCCTGGGGCACGGCGTTCTGCATGGCCACGGCCGCGTCGAAGTCTGACCAGGTCAGGACGTAGAGGATCGGGGCGAAGGTCTCGTGCTGCACGACCGCCGTCTGCGCGGGCATGCGGACGATGGCGGGGCGGACATAGACGCCGTCGCGGTCCTCGCGGTTGCCGCCGACGACCACCTGACCGCCCTGTTCGACGGCCTGTTTCAGGGCTGTGTCGAAGCCGTTGAAGGCGGCCTCTTCGATCAGGGGGCCGACCAGCACGCCGTCCACACGCGGGTCGCCGACGGGCAGGGTTTCATAGGCGGCGGAGAGGCGGGCGATGAGGGCGTCGGCGACGCTCTCATGCACCAGCAGGCGGCGCAGGGTGGTGCAGCGCTGGCCGGCGGTGCCGACGGCCGAGAAGGCGATGGCGCGGACGGCCATGTCGAGGTCGGCGCTGGGGGTGACGACCATGGCATTGTTGCCGCCGAGCTCGAGCAGGCTGCGCCCGAGGCGGGCGGCGACGGTCTGGGCCACGGCCCGGCCCATGCGGGTCGAGCCGGTGGCGGAGACCAGCGGGATACGCGGATCGGCGGCGAGGGTCTCGCCGGCCTCGCGGCCACCGATGACCAGCTGGGCCAGGCCTTCGGGGGCGTCTCCGAACCGGGCGATGGCGCGCTCGAGGATGGCGTGGGTGGCGAGCGCCGTCAGGGGGGTCTTTTCCGACGGCTTCCAGATCACCGGATCTCCGCAGACGAGAGCGAGACAGGCGTTCCAGGCCCAGACCGCGACCGGGAAGTTGAAAGCCGAAATGACCAGCACCGGGCCCAGCGGCTGCCAGGTCTCACGCATGTGATGGCCGGGCCGTTCGGAGGCGATGGTCAGGCCGTAGATCTGGCGCGACAGGCCGACGGCAAAGTCGCAGATGTCGATCATCTCCTGCACCTCGCCGAGGCCTTCGGAGACGATCTTGCCGGCTTCCAGGGTGACCAGACGGGCGAGATCGTCCTTGGACGCCCGCAGCTCCTCGCCCAGCAGGCGGACCAGTTCGCCACGGCGCGGGGCGGGAAGACGTTTCCACTGATGGAAGGCGGCGGTCGCGCGATCGGCGACGGCGTCGAGGTCGGGTGTCTCTGCCACGCGGCCGGCCACCGAGCCGTCGATGGGCGAGCGGGCCTCGAAGCCGTCGGCGCTCCAGACCGCGCCGGGGACGCCCAGCCGTTGCACAATAGCCTTTGCTTCGTTCGCCGCCGTCATCGCCATTCTCCCTAGTGTGCCGGGCCGTTTAGCCTTCCAGCAAGGCGGGCGAAAGCGGAACCCGGAGCGGGTGGTGCCGCGGGGTGCCGGGCAATCCCTTGCGCGCCCAACTCGCGATCAGCCGTTTACGCCCGCTTCACCCTGTCGCCAAACCGGCTGTTCACGCGGCTGCGGCATACT
>JBEIJS010000061.1:0-14303 GCA_040380105.1 Caulobacteraceae bacterium | reverse complement strand
CGTGTGAAATGGTTCGATCCCGGCAAGGGATACGGGTTCATTGTGCCGGACGACCCGACCTTGACCGACATGAAGGATGTGCTCCTGCACATCTCCAGCCTGCGCGACGCCGGTCGTGTCGTCGTCGCAGAGGGGGCCCCGATCCGTTGCGACTGTGTCCGACGGACCAAGGGCTGGCAGGTTACAGAGGTCCACGAGCTTGGCGAAGGAGACCCCGAGCAGGTCGTCGCCCCGCGTCGCAGCGCCTATGAGGGTCTGAGAGAGATGGCCCGGGACGGTCTGGCATTCCCGGGACTTTCGTCCGGCGCGCCGATGGAGGCCGCGATCGTCAAATGGTTCAATCGGACCAAGGGCTACGGTTTCGTGGTGCGCGACGGCGAACCAGGGGATATCTTCGTCCATGTCGAGACGTTGCGCCGCTGCGGGCTGGATGACCTGTTGCCCGGCGAGACCGTCGCGGTGCGGTTCGCCGAGGGTCCCAAGGGGCTGGTGGTCGCGGAAATCAGGCCGGGCGGATGAACCATCCGTCCCTGTGAGGGTGGGTTGGCAATGTTGAACCGTCGTGGACTTCTTGGAGCCCTGTCTGGCCTGGTGCTGCTGTCGGCCTGTGCCGGGGCGGGTGCGCCGCGCGATGCCAAGGGTGACCCGCTCGAGCCACTCACCGTGACCACCGCCAGCGGCGAGCACCGGTTCATGGTCGAAATCGCCGATGATGATGCGGAGCGCCAGCGCGGTCTTATGGAGCGCGAACCCCTGGCCGACGACCGCGGCATGCTGTTCCAGTTTCCCGACGTGGCCGAGCGCGGCTTCTGGATGCGCAACACGCCGAGCCCGCTGGACATCATCTACATTGACCCGCGCGGCCGGATCGTCTCGATCGCGAAGAATGCGAAACCGAATTCCGACGCGGTCATTCCGTCGAACGGGCCCGCCAGCGGGGTGCTGGAGCTGCGTGCCGGCCGAGCCGATGAAATCGGGGCCCGACCGGGTGACAGGGTCAGCCACCCCTTCTTTGCCGAATAGTCAAACGGCGCGTTGCGGCGCAGCGTCGAGTGTGTCAAATCCCGCCGCCGGAGTGTAGCGCAGCCTGGTAGCGCATCTGGTTTGGGACCAGAGGGTCGGAGGTTCGAATCCTCTCACTCCGACCAATCGCCTCCTGGACCTTTCGCCGGCCCGGTTACCGCGGGTCGAACGTTTCATCACGGCGAACACAACGCGGTCACAGCGGACACGACGGGCCCGCGCGGTTGCCGCGGGTGTCGATCCTTCCTGGCATCGAGACGAGACGGGGGCGGCTCTGCCGCCGGTCCTCCCTTCGACGAGAAGTCGAGCCTGAAGCAAGCGATTGGCGATGGCACCACGGTCTCGATCCCGTCGTGCCCGCTGTGGCCCGTTGTGCTGGCTGTGCTGAACCCCTCTCGCCGGACGCCCATGCGTCAACTGAAGCACGGATGGCTCTAGACCACGGTCCCGAACAGGCGACCTATTCCGGCTGTGGCGGCCAGGGCGACGACACCCCAGAAGGCCACCCTGAGCACCGAGCGCGGCACATCGGCACCGCCTGCGATCGCGCCGAGGGCACCGAGCCCCATCAGGCCTGCCAGGGCGATGGCGCTGACCCAGATCATCAGTCCATTCAGGGGAGCCAGAACGGCGACGATCAGAGGCGGAGCTGCACCGGCAGCGAAGGTCAGGGCAGACGTCAGGGCGGCCTGTACCGGCCGGGCCGTCGAGACGTCCGAAATGCCAAGTTCATCGCGGGCATGGGCACCGAGGGCGTCCCGGGCCATCAGCTGTTCGGCGACCTGCCGCGACAGGGCCGGTTCGACGCCCCGGGCGGTGTAGATGGCCGCCAGCTCAACGACCTCGGCCTCGGGATCGGCGGCGAGCTCGGCTGTCTCGCGGGCGAGGTCGGCCTTCTCCGTATCGGACTGGGAGCTGACCGAGACGTATTCGCCCGCCGCCATCGACATGGCACCGGCGACCAGTCCGGCGACGCCGGCGATCAGCACGCCGCTGCGCGAGGCCTCGGCGGCGGCCACGCCGACCACCAGGCTGGCGGTCGAGACGAGGCCGTCATTGGCCCCGAGCACAGCGGCGCGCAGCCAGCCGATGCGGGCGACGAGATGACGTTCAGTGTGGCGTTCGAGGCCTCTCATCGTCGATCTCCTGTCCGCTGTCGACGTGCCGACGACACAGTCAAGCTCAGCGGACGAAAGGGATCATCCGCCGCAAGGTTCCGTCCTTCAGAACATATTGGTGCAACAGGGCGGCGGCGGCATGGAGGCCGATCAGCCAGTAACCGGCTACGCCGAGGGTGACGTGCAACCCCTCGACCTGCCCGGCGAGTGCCTTGTTCGGGGCTACGAGGGCCGGCAGGCTGAGACCGAAGAAGGGAATCTCCTTGCCGTCGGCGCTGAGGGCCGTCCAGCCCAGTACGGGCATGATGATCATGAGGCCGTAGAGCGACAGATGCCCGGCGGCCGCAGGCCAGCGGGTCCAGCCCGGTTCCGGGGCCAGAAGCGGTATGCGCCAGCGGGCCACCAGTCGCACCCACACGAGGACGAAAACCGAAAGCCCCAGCATGAAATGCCAGGTCTTGAGCCCCTCGCGGATGTCGCTCCCGCGCGGATAGTATTCCCGAAGCTCGATACAGGCGTAGACGGCCGCCAACAGCAAAAGCATCAGCCAGTGCAGGGCGATCGAGAGGCGACTGTAGTGCGGGTGCCCCGCAGCGGTGGGAAGGATGGCGATCATCGGTGGCGTCCCGGATCAGAGTTGGTCGGCAGGGTGCGCCTGATCGTGCCGACCCGGCTTGCGCGAGCGCAATTGCCTTCGGGATGCACGCTGCGGTCCGCGAGCGGGGTGCTGGACCGCGCCCCGGCCACGCGGTATCTGGACGCGGCGCGGCCCCGCCCGCCATCGTCACGAGGATCGTCCATGCTCGCCCGCATCTATCGCCCCGCAAAGACCGCGATGCAGTCCGGCAAAGCCTCTTCCAGAGGCTGGCGGCTGGAGTTCGAGCCGGCTTCGGCGCGCACCATCGACCCGCTGATGGGCTGGACCAGTTCCAGTGACATGAACGGCCAGGTGCGGCTGAGTTTCGACTCAGCCGAGGAGGCGGTGGCCTATGCCGAACGCCATGGCATCCCGTTCCGCCTGCACGAGCCGCAGGACCCGCCCCTGATCCTCAAGGCCTATGCGGATAATTTCGCCACGGGCCGAAAGGTCTCCTGGACCCATTGAGGTCTGTTTGCGCCCGCCGCGCTTCGCGCTACTGGAGGCGCGAGGCGTTGCGGCCGATGCTCGCCGCGCGTGCTGGCCAAAGGGCGCCCATAGCTCAACCGGATAGAGCACCCGCCTTCTAAGCGGGATGTTGCAGGTTCGAGTCCTGCTGGGCGCGCCAGGCGGCAAGACCACCTTCGAGACGGCCGCGGCGGGTGGCGGAGGCGATCCGGCGGATGGGTTCGGTTCGATCGGTCATACGCGCCGGCGTGCAGGGTTGCGGTTCAGCCTGCAAGGGCCTCTAAAGCAGGCGGGGCAGAAGGTCTGACGAATTTGGGCGGGACGCGGATGCAGGTGCAATCGACGGGGAAACGGACGGTCAGCGGCGTGGCGAGGGCACTGGCGATCGTTCTGGCCCTGGCGGTAGCCGCATGTGGCCGCGGGGATCGCCCCGACGAAACCGCCGATCGGGTTGAGCCGCCCGCTGTGAGCCAGACTGCGGTCCCTGATTTTGCGAGTCCGACCCTGGCGGCCATCCGGCAGCGCGGGCGTTTGAACTGTGGCGTGCACGAAGGGCTGGTCGGGTTCGCCTATACGGACAATCGCGGCGAGTGGCGCGGCTTTGATGCCGACTTCTGTCGCGCCCTTGCGGCGGCGGTGCTGGGCAATGCAAAAGCCGTCCGCTTCGTGCCGCTGACCAGCAGCCAGCGGTTCGAAGCCCTGCGCAGCGGCCGGGTCGATGTCCTGTGGCGCTCGACATCCTGGATCCTGTCGCGCGAAGCGCGGGAGGGAGTGCGGTTTGCCGGGGTGAACTATTATGACGGCCAGGGCTTTCTGGTGCGCCGTTCCCTGGACCTCGCCACCGGGGCCGAGCTGAACGGGGCGCGGGTGTGCGTGCAACGCGCCTCGACCACGGAACTGAATGTCGCCGACTGGTTCCGTGCCCGGGCCCTGCAATACACGCCGGTGGTCGCCGCCAATGAGGAGGCGGCGCGCGCGGCCTATGCGCGGGAGGATTGTGACGCCCTCAGCGCCGACATCTCTGCCCTGGCGGCTGCGCGGACGACAATGGCCAACCCGGAGCAACATGTCATTCTGCCGGATGCCATCTCCAAGGAGCCGCTCGGACCGGCGGTGAAGCGCGGTGACGAGGTCTGGACCTCGATCGTGCGCTGGACGCTGAACGCCCTGATCCTGGCCGAGGAACTGGGGGTGACCCGTCAGAATGCGGGACAGATGGCCGAGGATTCGCCCAACCCGGCCGTTCGTCGCCTGCTCGGCGTTGAGGGGGATGTCGGACCCATGCTCGGTCTTCGCAGGGACTGGGCGAAAACGGCCATTGAGGCCGAGGGAAACTACGGTGAAATCTTTGCCCGAAACCTCGGGACGGATTCCTCGCTCGACCTGGCCCGTGGGCTTAACGCACAATGGAACGCAAGACCGGCAGGGCTGATCTATGCCCTGCCGATTCGATAGGACGCCGGGACAGGCGGCAGGGGGACAATATGGAAACGACCAAACGTGGCGGGGTGCCGCTCTATCTGTGGATGCTGCTGGGCTTTGCCGTCGGCATGGGCGGAGGGCTCTACGTCAATATCATGGGCCTCGAGGTCCTTCCCTGGGTGATGGACCTCATCAAGTCCGTGGGCCAGATCTTCCTGAAACTGCTGTTCATGCTGGTGCTGCCGCTGCTGTTTGCGGCGCTCGCGGTCGGTGTCGCCGAGATGGGCGATCTGAAATCGCTGGGGCGGGTGGGCTTCAAGACCCTGGTGTTCACCGTCATCGTTTCGGCCATCGCCGTCGGCATCGGCCTGGGCATGGTCAACTATTTCCGCCCCGGTGACGGGGTTGATCCGGTCCTGGCGCAGCAGCTGCTGGCCCAGGGGGCCGAGGGGGCTGCGACCATTGTCGGCAATGCGCCCAAAACGATCGAGGCAGGCCAGTTCTTCCTCGACATGATCCCGTCCAATGTCGTCACCGCCGCGGCCGAGAACCAGATCCTGCCGGTGATGGTGTTCGCCCTGATCTTCGGTATCGGCATGGTCATGGCCAAGTCGCCGGCCACGGACGCGCTTCAGCAGACCCTGCAGGGCCTGTTCGAGGTGATGATGAAGCTGATCAATCTGGTCATCAAACTGGCGCCGATCGCGATTGCGGCCCTGATGTTCAACCTGTCGGCCGTGTTCGGCTGGGATCTGCTGGTCAGGCTGGGGGCTTATGCGGGCGTGGCCGTGGGCGCGATGGCGATCCATATGTTCATCGTCTATCCGCTGCTGGTCTGGATCTTCGGCGGGATGAACCCGCTGAAATTCGCCAGCGGTGTCCGAGAGCCCTTCGTGGTGGCCTTCTCGACCGCCTCGTCGAACGCCACCCTGCCGATCGCCATCAAGGCGGCGGAAGAGAAGCTGAAGCTGCCGAAGCGGATCTCGCGCTTTGTGCTGACCGTGGGGGCCACGGCGAACCAGAACGGCACCGCCCTGTTCGAAGGTGTCACGGTCCTGTTCCTGGCCCAGTTCTTCGGCATCGACCTGAACCTGCAGCAGCAGCTGGTGGTCATGCTCGTCTGTATCCTCGGCGGCATCGGCACGGCCGGTGTGCCGGCGGGGTCGCTGCCGGTCATCGCCCTGATCCTCGTGATGGTCGGGGTACCGGCGGAGGGGATCGGCCTGATTCTCGGCGTCGACCGCTTCCTCGACATGTGCCGCACCACCCTGAACGTCACCGGCGATCTGGTGGCGGCGACGGTGGTGTCGCGCGGCGAGACCGATGCGGTGGTGCCGGACGACCTGAAACTGCCGGACGTCGCGCCGGCGAACTGAGGCTCAGTCAGGCGGGGCGGATGCCACGGCGGTGTCCGCCCGTCCGCCCCATTCGGCCCAGCTGCCGTCATAGAGGCGGGACGGCTTGCCCAGCACGGCAAGGCCCAGGCTGAGGATGGCGGCGGTAACGCCGGAACCGCAGGTGGTCACCACCGGGCGGTCCAGGTCCACCCCGGCCGCGCGGAAGGCCTGCGCCAGGGCCTCGCCCTGTTTCATGGTGCCGTCGGGGTTCAGGATGCCGGGGAAGGGCAGGTTGAGGGCCCCGGGCATATGCCCGGCGCGCAGACCGGGGCGCGGCTCGGGCGCGCGGCCGTCGAACCGGTCGGCGGCGCGGGCGTCCAGCACCTGATCCCCGGCCGCAAGGGCGGCGCGGACGGCGTCGAGGTCGGCGACCCCCTCCGGTCGCGCTGACGGGATGAAGGTCCGGGGAAGCGGCTGCTGCGCGGGCCCGGACTCTACCGGGAGCCCCTCCGCCCGCCATTTCGGCAGGCCGCCGTCGAGGACGCGCACGTTGCGCGCGCCCATGGCGCGGAGCATCCACCAGACCCGGGCCGAGGACCGGATGCCGACGGTGTCATAGACGACGATACTGTCTCCGTCCGCGATCCCCAGCCTGCCCATGCGGGCCGCGAAGACGGAAGGGGACGGCAGCATGTGCGGCAAGTGACTCTTCTGGTCCGAGGAGGCTTCCAGATCGAAGAAGACTGCGCCAGACAGGCGTGCGGCCTCGAAATCCGGTCGGCCGTCGCGGCCGTCCAGATGCCAGCTGGCGTCGATGAGTCTAAGGGCCGGATCGCCGAGACGGGCGGCGAGGTCCGTGGTCGGGATCAAGGGGGCGAAGTCGGTCATGGTTCAACCTAGCATACCGGGCGGTGGACGCCTGAGACTGGTGCTGGGCGACCAGCTGTCCGACGGGCTGTCGGCCCTGCGAAGGCTCGATCCCTCGGTCGATGTCGTGCTGATGGCCGAGGTGTGGGACGAGGCGACCTATGTCAGGCACCACAAGCAGAAGATCGCCCTGGTGTTCGCGGCCATGCGCAAGTTCGCGGCGCGGCTGGAGGGCCGGGGCGTGACGGTCCGCTATGTCCGCATTGATCAGGCGGGGAATACGGGCTCCATCGCAGGGGAGCTGGAGCGGGCCCTGTTATCTCAGACATTCAGTGGCGTTGTGATGACGGAATGCGGCGAGTGGCGGCTGGCTGAGGCCCTGTCCGCCTTCGCCAATTCGACCAGTATTCCGGTCGAAACACGCCAGGATGACCGGTTCATTTCTTCGCTGGACCGGTTCAAGCGCTGGGCCGTCGACAAGAAGACGCTGACCATGGAGTTCTTCTATCGCGAGATGCGGCGCGAGACCGGGCTGCTGATGGACGGCAAGGATCCGGTCGGCGGACAGTGGAATTTTGACAAGGACAATCGCGCCGGCCTGCCGCGAGGGGTCACGGCGCCGTCGCGATTGCGGACGACCCCCGATGCGGTGACGCGGGAGGCGATGGCGGATGTCGAACGGCTGTTCGGCGGCCATTTCGGCACCCTTGAGGGCTTCGGCTGGCCCACCACGGCTGAAGAGGCGGAGGCAGCGCTGGCGGCGTTTCTCGCTGACATCCTGCCGTCGTTCGGGACCTGGCAGGACGCCATGGCATCAGGGCAGCCGTGGATGTGGCATGGACTGGTGTCAACGTCGCTCAATCTGGGTCTGCTGGACCCGCTGGAGGTCTGCCGTCGCGCCGAGGCGGAGTATCGCGCCGGTCGGGCCCCCCTGAACGCGGTGGAGGGGTTCGTTCGCCAGATCCTGGGGTGGCGCGAGTTCGTGCGCGGTATCTACTGGCTGAAGATGCCGGAGTACGGCGCGCGGAATGCGCTGGACGCTGACCGGAGCCTGCCGGGGTTCTACTGGTCCGGCGAGACCGGCATGGCCTGTGTGGCGGATGCGGTGCGCACGACCCGCGACCATGCCTATGCCCATCACATCCAGAGACTGATGGTCACGGGCAATCTGGCCATGCTGCTGGGTGTCCATCCGGATGCCGTCGATGACTGGTATCTGGCCGTCTATGCCGACGCCTATGAGTGGGTCGAGATGCCGAACACGCGGGGCATGGCGACCTTCGCCGACGGCGGCATCATGGGCACCAAGCCGTATGCCGCCTCTGGTGCCTACATCAACCGGATGAGCAACTACTGCGCCGGATGCCGGTATGATGTGAAGCTGAAGAGCGGCGAGGGGGCATGCCCCTTCAACCGGCTTTACTGGGGCTTTCTGGAGCGGAACCGGCCCCGGCTGGGCGGCAATGTGCGACTGGCCATGCCCTATCGGACGCTTGACGGCTGGGATGCAGCACGGCGACAGGCGGTGGTCGATGAGGCCGAGGCCTGCCGCGCGGCGCTGGGTGCCGTCAGGCCCGCGTGAGGGCCAGCTGGATCACATCGGTGCGGGCCGAGCGGAACCCGGCTTCGCAATAGGCCAGATAGAAGCGCCACAGCCGACGGAACCGTTCGTCGAACCCGCCCATCCGCCGGATGTCGCTCCAGGCCGCCTGGAAGCGTTCGTCCCAGAGCTTCAGCGTGTCGGCATAGTCCTGGCCGAACCGCTCGACCGTGTCCCAGCGCAGGGCGGCCTGTTCGACCACGGGCTGGAGGCGGCCTTCGGACGGCAGCATGCCGCCCGGGAAGATGTATTTCTGGATGAAGTCCGTGCGGGCGTTGTATTCCTCGAACAGGGCATCCTGGATGGTGATGATCTGCAGGCCTGCCCGACCGCCGGGCTTGAGAACGGCAGTGATTTTCTCGAAATAGGCCGCCCAGTATTCCTTGCCCACGGCCTCGAACATCTCGATCGAGACGACCCGGTCGAAGCGACCCTCGACGTCGCGATAGTCGACCATCTGGATGGACGTCATGTCCGACAGGCCGGCATTGAACAGTCGCTGGCTGGCCAGATCGTGCTGTTCGCGGGAGATGGTGATACCTGTGACATGGGCGCCGACGACCCGCGCGGCATAGTCGGCAAACCCGCCCCAGCCACAGCCGATCTCGAGCACCTTGTGGCCGCGTTCAAGCCCGATCAGGCGGGCGAGGGCGGCATATTTGGCGGTCTGGGCATCCTCGAGGGACTGGTCCGGCGTGGCGAACCGCGCCGAGGAATAGGTCATCGTCGTATCCAGCCAGGCCCGGTAGAAGCCATTGCCCAGATCGTAGTGGGCGTGGATGTTCTTTTTCGAACCGGTCCGGCTGTTGCGGTTGAGTTTGTGAGACAGCCAGTTGAACGCCTGCATCACGGCATTGCCGTCGAACAGCCGGCGGATGTGGTCGTAGTTGTTGGCCAGGGTCTCGAGCAGCACGGCCAGATGGGGGCTGTCCCACTCGCCGGCGATATAGCCTTCGGCATAGCCGATATCGCCATTTGCGAGCACACGCCGGGCGAAACGATAGTCGATCACATTCATCACCGCATTCGGCCCGGGCGTTCGGCCCTCAAGCTGGTGCACCTCGCCATTGGGCAGGGTCAGGGTCAGGCGCCCCCAGGTCCAGTTGGCGGTCAGAAGACGCAGCAGGAGGGCGAACACAGGCGGGGTTCGCGCCGCGGTAGCGGGACTTTCAGCGGTTACAGTACTCATGTCCCGGACCCTGCGGGCGAACCGGCGGTGCCGTCAATCCTCTGCGGCCGCGCGGCTGCCGACGACGGTCTTGAGGGCTTCAAGGGCCCGCTCCCGCGCCATGGCATGATCGACCAGGGGCCGCGGATAGTCGCGGCCCAGCCGGACGCCGGCCAGATCGAGCACACCGATCGGGGCTGTCCACGGTGAATGAAGCCACCGATCCGGCAATTTGCGGAGTTCCGGAACCCAGCGGCGGACATAGCGACCGTCTGCATCGAATTTCTGACCCTGTGTGACGGGATTGAAGATGCGGAAATACGGGGCAGCATCGGCTCCGGATCCAGCGACCCACTGCCAATTCTGCACATTCGACGCCAGGTCGGCATCGACCAGCGTATCGCGGAACCATCGCTCGCCTTCGCGCCAGTCGATCAGCAGGTGTTTGACCAGGAAGGAGGCCACGATCATCCGCACGCGATTGTGCATGAAACCGGTCGTCCAGAGCTCACGCATGCCGGCATCCACGACCGGATAGCCGGTGCGGCCGCGCTGCCACGCCTCGAGCCCGGCCGGATCATCGCGCCAGGGCATGGCGTCATATTCGGGTCGGAAGGCCGTGTCGGTCATCTGCGGGAAGGCGTGCAGCAGATGGGCGGAGAACTCCCGCCACCCGATCTCGGCGACGAATTTGTCGACCTCTGCGGCCGGGACGCGACCCTCGGCGGCGGCTGCCCGGGCCGCCCCGATCGCGCGCCAGGGACTGATCTCGCCGAAATGCAGATGGGGCGAGAGGCGACTGGTGGCCGGTTCGGCGGGAATGTCGCGGCCGAGGCTGTAGGACTTCAGCCCGCGTGACACAAAGGCCGCCAGGGCGGCCTCGGCCCCGGCTTCCCCCGGCGTCCAGTCGAAGCCACCGGACCAGTCAGGCCGACGGGGATGCAGGTCCCAGCTATTGATGTCGTCGGAAGCGAGCCCTGTCGGGGTCCTAAGGCTGTCCGGCGTGGGGGCCGGGGGCGGCGCGACGGTGGTAGCCAGCAGGGCCCGGTGGAAGGGGGTGAAGACCTTGTAGGGTTGGCCGGAGCCGTTGAGCACCGACCCCGGTCGCGCCAGCAGGGTGCCGTTCCAGCCCTTGCAGGTGACGCCCTCGACCTGAAGTCCGTGGGCGATGTCGGCGTCGCGGGCGAAGGCGTCTGGCTCGAAACGGCGGTTCAGGAAGACGGTGCCGGCCCCGGCCTCACGAATCAGCCGTCGCAGTTCGGCCTCGCTGTCGCCGCTTCGCAGGATCAGGCGCGAGCCGAGGGCCCCCAGGGCGGCGTCCAGCGCGCGCAGGGACTTGTCCAGCCACCAGCGCGAGGCCCCGCCCATCGAAGCGGCTGCACCCGGGTCGAGGATGTAGACGGGGATGACGGGACGGCCCGTCTCGACCGCGTGGGTCAGGGCCGGATTGTCCGCCAGCCGCAAATCCCGGCGGAACCACAGGATCACCGGGGAGTCGTCGGCCTTGGTGGTCATGCGGTCGGGCTCCGTGATAGCTTGCGAACCTCGTCGTCCGACGCCACCTGATCGCCGCATGAGTGCGGCATTGACCGCGCATAGCCAAGCCGCAAATCCGGGAATTCCGCCTTGTCCAAGCCGAACGCCGTTATCGATATCTCGCAGGGCCTGAAGCGGCCGGTCTCCATCGGTGGCGGTCAGCGGATCGTCTTCATCGCCGGCCCGTGCCAGCTGGAAAGCCGCCAGCACGCGCTGGAGATGGCCCATGCCTTGAAGGAGATCGGTGAGCGACTGAATGTCGGTGTCATCTACAAGACCAGTTTCGACAAGGCCAACCGCACCTCGGCGACGGCCGCGCGCGGGTTCGGTCTGGAAGGCTCCCTGCCGATATTCGCCGAGATCCGCGAGGTTACCGGCCTGCCGGTCCTGACCGATGTTCACACCGAGGAGCATTGCCGCATTGCCGCCGAGGCGGTCGATGTGCTTCAGATTCCGGCCTTCCTGAGCCGTCAGACCGACCTGCTGCTGGCCGCCGCCGCGACGGGCAAGGTGATCAACATCAAGAAGGGTCAGTTCCTGGCCCCGTGGGACATGAAGAACGTCATCGCCAAGGTGGTCGGGGCGGGCAATCCGAATGTCATGGCCTGCGAGCGCGGGGCCAGCTTCGGCTACAATACGCTGGTGTCGGACATGCGGGCCCTGCCGATCCTGCGCGAGATCGGCTGTCCGGTGGTGTTCGATGCGACCCATTCGGTGCAGCAGCCGGGCGGGCAGGGGACATCCTCGGGCGGGCAGCGGGAGTTTGTGCCGGTGCTGGCGCGCGCCGCCGTGGCCGTTGGCGTGGACGCCGTCTTTATGGAAACCCACCAGGACCCCGACAATGCGCCGTCGGACGGGCCGAACATGGTGCCTCTGGACCAGTTCGAGGCGCTGGCAGCCGATTTGATCGCCTATGACGACCTGACCAAGGCGCGGATGGCGAAAGCGGCCTGAATCCGATAGGCCAAGCAGATGGCTGAACGGACTCTCGATCTCGGACAACTGCAGGCGCTGCTGGAGCGGGTGCGTGGGCTGAAGGTCGCCTGCGTCGGCGACCTCATGCTGGACCGCTACGTCTATGGCGAGGTCAGCCGGATTTCGCCGGAAGCGCCGATCCCGATCCTTCGGACGCGCCGGATGACGGCCATGCTCGGCGGCGTCGGCAATGTGGCGCGCAATGTCGCGGCCCTGGGCGGCGTGGCACGGCTGGGTGCCGTGGCCGGTCAGGACGCGGCCGGTGACGAACTGGCAGCGCTGATCGCTGCTGAACCGGGCATCGAGGACGCGATCGAACGCCGCGCCGGGGTCGCCACCATCGTCAAGACGCGCTTCGTCGCGGCCGGGCAGCAGTTGCTGCGGCTCGACGATGAGGTTGCGGCCTTGCCGGGCAAGGAAAGTGACGCCTTTACGCGGGCTTCTGTCTATCTGCTGTCAGACTATGCCAAGGGCGTGGTCAGCGATGCGGTGATCGCCCAGGCTCTGGCGGCGGCGCAGAAGACGGGTGCGCCGGTGGTGGTCGACCCCAAGGGCCGGGACTTCGCGCGCTATGGCGCGGTTGATCTGATCAAGCCCAATGCCAGTGAACTGGCCGGGGCGACGGGCCTGCCGGTCGAGACGGATGCGGAGGTCGAGACGGCGTTGGCGGCCCTGCTCGATGCCACGACGGTCAAGGCGGTGGTGGTCACGCGGGCGGGCAAGGGCATGAGCCTGATGCGGCGCGGCGGACCGGTGCGGCATTTCCCCGGCCGGGCGCGCGAGGTGTTCGACGTTTCGGGGGCCGGCGACACCGGTCTGGCGGCCCTGGGGCTGGCGCTGGGGGCCGGAGCCTCGCTGGAGACGGCGGTCGGGTTCGCCATCCTCGCCTCGGGTGTGGTGGTCGGCAAGGCGGGCACGGCTGTGGTCAGCCCGGCGGAGCTGATCGACGCCGAGATGAGCCAGCACGCGGCCGGGGCCCACGCCAAGGTGATGCCGCTGGAGGAACTGGCGCAGGTGGTCGAGGGCTGGAAACGGCAGGGGCTGAAGGTCGGCTTCACCAACGGCTGTTTCGACATCCTGCATCGCGGCCACGTCGCCTATCTGGCCCAGGCTCGGGGATGGTGTGACCGGTTGGTGGTGGCGCTGAATACGGATGCCTCGGTGCGGCGGCTGAAGGGCGAGGGGCGGCCGATCAACGATCTGGACAGTCGGGCCGTGGTGATCGGCGGGCTTCAGTCGGTGGACCGGGTCACGGCCTTTGACGATCCCACGCCCCTGGCCCTGATCGAACGGTTGCGGCCGGATGTGCTGATCAAGGGCGCGGACTATAGCCGCGAGGCCGTGGTCGGTGGCGATCTGGTCGAGAGCTGGGGCGGGGAGGTCAGGCTGGCCAGGTTCGAGGACGGCTATTCGACGACGAAGACCATCGGGAAGATGAAGGACGAAACATGAGCCGGCGCATGATCGTGGTCACCGGCGGGGCGGGCTTCATCGGCTCCAACATCGTCGCCCGTCTGTGTGCCGAGGACCGGCGTGACGTGGTCGTCTGTGACCGGTTGGAGGAGGCGTCCCTGGGCAAGTGGCGGAATATCGCCAAACACCCGATCGCCGACTTCTGGCAGCCGGAGGAACTGTTCGACCAGCTGGAGCGGCATGCGGAATCGATCGAGGCCGTGGTGCATATGGGGGCGATCTCCTCGACCACCGAGCCGGACGCCGACCTGATCCTGCGGACCAATTTCAGCCTGTCGCGGGACATCTGGGACTGGTGCGCCCTGCGGGATGCGCGGCTGATCTACGCCTCCTCGGCGGCGACCTACGGAGACGGCGAGGCCGGGTTCGAGGACGATGACAGCCTTGAGGCACTGTCTTTGCTTCGTCCGCTAAATGCCTACGGCTATTCGAAAATGCTGTTTGACCAGTATGCGGCGCGGCAGTCGGATCGTGGCCAGTCGCCGAGCCAGTGGGCCGGGCTGAAATTCTTCAACGTCTATGGGCCGAACGAAGGCCACAAGGGCGGGATGAAGTCGGTCGTGGCCCAGATCTGGCCCAAGGTTCAGGCCGACGAACCGGTCACCCTGTTCCGGTCGCACAACCCGGCCTATGCCGACGGCGGCCAGATGCGCGACTTCGTCTTCGTCGAGGACGTGGT
>JBEIJS010000060.1:0-14557 GCA_040380105.1 Caulobacteraceae bacterium | reverse complement strand
GCTGAGCTCAAAGACCCTCCGGACCGCCGCAATCAGCGGACCGATCAGGGAGGTCACAAAACCCCAGGCGAAGAACAGCGTCGTCACATAGGCGAAGGCGAGGCCCGTGCCCTTCGGTTTGGCTGGTTGGGTCTCGGTCATGGCAATCTCCTAGCCTTGTGAGGTTCGCACATCATCCCTGCGGACCCGCCGTTTTCATTCAGACATGACGACCGGCACCTTATGCCACCGCTCATCAACCCCGGAAGCAAAAGGGCCGCCCCGGTCTCCCGAAGCGGCCCTCCCCCGACCGGTTCGGTCGTTTAGTAGCGGTAGTTCAACCCGACCAGGAAGGTCCGGCCGTAGACCTGATGGTCGATGAGCCGGCGCTCGTCGCCATTCTCGTAGGTGTAGAAGGGCTCGTCGGTCAGGTTGTTGACCTGGAACTGGGCCGAGAGGCCTTCCAGCGGTCCCGATTCGAACTGATAGCCGATCTGGGCGTCGACGATGGATTCGGCCCCGACCTGCCGGAGGGTCCGGCCGTTGCCGAAGCCGGCAACCTCGCCCAGGAACTCCGAGCGGTAGCGGTTGCTGATCCGGGCCTGCACCCCGTCACGCTCGTAGTAGAGCGTCAGGTTGGCGACGGTTTCGGACAGGCCGGGGATCGGCGTCGCAGGGCTGCTCGGATTCGGCTGGATCTCGCTCTCGGTGGAAGAGACCGAGAACTGTCCGCCGAAGCCTTCCAGTGCGGGCGAGATGAAGTCGAACGGTGTGGAGACCGAGAACTCGACGCCGTAGATCGCTCCACCCTCGCCGTTGGCGGGCGCGGACACCAGACCCTCGTTGATCACGGCCGCACCGGCACCGGTCGGGAAGCCTGTGAAGTCAAAGACCAGGTTCTGGTTGTAGATGTAGGTGTCCAGGTCCTTGTAGAAGCCCGCGAGCGACACATAGGCAGAGCGGCCGAAATACTGCTCGATCGAGATGTCGAACACATTGGCGATCCAGGGCTTCAGCTCCGGATTGCCGCCGCCGCCGCTCCAGGGCGAGCTGTTTACGGTCGCGCCCGGAACGTTCAACGCACTGTTGAAGCCGAAGGTCCGTGAAGCCCGCATCTCGTCCATCCGCGGACGGGCCTGGGTCCGGGCCGCCGCCAGTCGCAGGAAGCGCTGGTCGCCGATTTCGAAGATCAGGTTGGCGCTGGGCAGGAACTCGGAATAGGTGTCGCCGCCCGTCACCGCGACGGAACGGGTACCCGCGCCGCCGCCCGTCGCGGCGAAGCCGCTCGAGCTCTGGTCCACCATGGCGACCTGGAAGCCGACATTACCGGTCAGCGGCATACCGACGAAGGTCGTGTCCAGGTTGGCACGGATGAACGGCGTGACGATCGTTTCCTCAACCGACCAGTTCTTGGCAAGGACGTCCGAGTTGGGGTTGCGGACGCGATTGAAGAAGCCGCTGTTGAGCAGGCCGAGGGTGTCGTAGCTGACCATGCCCGGGATGCCGATGAAGGCCAGCGACGTCGGGGCGAGACGGAACTGGGTCGGGACGACATTGAACCCGCCGCCCGCCACGCCGAGGAAGAACTCGTCCGCAATCAGCTCCTTTTCCCGCTGATTGTAGTTCACACCGAAGTCCACGGATGAAACCGGGCCGGAGGTGAGGTTGGCCGTGGCCTGCAGACGGGTCGCGAACAGTTCGTCGGTGACCGTCGGGCTGTTCAGATAGCCGTCCTGGCCGCCGGGGATCACATCGCCACCCCAACCCTGGGGGCTGCTCGGGCGGATGAGGTTGAAGTCGGCATAGTTCAGCGTGTTGTCGAACTGGGGAATGCCGTTGCCGTCAATCCGGAAGGTCAGCGAGTCGGCCGCACCGGAACCATTGTCACCGGTACCCGCATAGCTCTCGATGATCTGGTCCGTACGGTCGACACCCGAATAGCTCACATCCGCCGTCAGGGTCCAACGATCGTTCGGCGTGAACTCGGTGTTGAAGCCCAACGCCATGACTTCGCTCTCGCGGGTGTTCACGTCGTTCCGGACGACACCCCGTACGTTGTTGAACGTCCCCTGCGTTACCAGGCCGTTGGCGACGGTAAATCCGGGCTGGAGCGAAGCGGACGACCACTGCAGCGGGAACTCGATACCGCGCAGGATCTGGGTGTTGTCGAAGGTGGAGTAGAAGGCGTCGATCGTGGTGTGCCAGCGGTCATTGGGGCGGAACTCCACGACCCCCATGAAGCCGTCACGCTCCAGCTCGGACGACATCACATAGGGCTTGGTCCCCCCGATGACCCGGCTTCCGCCGGCGATATCAGGATAACCCCAGGCGTTGAAACGCTCGGACTGGTAGGGCGAGCCCATGTGGGCATAGCCCAGGGCAATCCCGACGGTGTCGTCAGCGAACTGGTCGATGTAGGACACGCTGTAACGGACGCCGTTATCCGTCGTCCCCGCGTTCAGGGCACCGATGTCGTTCAGCTCGTAGCGCACATTGGCCGCAAAGGCGCGACGGCCGTAGGCCAGGGGCCGGATCGTCTGCAGATCGGCCGTGCCCGCAAGGCCCTGACCGATCAGGGCCGAATCAGGCGTCTTGTAGACCGTCACACCGGACAGCAGTTCCGACGGATACTGGTCGAACTCCACACCGCGATTGTCGCCGGTGGTGACCTGCTCGCGGCCATTCAGAAGAGCGGTGGTGAAGTCGGGGCCCAGCCCCCGGATCGAGATCACCTGGCTGCGGCCGTCGAGACGCTGGGCCGTCAGACCCGGCAGACGGGCCAGCGATTCGGCGATGGAGACGTCCGGCAGCTTGCCGATGTCTTCGGCCGTCACGACCTCAACGATGGAGGTATTGTTGCGCTTGGCAGCGATCGAGCTCTGGATCGAGGCCCGGATGCCGGTCACGATGACTTCATCGATCTCCTGCGCCTCGGTGCCGTCCTGAGGCGTCTCCTGCGCGACGGCAGCGCCTGCGCTCGTCAGAATGCCGATTGCGCCAAAGGCAGCGCCGGCGAGGAGGCGCGCGCGCCGGGTGACCTGGTAGTTCATCATCATTCTCCCTTGGGCCGCCGCTTTTCTCGCGAAGCGTCCGGTTTCACCGCAAAGTAATGCAAAGTTTCGGAAACCTTGCAAGCCGCTATCCGCCGCCTCCTGCGGCTACGTGGCCAAAATGTGACGGCAGCGACCGGCTCTGCTGCAGTGCACAAGGCGTTTCTACCTTGCGCCGCCGCATTTTCGACCCCCGCATCATTCGGATTGACAGCCAGCAACTCCGCTGCAAAATCTTGCAAACACGGCTGCGGGTCAAAAGGGCTCCCGGCGCTCGAGGAACGCCAAATGATGAGCAAATCCCTCCGCGTCCGGAAAGGAACACGCGCCGGCGTGCTTGCCACCCTCGTCGCGCTGGCATGGGCTGGACTCGTCGGTCCCTCATTCGCCGGGGGCGGCCCCGACACTCTGCGTGCGCTCCGCGAGCGGCCCGCCGAAGACGAGGTCATCTATTTTTTGCTGCCTGACCGATTCGCCAACGGGAACCCTTCAAACGACCGGGGCGGGCTGTCGGGCGACCGTCTGGTCACCGGCTACGACCCGACCGATCCCGGCTTTTTCCACGGCGGCGATCTTGCGGGCCTGGCCGGTCAGCTCGACTATATCCGTGGCCTGGGGGCGACCGCCCTCTGGCTTGCGCCCATCTTTCAAAACAAGCCGGTGCAGGGACCGCCCGGCCAGGAAAGCGCAGCCTATCACGGCTACTGGATCACCGATTTCACCCGCGTGGACCCGCATTTCGGCACGGAATCAGAGTTCCGCGCCCTCGTCGATGCCGCTCACGCCCGCGGCATGAAGGTCTATCTGGACATCGTGATCAATCACACAGCCGACGTGATCCAGTATCGCGAATGCCCGGCCAATGACTGCAGCTATCGCTGGGCCCGCGACTATCCCGTCCAGCGCAGGGGCGGCTTGTCCGGCGCGCCGATCAACGCCGGCTTTCTGGGAAACGGCTCGGTTGAGGATTTCGCCCGGCTGACGCGGCCCGACTATGCCTACAGCCCCTATGTCCCGGCTGTTGAGACGGACATCAAGGCACCGGCCTGGCTCAATGAGATCGGCCTGTATCACAACCGCGGCAACAGCGCCTGGTACGGCGAAAGTGCGCTGGACGGCGATTTCGCCGGACTTGACGATGTGATGACCGAGCATCCCCGCGTCGTCGCGGGCTTCATCGAGCTGTACGGGTCCTGGATCGAGACCTACGGGATCGACGGGTTCCGGATCGACACCGCCAAACACGTCAATCCCGAGTTCTGGCAAGCATTTGTCCCGGCAATCCTGGAGCGCGCGCGGGCAGCCGGGATCCCGAACTTCCACATATTCGGAGAGGTCTACGGTTTCGAGCCCGGCGAACTGGCCCGCCACACCCAGGTTGATACCCTGCCGAGCGTTCTGGATTTCGCCTGGCAGCGCGCGGTCCAGGAGACGGTTGCGGGCACCGCTGGTCCCGACCGTATTGCCCGCGTCCTCAACGCCGATCCGGTCTATGCGGGCGGTGCCGCGGCCGCCCTGCGGCTGCCGACCTTCGTCGGCAACCATGACATGGGCCGTATCGGACACCTGATCCTCAGGGAGAGACCGACCATTGCCGATGCCGAATTGCTGGATCGAGCCGCGCTCGCCCATGCGCTGATTGTGCTCGGGCGGGGCGTGCCGGTGATCTATTACGGTGATGAGCAGGGCTTTACCGGCGACGGGGATGATCGGCGATCACGGCAGGACATGTTCGAGACGCAAACGCCATCCTACGCCGACGACCGACGCATAGGCACGGCTTCAGGGCCCTTCGACACCGGGGCTGACCTTTACCGGCGCATCGCCGTCATGACCGCGGCGCGCGCGGCTGACTCGCGACTGCGGCGAGGTCGTGTGGTGGTCCGTTCGGCCGACCAGACCCCGGGCGTCCTGGCGCTCTCCCGCCTCGATTCCGGGGAGAGACGCTGGTGGTGTTCAACACGGCGAGCGAAGCCCGCGAGGTCAATGTCTCGGTCGAGGTCGATTCTGCAGCATGGCAATCGCTGATCGGCACCTGCCCATCCCGCAGCACGGCTCCGGGCGTCGTCTCCCTTTCCCTGCCCGCTCTGGGCTATCTCGTTTGCGTCTCCGAAAGCCCAGCGTGACCGCCCATACTCTCGAACGACAACCGTCCCTTGCCAGCGCTGCCGACTGGTGGCGCGGGGCTGTAATCTATCAGGTCTATCCTCGCAGTTTCGCCGATACGAACGGCGACGGTATCGGGGATTTGCCCGGCATTACCCGGAACCTCGATCATATCGCCTCACTCGGCGTCGACGCCGTCTGGCTCAGCCCCTTCTTCACCTCGCCCATGAAGGATTTCGGCTATGACGTGGCAGACTATTGCGACGTCGATCCCGTGTTCGGGACCCTGGCCGATTTCGATCGCCTGATCGCGCGCGCGCACGCCCTTGGCCTCAAGATCATCACCGATCTGGTTTTTGCGCACACATCGGACCAGCATCCGTGGTTCCACGACAGTCGCAAGGCCCGCAGCGGGCCCAGATCGGACTGGTATGTCTGGTCTGACCCGCGTCCCGATGGATCGCCGCCCAACAACTGGCAGTCCGTCTTCTCCGGTCCGGCCTGGACCTGGGATGCGCGACGCGGCCAGTATTACATGCACAACTTCCTGCCGGAGCAGCCGCAACTCAACCTGCACAATCCGGCAGTCCAGGACGCCCTGCTTGAGGTCGCCCGCTTCTGGCTGGACCGTGGCGTTGACGGTTTCCGCTTTGACGCCATCAATTTCGCCATGCACGACCCGCAGCTGCGGGACAATCCGCCGGCGCCGCCCGGTGGCCAACGCACCCGACCGTTCGATTTCCAGGACAAGCTCTACAACCAGTCCCACCCGGGGATCGTCGACTTCCTGGCAAGGATCCGGGCCCTGACCGACAGCCGGGGTGGCCGGTTCAGCGTGGCCGAAGTCGGCGGCGACCATGCCGACCAGGAGATGCAGACCTTTACCGAGGGCGAGCGTCACCTGAACAGCGCCTATGGGTTCCTCTATCTTTACGCCCCCCGGCTTGCCCCCGCTCTGGTGCGCGAGGGTGCCGAGACATGGCAGGGTCGTGCCGGCCAGGGGTGGCCTTCCTGGACCTTCTCGAACCACGACGCGCCACGCGCCATCTCCCGTTGGGCTGAGGGCCGCGACCTCAAGGCCTTCGCCGAGATGGCGATGCTCCTGCTGATGACCATGCGGGGGAATGTCTTCATCTATCAGGGCGAGGAACTCGCCCTGCCCCAGGCCAATGTCCCCTTCGAGCGGCTGGTCGATCCGGAGGCCATCGCCAACTGGCCCCGGACCCTGGGCCGGGATGGTGCCCGCACGCCCCTGCCCTGGAAGGCAGAGCAACCCCAGGCCGGCTTTTCGACCGTCGAGCCGTGGTTGCCGATCGATCCGGTCCATCTGCCACTGTCCGTAGACCGGCAGGAGGGCAACCGGTCCTCCATGCTTCACACAACGCGACGCCTGGTTGCCTTTCGCAAGGCACACAGCTCCCTCCTGCTGGGCGATATGAACCTTCTGGAGGCCGACCGGGACCTGCTCTGCTTCGAACGGCTGTTTCGCGGTGAGCGTCTGCTTTGCGTGTTCAACCTTGGTCACGGCCCGGTAGCGTGGACGATACCGCCGGGTCTTCGGATCATCGAGGCGGTCAATCTCGAGGCTGCGCACCCCGGATTCTTGCCCCCAATGGCTGGGCTGGTGCTCGCGGGCGCGCCCGGATGAACTCAGCCGCCGCAGCTCTCACGCACGATCAGGTCGGTGGGAATGCGTTCCGAGCGACCGACCGCGTCTCCGGAATTGTCGAGCAGTTTGGACACCAGAAGCCGGCCCGCCTTCATCGTATCCTGGGCGATCGTGGACAGAGCGGGACGGCTGTAACGGCTGAACGGCACATTATCGAACCCGATGACCGAGACATCCTCGGGCACCCGCAGGTTGGCGTGCAACAGGGCACGAACCGCGCCGAGTGCGATCTGGTCCGAAGCGCAGACAACGCCGTCGAACTTCAGGCCTCGCCGAATGAGGCTGTCGACAGAGGCCTCGGCCGACTCGACCTCGAAATGGGCTTCCATGATGAGGTCCGGATCGACATCGATCCCG
This sequence comes from Caulobacteraceae bacterium, assembly GCA_040380105.1. GTDB lineage: Bacteria > Pseudomonadota > Alphaproteobacteria > Caulobacterales > Caulobacteraceae > Brevundimonas. Next base: position 7,396 of record JBEIJS010000060.1, on the reverse strand, counting down.
GACTTTGCGAGCGCTTCGAGGTAGCCGCGATGTCGCTGCATGGCCTCCGGCGGGTCGAGATCGCCAAGAAAGACGATGCGCTTGCGCCCCAGCCGGGCCAGATGCAGCGTCGCTCGACGCCCCCCGGCCAGATTGTCAGACCCGACCGAACAATAGGCCTGGTCCTGCATCTGGGCCCCCCACACCACGAACCGGCCCTCTGTCTCGGCCAGCCGGTTCAGGCTCTGATGCAGGGTGCTCTGCCCGAGGAAGATCACGCCGTCGGCCCGGCTGGTATTCAAGGCCGCCGACAGGTCATCGTAACTGGTTGGCGAGAAATGGCTCATGATCACGTCGCAGCCGCGCTCACGCGCCGCTTCGCCGACGCCGGCCAGAAGCTCAAGAAAGAAGGGGTCGCTCAACCGACCCTCACGGCCCTGGGGCCGGGGCGTTACCAGCGCGATTACGCCGTCGGCACCGATCGGTCCGGCCGGCATGTACCGACGAAACGGATAGTCATGCTCTCGCGCCAGCTTCCAGATCAGCTGCTTGGTGCGCGCGTTGACCGCCGGGCTGTCGTTCAACGCCCGCGATGCGGTCGATATCGACACGCCCGCCAGCCGGGCCAGATCTTCAAGACGGGTATTGCGTCGGCTCAAGCTTGGGCTCCGGTCGATACTCAGTTTGCAAATTTTGCTGCAAATCTTGCTTGTTCTGCGCCGCTCCGGTTGCGCTTGGCAAGTGCAATGCCCGGGAGTGCTCCTCGATGTTAAGTCGCCGAAGGCTCATCTCAGCCTCAGCCATGCTGGCAGGCATGCCCGCCGTGGCAAAGGCGCAGCCCGCCGGGGCAGTGTTCACCGCAGCCTCACCCGGGAACATTCTCTCGGTATCGGTGACGGTCAACGGCGAGGGGCGCCCGGAATACAGCGTCAGCCGTCTGGGGCGTCCGGTGATCGCCCCGTCCCGGCTCGGCTTCCTGCTCACCGACGCGGCCAAGCTGGAGCGCAATTTCGTCATCACCGCCGACGCCCCCACCTTGCATGACGATCGCTGGGAGCAGCCCTGGGGCGAGCGCCGCTTCATCCGCAACCACTACACCCAGCTCAGGGTGTACTTCACGGAACGGAATGGCCTTCAGAGGCGGATGGCGGTCGTATTCCGTCTCTACGACGACGGCCTCGGCTTCCGATACGAAATCCCCGACCAGCCCAATCTCAAGACCGTCAACATCGGCGATGAACTGACCGAGTTCGCGATCATCGATTCCGGCACCGCCTGGTGGATCCCGGCCTTCGAATGGAACCGCGAGGAATATCTCTACAACCGCACCCGAATCGACTCGGTCGGCGTGGCCCAAACCCCTCTGACGGTTCGCACCGACGACGGTCTGCATGTCTCGATTCACGAGGCGGCGCTGACCGACTATTCCGGCATGAACCTTCGGCGCGTCGAGGGCGGGCGGTTCAAGGCCTTCCTGACCCCCGGCCTGACCAATGCGGCCGTCGGGCTGACCGCCCCGTTCACCACGCCGTGGCGTACCCTGCAGATCGCCGACCGCGCCGGTGATCTGGTCGAGTCCAGCCTGATCCTAAATCTGAACGAAGCCAATGCGCTCGGCGACGTCAGCTGGTTCAGGCCGATGAAATACATCGGCATCTGGTGGGAAATGCACCTGGATCTGAAGACCTGGAGCTCGGGTCCGAAACACGGCGCGACGACCGAAAACGCCATCAAACACATAGATTTCGCGGCGGAGCATGGCTTCGGCGGCGTGCTGATCGAGGGCTGGAACCTGGGCTGGGACGGCGACTGGTTCGGCACCGGCTGGGACTACAGTTTCACCCGCGCCTACCCGGATTTCGACCTGGAACGGGTCGCGGCCTACGCTCGCGAGAAGGGCGTAGAAGTCATCGGCCACCACGAAACCGGCGGCAACGCCTTCCACTACGAGCAACAGCTGGATGCCGCCTTTGCCCAGATGCAGAGGTTCGGCTGGCACTCGGTCAAGACCGGCTATGTCGCCGACGCCGCCGGCGCGCGGGTGCGCGGCCCGGACGGACAGCCACGCCTTGCATGGCACGAGAGCCAGCCGATGGCCCAGCACCAGATCCGCGTGGTCGAGACCGCTGCCCGATATCAGGTCGCCGTCAATGCCCACGAACCCTTCAAGGACACGGGCCTGCGCCGAACCTGGCCGAACATGATCTCGCGCGAGGGCGCGCGCGGCATGGAGTTCAGCGCCTGGGGCCAGCCGGGCAACCCGCCCGAGCATGAGGCCAATCTCGTCTTCACCCGCCTGCTGGCCGGGCCGATGGACTATACGCCAGGCATTTTCGGCATGAGGACGCGCAGCCCTGACGGCATCGCCACCACCTGGGCCAAACAGCTGGCCCTGTATGTGACCATCTACAGCCCGATCCAGATGGCGGCGGATCTGCTGGAGAACTACGAGGCCAATCCAGGCCCGTTCCAGTTCATCAAGGACGTCGCCGTCGACTGGGCGGAGACCCGGATCCTCAACGGCGAGATCGGCGACTACGTCACCACCGTTCGCAAGGACCGGAACTCCGACGAATGGTTCCTCGGTGCCGTCACTGACGAGCATCCGCGCGTGCTGGACGCCGCCCTGTCCTTCCTCGACCCGGGCCGCCGCTACCGGGCTGAAATCTATCGGGACGCGCCGGACGCCCATTGGCAGACCAACCGCGAGGCGATCGTTATCGAAAACCGGGAGGTCACCGCCACTGACACCCTGAGCCTTCAGTTGGCCCCCGGTGGCGGTCAGGCCATCCGCTTCGTACCGATCGGCAGAGGACGCCGCACATGACCACAATCGATAACGTCACCGGACTCGTCGGCCGGGTCCGACCCCGCCTGAGCCAGTTCGCGATCTGGAACATGTGCGTGGGTTTCTTCGGCATCCAGATCGGCTTTGCCCTCCAGAACGGCAATGTCAGCCGGATCTTTCAGTCCCTCGGTGCCGAGGTCGACAATCTCGCCATCCTGTGGATTGCAGCACCCCTGACGGGGCTGCTGGTCCAGCCGATCATCGGGCATTTAAGCGACAAGACCTGGGGTCCGCTGGGGAGACGGCGGCCCTATTTCCTGGTGGGCGCGATCCTGACATCGGCAGCCATGGTCTACATGCCCAATGCTCCCAGCCTGTGGCTGGCGGCGGCGACCCTTTGGGTCATGGACGCTGCGATCAACGTCACCATGGAGCCCTTCCGTGCATTCGTCGGAGACAATCTTCCCGATGAGCAGCGCACCCGCGGCTATGCCATGCAGACCTTTTTCATCGGCGCAGGTGCCGTGCTGGCCTCCTGCCTGCCCTGGATTCTGACCAATGTGTTCGCCGTCGTCTCAACGGCACCCGAGGGGCTGACACCGGACTCGGTCAAGCTGTCGTTCTACATCGGTGCCGCCGGCATGCTTCTCGCCGTGCTCTGGACCGTCGTCACGACGCGCGAGTACAGCCCCGAACAGATCGATGCCTTCGAAACCACGCGCTCCACGGCCCTCGCCGCCCAGGGGTCCGATGACCGCCAGATGCCTGCCCGTTCGGCCGATAGCTATCTGCTCGGCGGGTTCATGTGGCTGGTGGCCGGTTCGGCCGGACTCTACGGCGTGTGGGTCGCGGGGCTCGAGAAGGAACTCTATGTCCTTGCCGGCTTCTTCGCCGGCTTCGGCCTGATACAGATTGTCGTCGGCCTTATGCACCAGATGCGGGCCTCCAATGGCCTGACAGAAGTCATCGACGATGTCTTCCGCATGCCGAAAACCATGCGGGATCTGGCCGTGGTACAGTTCTTCAGCTGGTTCGCCCTGTTCGCCATGTGGATCTTCACCACCGCAGCGGTCACCGCCGTGCATTTCGGCACCTCGGACACGACCTCGACCGCCTACAATGAGGGGGCCAACTGGGTGGGCATCCTGTTCGGCGTCTACAACGGCGTCGCCGCCCTCGCCGCCTTCGCCATCCCGGTCATTGCGCAGCGTACGGGCCGCAAGGTTGCCCACGCGATCAATCTGGCGCTCGGCGGCCTGGGCCTGATCGGGGTCTTCCTGATCCGTGACCCACAGCTGCTATGGCTGCCCATGATCGGGATCGGCATCGCCTGGGCCTCGATCCTGTCGATGCCCTACGCCATCCTGGCCGGGGCCGTACCGGGCCGGAAAATGGGCGTTTATATGGGCATTTTCAACATCTTCATCGTTGTGCCCCAGCTACTGGCCGCCACCATCCTGGGCCTGATCCTGAAGAACCTGTTCGACAGCCAGGCCATCTGGGCCCTGATGCTCGGCGGCGTCAGTTTCTTCATCGCGGCCGCCTGCAGCCTGCGGGTCACGGAACCGAAGGTGGTGACGTGAACATCAACCGGCGTCATGCTCTGACGGCTCTGGCCGCCTTGCCGATCCTCGGCGGGGCCCTGTCGGCGAGGGCCGAGGTTCCGGCCACCGGCCGACTTGTCGAACACCCGCAAATGACCTCGGCCCATGCAGGGCCGCGCGACGTCACCGTCTGGCTTCCGCCCGGTTATGAGGCCAATCCAGTGGGTTGGCCGGTCCTCTACATGCACGACGGCCAGAACCTGTTCGACAATTCGCGGGCCGGCTATGGAGTCGAATGGGGCGTGGATGAACATGTCAGCCGGCTGGGTGCCGGGGGCCAGATCCGGATGCCGATCGTGGTCGGCGTTCACAACACCCCGCTGCGCCTGCGCGAATACGTGCCGGCCGACATGATCCGCGCCCTGCCGGGGGACATCCGGGCGGATCTGTTGACCCTCTACGGCGGAGAACCCCTGTCGGACGGCTATCTCCGTTTTCTGGTGGAGGAGTTGAAGCCCTTCATAGACCGCACCTACCGAACGCGCCCGGGACGCAACGATACCGTCATCATGGGTTCGAGCATGGGTGGACTGATCTCCCTTTATGCCCTGATGAAACATCCGGAGGTCTTCGGCAGCGCCGGCTGCCTGTCGACCCACTGGCCACTGAGGATCGAACGCCTGGACGACAACCGGCTGGAGCGTTGGCGCGAAACCATCGTCCAGACATGGAGCGATGTCATCGCCCGTGGCCTGCCCGATCCCGCGACGCACCGGCTCTATTTTGATCGCGGCGACGAGACGCTGGACCAGTTCTATGCCTTCTTTCAGAGCCGTATCGACACGGTCGTCTCGGGCGAGGGCTGGGGACCGGACCGTTTTCGAAGCCTGGTCTTCCCCGGTGCCGAGCATAATGAGGCCTCCTGGAATCAACGCCTCGATACCCCGCTGACCTTTCTCCTGCCTTCCGAATGACGAGCCCCACCATGCGCACAGTCTCCCGCCTCGCCCTCGGCGCCGCCCTGTTGCTCAGTGCGGGATGTTCGACCCTGCAAGGGCTGATTCCCGGCCGCGAGGCGGCTACGCCCGTCATCGTCCCCGCCCCGCAGGTCGCTGCGATCGCGCCGGGCGCCCCCGGGGACCAGCCCGTCTGGTCCAGCGCCTCAAAGTCAGGCGCTGGCGCGTCCTACGAAGCCTATGTCGACGGGCAATACCGTGACGGTGGCCGCACCGGCGACATCTCCCGGGTCTGGTTCTCGCTCGCGGACGGTGTCCTGACCGAGACCATGTACGGTCTGATCCACGAGGCCCAGATCAAACAGATGCGGTTCGCCGTTGTGGTCGACGGTCAGGTCTTCGTCGAAGGCCGCGACACGACCAGCCGCACCGAATATCTGAACACGGACGCGCGCGGCCGGCCGCTTTCGCCGGCCTATCGGGTGGTGACCACAGACCACGGCGGCCGCTTCGAGATCGAGAAGCGCATCTTCACGGATCCCGATCGCCAGTCGCTCGTCGTGCGCACAGCGATCCGCGCCCTTCGGGGCGACATCCAGCCCTATCTGCTGCTCGAGCCGCATATGGCCAACACCGGGGTCGGTGACTCCGGAGATGCCGTCACCGCGGGCCGCCCGCTCATCGACGGTGTCGAGCAGCAGGAACCCGGGGCACTCTATGCCTACGAGGGCGACGCCCACCTTGTGCTTCAGGCCGATCGCCCCTTCGTCGCCGCCAGCGTCGGCTATGTGGGAACCTCGGACGGCCTTACTGACCTCGCAGACGGTCGGCTGGACCATGTCTACCGCTCCACCGGCGACACGAGCGGCAACATCATGCTGACCGCCGGCCTCGAGCGGCTGCGGGCGGGTGAAACCCGACAACAGGACTTTGTCATCGGCTTCGGCCCGTCCCGTCAGGAGGCCCGTCGCTCGGCCAAAGAGAGCTTCACGACCGGCCTCGACGAAGTCCTTTCCCGCTTCAACGGCGAGGGTGACCGCGTTGGTTGGGAAGACTATCTGGCTTCGCTTACGGACCTGCCCCGGATCGCCGAGCAGTCGACCGACGGTGGCAAGCTGGCCTGGGCCTCCGCCCTGATGCTGAAGGTTCAGGAAGACCGGACCTTTGCCGGAGCCCTGATCGCCTCCCTGTCCAATCCGTGGGGCGAGACCGTCGACGCCACGGCCTCCTCGACCGGCTACAAGGCTGTCTGGCCGCGCGACTTCTATCAGGTTGCCATGGCCTTGATGGCCCTCGGCGACGTCGAGACGCCGGTCGCCGCCTTCCGCTACCTGCCCCAGGTCCAGGTCCGCGCCGACACGCCGGGCAACACCGGCGCGACCGGCTGGTTCCTGCAGAAGACCCATGTCGACGGACAGATTGAGTGGGTCGGGGTCCAGCTGGACCAGACCGCCATGCCCATCATGCTGGGATGGAAGCTTTGGAGGGCCGGCCGCATCAGCGACGCCGAGCTGACAGCCATGTATTTCCGCATGATCAAACCCGCCGCTGACTTTCTTGTCGATGGCGGCAAGGCCGGCATCCTCTGGAACGACCGCCAGATCACCCCGCCCTGGACCCAGCAGGAGCGCTGGGAGGAGCAGGAAGGTCATTCGCCCTCCACCACCGCGGCCGTCATCACCGGACTGACCGTCGCCGCCGATATCGCGCGGGCCTCTGGCGACCCCGCCTCCGCCGCCCGCTACCAGGCCGCCGCCGACGACTATGCGTCAAAGCTGGAATCCCGGATGTTCACGACCGCAGGACCCCTCGGCGACGGCCGCTATTTCCTGCGTCTCAGCCGCAATGACGACCCCAACGATCAAGGTCTGCTCGGCGAGAACAACGGCCAGCCCGGCCTGCCGGAGGACCGCATCATCGACGGCGGCTTCCTTGAGCTGGTCCGCTACGGTGTGAGGGCCGCCGACGCCCCTTCGATCACGGCGAGCCTGCCCGAGTATGATGACCAGACCCGGGAAGACCGCCTGCGCGTGCGCTACGATCTGAACGGTGCGCCGGGCTGGCGTCGCTACGGCAACGATGGTTACGGCGAGAACACCGACACGGGTGGCAACTATGGCGTCGGCGGC
>JBEIJS010000059.1:0-14573 GCA_040380105.1 Caulobacteraceae bacterium | reverse complement strand
CCGCGAAGGTCTATCTGCAATCCATGACCGCATCCGTGATCCCGTCCAGCCCGACCCGTGAGGAATATGCAGAGCATTATGCCGCTGCCCTCGCTGCCACTGGCGACGAGACCATCTTTGACCGGGCCGAGCCGATCGGCCTTTTTCTCGAGTGGCTGGGCGACGCGACAAGGACCGAGCCCAACGACCCCAACGCCATGGCCCTGTCGACCGTGGATGCGGCGGGCACGCCCGACAGCCGGATGGTGCTGCTCAAGGATGTCGATGCCGGCGGTTTCACCTTCTATTCCAACCGCGAGAGCGCCAAGGGGCTGGAACTGGCGGGGCATCCCCGCGCGGCCCTGCTGTTCCACTGGAAGTCGCTCAGGCGTCAGGTGCGGGTGCGCGGCTCCGTCGAGCCGGTCACCGTCGCCGAGGCCGACGCCTATTTCGCCAGCCGCGCCCGCGAGAGCCGGGTCGGGGCCTGGGCCTCGGACCAGTCGCGGCCGCTGGACAGCCGGGCGGCACTGGAAGCCGCCGTGGTGCGCGAGTCCGCACGGTTCGACGGTCAGGACGTGCCCCGGCCGGAGCACTGGACCGGCTGGCGCATCGTGCCTGACAGCGTGGAATTCTGGCGCGACCGGCCGTTCCGTCTGCACGACCGGCTCAGGTTCGACCGCGCGGGCGCGGACTGGGCGAAGACCCGCCTCTGGCCCTGATCCGGCCCCGGGCCGTCAGGCTCCGTAGCGGGCGAGGAAGGTGGCCACGGCGTCCTCGACAATCTCGGCTACGGTGCGTTGGACCTTGACTTCGTCGCCGGTGACCAGGGGCACGAAGAAGACCGGGTGCTCGATCATCCCCATCAGATTGCCTGCGGCCCATGATGGGCGGTCAATCGGTTTCAGGGCCCCGGCCTTGGACTGGGCGATCAGGATGGTGATCAGGGTCGCGCCGAAGGCCTTGCGGCCGTCCTCGAAGAACCGGATGGCGACAGCCTGAAAGCGCGGGCGTTCGGCCATAACGAGACGGAAGACAGAGCGGACGAAGGGGTCGCTCATGAACTCGGCATAGGCTGCGGCGAAACTGGTCAACTGCTGACGGGCGTTGCCCTCGATGGATCCGAGTCGGGCCATCTGCAGCGCAAAATCCTCGGCCGCGTCGCGGATGACGGCCGCGAACAGCTGGGCCTTGCCCTCGAACAGGGCATAGAGGGTCGCTGTCGAAACCCCGGCTTCGCGCGCGATCGGCTCGATCCGGGTCGCCGCATAGCCCTCGCGGACGAAGGTCTTGCGGGCATGTCGCAGGATCGCCTTGCGTTTGGGGTCGAGGGGAGGCGCGGTTGCGACGCCGTTTGCTTGCATGGGATGGATGGCTCACGAGAACGCCACAGGTTGGGGTGCAAGTCCGCCGCGGGTCAAGGGCCGGGAAGAATCCTGTCCGCGACCTCAAGCCCTGATCAGTGGCGCGAGCAGGGGATGGGCCAGCACGGGGGCGGCCAGCCGGACCACGGCCTGCGGGTCCTCCAGTCGCACGGCAGCCGTCGCGTCGGCGACGATGAAGTCGGCGTTCACCCGCGACGGTTCGGTCAGCCGCTCATGGCCCGGGCGCACGGTCGCCAGGTATTGGGCGATCACGGACTCCGGCGTGCGGCCGCGCTCGGTCTGGTCGCGCAGCAGGCGGCGGATGAAGCGGATGTCGGCCGGCGTGTCGACAAACACCCGGATATCGAACAGGGCGACCAGTTCCTGGTTGCACAGCACATGGGTGCCTTCGACGATGACCACCCCGGCGGCCCGCACCGCTTCCCCACCCGGCTCCCGTCCGTGGTGGATGAAGGAATACAGCGGGGCCACAATGTCCCGCCCCGCCTTCAGCTCGGTCAGGTCGCGGATCATCAGCGCGTGGTCGCGCGCCGTCACATCGTCGAAGTCGAACGTTGCAGGATCGAAGTCAGGCAGGCTGGCCGCATCCCGATAGTAGGAGTCCTCGCGCAGCAGGACTGCCGTTCCGGCGGGGAGGGCCGAGACGAGCGCTTCGGCGAGCGTGCTCTTGCCGGAGCCCGAGCCGCCGGTGATCGCGATGAGGATGGGCATGCGCCGCTTCTAGGGCTGCGGGCCGGGTTTCGCCAAGTCCTTCGGGCAAGGGGGTGACCTCGCGTCACGTTGCTTATCGTCCATCCCGCCGATACCGTGGCCTCCAAGCGCCTCGAAAAGCAGGTGCAGGCTTGAGGGATAGCGATGCTTGGACTGATGCAGGACTGGCCGTTGACGGTCGACAAGATCCTCGACCACGCGAAGAATTGGCATGGTCATCGGGAGGTCGTGACCCGGTCCGTCGAGGGACCGATCGTCCGCACGACCTATGCCGAGATTTTCGCCCGGGCCAAACGGGTCACCAGTGTTCTGAAGGGCTGGGACATCAAGGTCGGCGACCGCGTCGCGACCCTGGCCTGGAATACCAGCCGTCATATGGAGGTCTGGTACGGCATCATGGGCATGGGGGCCGTCTGCCACACCCTGAACCCGCGCCTGTTCCCGGAACAGCTGATCTACATCATCAACCACGCCGAAGATAAGATCATCTTCGTCGACCAGACCTTCATCCCGCTGCTGGAGGCCATCCTGCCGCACTGCCCCACGGTGAAGCGGGTGGTGGTGATGACGGACGAACTGAGCATGCCGGCGACCAAACTGCCGGGCGCTGAATGCTATGAGGCCCTGCTGGGGTCGGCCTCGGAAGACGTGGTCTGGGGCGATTTCGACGAACAGACGGCCTGCGGCCTCTGCTACACCTCCGGCACGACCGGCAACCCCAAGGGGGTGCTGTATTCGCACCGGTCGAACTTCATCCATACCCTGCTGGGTATGCAGTCGACCGTGCTCGGGCCGTCGCCGAAGGAGGTGATCCTGCCGGTGGTGCCGATGTTCCACGCCAACGCCTGGGGGATCGCCTTCGCCGGCCCGGCGTCGGGTGCCAAGCTGGTCATGCCGGGCGCGCGCATGGACGGGGCCGCCATCTATGAGCTGATCGTATCCGAGGGCGTGACCTTCTCCGCGGCCGTACCGACCGTCTGGCAGATGCTGCTGACCCATCTGCGCGAGAACAATCTGACCATTCCGACGGTCAAGCGCGTCATGATCGGCGGCTCGGCCGTCCCCGAAAGCCTTATCCGTGCCTTCCACGACGAGTTCGGTATCGAGGTGATCCAGGGGTGGGGCATGACCGAGACCTCGCCGATCGGCACCATCTCGATCCTGCCGCCCGAACTGGCCGCCCTGCCTTATGACGAGAGCATGAAGTGGCGGGTCAAACAGGGCATGCCGCCGCTCGGTGTCGAGCTGAAACTGAAGAACTATGCCGGGCAGGAGATGCCCCATGACGGCACGACCTATGGCCGGCTGATGATCAAGGGCCCCACCATCTCGGGGGCCTATTTCAAGGGCGAGGGTGGCGACATCCTCGACCACGAGGGTTTCTTCGACACGGGCGACGTCTCGACCATCGACGAGCATGGCTTCATGCAGATCACCGACCGCGCCAAGGATGTGATCAAGTCCGGTGGTGAGTGGATCAGCTCGATCGAGATCGAGAATATCGCCGTCGGCCATCCCCGCGTCGAACTGGCCGCCGTCATTGGGGCCGCCCATCCGAAATGGGATGAACGCCCCGTCCTGATCGTCAAGCTGAAGCCCGGCGAGGCCCAGAACAAGCAGGAGCATCTCGACTTCCTGCAGGGCAAGATCGCCAAATGGTGGATGCCCGACGATGTGGTGTTCGTGGATGACATCCCTCTCGGTGCCACGGGCAAGATCGACAAGAAGCTGCTGCGCGAGCGGCTGAAGGACTACCGCCTGCCGACCGCGGCGGCCTGAGGCGATGGCACGCCGCACGCCCGGAGCCGGTCGGGTCCAGGCGCTGGCGGCGCTGTCCGTCGCCGCGCCGGTTCTGGTGCTGGTCGCAGCCCTCGGGACGCGGCTCGGAGCCTGGCCGGTTGAGATCGGCTATGACCTGCTGACGCTGAAGGCGGCCTGGTATCTGTCGGTCGCGGGGGCTGCCGCAGCCCTCGGTGCCCTGGTCCTGGCGCTCCGGAATATGCGCAGATCGGGTCTGACGGCGCTCGCCGCCGTTCTCGTCGCCGGCGCGACTCTCGGCGGCTTCGTCTGGCAGAAGGCCCGTCTGGCGGCCGGCCCGGTCGAGAATATCAGCACCGACCTGGCCGAGGTTCCGGGATTCGGCGATCTCGGCGCGGAGCGGGGCGGGCAGGGACCCGGACCTGCCGTGGGGGCTGAGGCCTGTCCCGGTGCCCTGCCGGTGATGCGCCAGATCGCGCCGACGGCGGCCATCTATGCGCTTGAACAGGCCGGCTTCACCCTGCGCGGTGCCGGCGTGGGTCGGGCTGACGGCAGCCGGGAAGGCTTCTGGTTCGGCTTCGACCACGACGCCGTGATCCGTATCCGCCCCGAACGCACCGACATTCGCGTGGCCGCCCGCGATCACCGGGCGCACGGCGGCGAGGCCTGCCGCATGGCCACGGCGATCAGCGAAACCCTGCGCGCCGCAGGCTAAGGCTCAGGTCAGGGCCCAGTCGGCATTCAGGGTCGGCTCCGGCGTCGCCCGTGCGATCCCGGCCCTTTCCAGCGCGATCAGATGAGCCCAGACCGAAAGGCTGGCCGCCGGCCACAGCCGTGAATCTACTGCCGCATAGAGGACCGGAACCATGTCGGCGATCCGCCGGTCCCCGGCCGCCAGCCGGGCAAGGACCTGCGCCTCCCGGGCCAGCCGGTGCGCCTTGTAGGCGGCCAGAAACGGCCCGGGTTCGGTGATCGGGGCACCGTGCGTCGGCCAGAGGGTCGCGAAATCGCGGGCCATCACTGCGTCGAGGCTGGCCATATAGGCGGCCATGTCGCCGTCGGGTGGGGCCACGACGGTTGTGGACCAGCCCATCACGTGGTCCCCGCTGAACAGGGCGTTCTCTTCCAGCAGGACAAAGGCCAGGTGGTTGGAGGCGTGACCGGGCGTGGCCATGGCCTCGATCGTCCAGCCGTCGCCCGCCAGACGTTCGCCGCCGGTCAGAACGATGTCGGGGTGAAAGGTCTCGTCATCCTCCTCGTCCAGCGACGCCGCGACATGGACGGTCCGCGCCGGGGGAGCCGCCAGGATGGGCGCACCGACGGCGGCGGCGAAAGGGCGGGCGAGGGGGGCGTGGTCCCGGTGGGTGTGGGTCACCAGCACATGGCTGACCGTCTGGCCTTCGACCGCGCGGAGCAGGGCCGCCAGATGGGCCTCATCCAGAGGACCCGGGTCGATTACCGCCACGCCCGCCCCGACCGTGGCGCGACCCACGATATAGGTTCCGGTGCCCGTGAAGGTGAAGGGTCCGGGATTGTTGGCGATCACCCGGCGGATCAGCGGTGAGACGACCTCCGTCCGCCCGTATTCGAAGGCCGGCATGGGCACGAACGGGATCATCGGGTGCGGCCCGCCCCTTGCGTTCGGACCCTGCAAACCTTCTGCGGAGTGCCCGAAGTGGCTGTTTCCATCGCCCTGGCTGTCTCAAATCGGCTCCAGACCATCGCGGCCACCTTCCTGTGTCTCATGGCGATGCAACTCGCTGTGGCGTCCTGCACGCCGGAACCGGTTCCCTATGCGGCGCGCGTGGCCGTCCTGCGCTAGCCCAACCCGGCTTCCGGGTCGCTAGAGCGGAACCCGGGCGAGGTCGTAGCCCGCGTCGGCGGCCGCAGCGCGCAATTCGTCTGCAGCCACCCCCTTGAGGCGCCCGGACATCGCCCAGGCCGAAGCCGAACGCATGCCGGACCGGCAGAACATCACCGTCGGCACGTCGTCGGCCAGCAAGGCCGCCACCGCCGCGACCTGATCGGGCCCGGGCAGGCCGGATACCGGGATCCAGGCAAAGGCCAGACCGGCGTCCCGAGCCGCCGCTTCCATGACCGCAGCCGGGGGCTGGCCGGGCTCTTCGCCGTCCGGGCGATTGCTGATGATCCGGCCGAATCCGGCAGCGGCCAGCGCCGGCATGGCGTCCGGGGAAAGCTGGGGCGAGACCGAGACGGTCGGTGAGAGGGGGTGAAGGGTCATGACTATTGCCGCCGCACCCGGACCGCCCGGCTGCCGTCGATCGTCAGGAGGAAGCTGCTGAGCGCCCCCTTGCGGACGCGGACGGGCTGTCCGGGGCTGTTGCGGAAGCGGACGCGTTCTGAGTCGATCTGCCGCCATTCGCTGCCGTCCGCGAGGCGGAAGACCCAGCGGCCTTCCCCGACGGACGAGGCGCTCGCCAGGGTCGAGTCGATCGATTCGAGTTCGACCGCACCCTCGGGGCCGAACAGCCGGGGCAGGGAGGGCATTTCAAACCCGAACAGCTGACGGCGGGTCTCGGCGACCCCGGCGCGGTCGATCACCACCAGGTCGCCCTGGCGTTCGGCCGTGTCCAATGCCCCGGCCGCGGTATCGAAACAGGCCAGCCGCGCGGTGTTCTCGGCAATCCCGCGGCAGGCCATCAGCCGCGCCAGGGTTTCCGGGCGCTCCTGCGGCGGTGTCGCCTGGGCCGAGAGGGTTGAAGCGGCTGCCAGCGCAGCCAGGCCGGAAATCAGTGACATCGGATCAACCTCGAAAAAGACCGCCTGGGCTTGGGGGACTTCAGTCGGACAAGACGCCCCGACGGTCAACCTCCCGCGCCGGCAACCGCCCGGTGTCCGTATCGTGGCTTAAATACGACAGTCCCGCTGCGACATCGTTACACTGCGGTAATTTGGCTGGCGATTAACGGCTGGCGGAGCATACCATTCTGCAACTGCGGTCGGATTCCGTCCGCGGGGGGAAGGGAATATTCCATTTCTAAGTCCGCGACGCGTCGCTCTTCAGACCGCGTCGAACATCAGGAGACGACCTTGAGAACCCAAAAAACCCGCAACAGGCTGCTGACGACGACCATGATCGGCGGATTCGCCGCTCTCGCCTTCGCGGCTCCCGCCATGGCCCAGGACGCGCCGGCGCAGGACCTCGACGACGTCGTCGTCACCGGTTCGCGCATCCCGCAAGCCAACCTGGTTACGACCAGCCCGGTGACCCAGGTCACGGGTGAGGACATCGACGTTGCGGGCGTGACCCGGGTCGAGGACCTGATCTCGCAACTGCCGCAAGCCTTCGCCGCCCAGAACTCGACGGTCGCCAACGGCGCCTCGGGCACGGCCACGGTGTCGCTGCGTAACCTCGGCTCGTCGCGCACCCTGGTGCTGATCGACGGTCGTCGTATGGGCTACGGCTCGCCGAACGACGACGCGGCCGACCTGAACCAGATTCCGGAACAACTGGTCGAGCGCGTTGAAGTCCTGACCGGCGGCGCCTCCGCCGTCTACGGTTCGGACGCTGTCGCCGGCGTCGTCAACTTCATCATGAAGAAGGACTTCGAAGGCCTGCAGGTCGACGCCCAGTACGGCTTCTACCAGCACAACAACGACTATGACGGCGTCGGCAACCTGCGCGCTGAAATCGCTCGCCGCGGCACGACCAATGCTGCCCAGTTCCGCCTGCCGGACGACAATGTCTCCGACGGTGAAAGCCGCTCGCTGAACGTGACCCTCGGCGTCTCCGCGCCCGACGGCCGCGGCAACCTGATGGCCTATGCCGGCTACCGGAACAACAACCCGATCCTGCAGGGCGACCGCGACTATTCGGCCTGTGCTCTCGGCGCGCCGAACGCGGCCACGGGCCCGGCGACCTATTCCTGCGGCGGTTCGGGCACCTCCTTCCCCGGCCGTTTCACGGACTTCGGAACCTTCAACTCGACCCTGGGCACCGGCCGGACCTTCGTTCCGTTCAACGCCGATACCGGCAACTACAACTTCGGCCCGCTGAACTACTATCAGCGTCCGGACGAGCGCTACACCATGGGCGCCTTCGGTCGCTATGAGGTCAGCGACAAGGCTGAAGTCTTCGCCCAGCTGATGTTCTCGGACTACAAGTCGGTCGCCCAGATCGCCCCGTCGGGCAACTTCTTCAGCACCCCCGACATCAACTGTGACAACCCGCTGCTCGGCGCCCAACAGCGCACGACCATCGGCTGTACGGCTGCTGACGTCACGGCCGGCAACCGCCGGACCCTGTACGTCGGTCGCCGGAACGTCGAAGGCGGCGGTCGTCAGGACACGCTCGGCTATGAATCCTACCGCGGTGTCGTCGGCATCCGTGGCGAGCTCACCGAGGGCTGGAACTATGACGTGGCCGCGCAGTTCTCGCGCGTGAACATGTCGCGCGTCTATCTGAACGACTTCTCGACCACCCGCCTCGGCCGCGCCCTTGACGTCGTCAGCGTCGGCGGCGTCGCGACCTGCCGTTCGGTCGTCAACGGTACGGACCCGTCCTGCGTTCCTTACGACATCTTCATCTCGGGTGGCGTGACGCAGGCTGCGCTGAACTACCTGCAGATCCCGCTGATCCAGACCGGTGAAACGACCCAACAGGTTGTCACCGCTGCCGTCACGGGTGACACGGGCTGGTCCCTGCCGACCTCGTCGAACACCATTCAGGTGGCGTTCGGTGCCGAATATCGTCGCGACTACCTCGGCTCCACGACCGACAACGCCTTCGCCACCGGCGACGGTGCCGGTCAGGGTGGCCCGACGATCGGTGTGACGGGTGATGCGGACGTCTCCGAAGTCTTCGGTGAAATCCAGATCCCGCTGGCCGATGGTCAGGCCTGGGCCTATTCGGCCTCGATCGACGCCGCCTACCGTCGTTCGGAGTACGAAAACCTCGGCACCGACACCTACAAGGTCGGCGCTGACTATGCCCCGATCGAGGACATCCGCTTCCGCGCCAGCTACTCGCGCGCTGTGCGGGCCCCGAACGTCATCGAACTGTTCGCAGCCCAGGGCTTCGGTCTGTTCGACGCCGATCGCGACCCCTGCGACGCCACCACCGGTGCCGTTGCGGCCAACTGCATCGGTACGGCCCGTCACCAGGTCACTTCCGGTCAGTCGACCAGCGGCGCCCTCGACAGCCCGGCTGGCCAGTACAACCTGCTGGGCGGCGGTAACCCGAACCTGAACCCCGAAGAAGCCGACACCTACACCTATGGTGTGGTCTGGACGCCCAGCTTCGTTCCGGGCTTCAACCTCTCGGTCGACTATTTCGATATCCAGGTCGACGGCCTGGTCTCGTCGGTCGGCGCGTTGAACACCCTGAACCTCTGCTACGGCCAGAACGATGCCGCGGCCTGCGGTCGGATCACCCGTAACGCGGGTGGCCAGCTCTGGGTCGGCACCGGTGTTGTTCAGGATCTGAACAACAACATCGGTGGTCTCGCGACCACGGGTATCGACTTCAACGCCAACTATGCCTTCGACTGGGACGACCTGGGCGTTGCCAACCTGGGTTCGGTGCAGCTGTCCTTCGTGGGCACCCTGCTGAACGAGCTCATCACGGACACGGGCCTGGGCACGGCGTCTTCGGTCTATGACTGCGCCGGCTTCTTCGCGAACCAGTGCGGCACGCCGAACCCCGAGTACCGTCACCGCGCCCGTGCCACCTGGCTCACCCCGTGGGACATGGACCTGTCGGCGACCTGGCGTCACTACGGCGAAGTTGAACTCGCCGTCCTGAACGCCACCACCGGCACGCTGAACAACGGTGGCACCCGCCTCGATCGTTACTTCGATGCGGAAAACTACCTTGACCTGGCGGCAACCTGGCAGGTGATGGACACCGTCACCCTGCGCGCCGGTGTCAACAACGTGCTCGATGACAACCCGCAACTGTCCTACAGCGTGGGCACGACCGGCAACGGTAACACCTACCCGCAGGTCTATGACTCGCTGGGCCGTTACTTCTTCTTCGGTGTCACCGCCAACTTCTAAGGCCTGATACCAGAGACCATCTGGGGCGGCGGATCTTCGGGTCCGCCGCCCTTTTTGTTGCCGGACAGGCTGCCGCAGAAAAACCATCGGCCCTGTCCAAGCCTTTCGGCCTGACCTTCCTGTTGCGCGACCCCGGATCCCTTCATGTTCCTCAGCCTCGTCTCCGCCCTCGTCATCGCCATCCAGACCCCGCCGCCCCAGGACGCCGGCGTGATTTCGACGGCCCCCCGCGACGAAGTCGTTGAATCCCAACGCTTCCGGGAGGCCGTGGCCTATGCCAACCCGATGCCGCGGGGCGCGCCGGAGAGTGACTATCCGCTGGTGGCCTGGTGCGAGGCGCTGGTGAACGGCCATGTCGCGCTCGGCGAGACCCTGACCAACCGCGATCCGCTGGATCTGGACATCATCCGTCTGGGCCGGCTGGAGGCGGCGGATTTCCGTGCGGCCCTGAGTGCCGCCGAGCCGCGCCAGACCCCGGCCAGCCGCGCCGCCGCCGCCGCCGCCGCCGCCGAGGCCACCGCCAGATGGACGCCCCTGGTGGATCAGGATGAGGTCGTCCGCAGCCAGGCTTTCGGCCTGTTCTTCGGCCTGCCGGGCCGTTGCGAACACGCCGCCCGCCGCATCCGCCAGAACATCACCACCCCGCCGGCCACCCCGGCGGACGTCGGGCTGGAATAGGGCCTCCACGCCCGTCATCCCTGGGTCAAGCCCGAGGATGACGGCGAGGAAGGTTACGCCGCGTCGCTTCTGACCGGGGCCGCCGGATCATAATTCAGGATCGGGGCCAGCCAGCGCTCGGCCGTGGCCAGCTCCCAGCCCTTGCGCCGGGCATAGTCCTCGGCCTGATCCGGATCGATCTTGCCGACGCCGAAATAGTGGCTTTCCGGATGTCCGAAATACAGGCCTGACACCGACGCAGGCGGCGTCATGGCGAAACTCTCCGTCAGGGCCATTCCTGCATTCGCTTCGGCCTGCAACAGCCTGAACAGGGTCGCCTTTTCCGTATGGTCCGGCTGGGCCGGATAGCCCGGCGCGGGGCGGATGCCCCGATACCGCTCGGCGATCAGATCCTCGACCGTCGTCGCCTCATCCGCCGCATGCCCCCACAGTTCGGTCCGGACCCGCTTGTGCAGCGCCTCCGCAAAGGCCTCGGCCAGACGGTCCGCCAGGGCGGTCGCCATGATGGCGGAATAGTCGTCCCCGGCGTCCTTGAACCGTCTGGCGATTTCCAGCTCGCCATGGCCGGCGGTCACGGCGAAGGCCCCGATATAGTCCGGCCCGGTCTCCGCGACGAAGTCCGACAGCGCCAGATTGGGCTTGCCGTTCGACTTTTTGATCTGCTGACGCAGGGTGTGGAAGCGCGCGATCTCTTCCGTGCGGGTCTCATCGGCCCAGACCACGATGTCGTCGCCCACCGCATTGGCGGGCCAGAAGCCGACCACCCCCTTGGCCGTGAACCAGTTCTCCTCGACGATCCGCTTCAGCATCGCCTGCGCATCCCTGAACAGATCCCGCGCCGCCTCGCCGACGATCTCGTCGTCCAGGATCAGCGGATAGCGGCCGATCAGCTCCCAGCTGGCGAAGAAGGGCGTCCAGTCAATGTGGTCGGCCAGATCGCCGAGGTCCCAGCTGTCGAAGGCGCGCACGCCGAGGAAGGACGGGGCGCAGGGCAGGGGCGTCGCCGGCTCGGGCCGGAACCGGTTCTGCCGCGCGGCCGGCAGGGTGGCCCGCGCCTTGACCTCCTGCCCGCGCGCATACTGTTCGCGGATGCGGACGTATTCATCGCGCGTTTCGGCCTCGTTCTTCGCCCGCTCGGTCTTCGACAGCAGACCGGCGACCACGCCCACGGCGCGACTGGCATCCACGACATAGGTGGTCGAACCGCTGCGATAGCCCGGCTCGATCTTGACCGCCGTATGGGTCCGGCTGGTCGTCGCCCCGCCGATCAGCAGGGGAATGTCGAAGCCGCGCCGCTCCATCTCCCGCGCCACGAAGACCATCTCGTCCAGCGAGGGGGTGATCAGGCCCGACAGGCCGATGATATCGACCCTGTGCTCGACGGCGGCGTCCAGAATCCGGTCCGCCGGGACCATGACGCCCAGGTCGATGACCTCATAGTTGTTACACTGGAGCACGACGCCGACGATGTTCTTGCCGATGTCGTGGACGTCACCCTTGACCGTCGCCATCAGGATGCGGCCGGCCTGTTCGCGCGGTTTTCCGGCCTTTTCGGCCTCCATGAAGGGTTCCAGCCAGGCCACGGCCTGTTTCATCACCCGCGCCGACTTGACCACCTGCGGCAGGAACATCTTGCCCGAGCCGAACAGGTCGCCGACCACATTCATCCCGTCCATCAGCGGACCCTCGATGACGTGCAGCGGCCGCTCGAACGACAGCCGCGCCTCCTCGGTATCGGCGTCGATGAATTCGGTGATGCCGTTGACCAGCGCATGCTCGATCCGCTTGCCGACGGGCTGGTCGCGCCATTTCAGATCGACGACCCGGGCCACGCCCTTGTCGCCCTTGTAGTTGGGCGCGATGTCGACCAGCCGCTCGGTGTTGCTGACGTTCGTCCGCTGCGGCCGGTTCAGGATCACATCCTCGACCGCCTCGCGCAGGACCGGGTCGAGCGTGTCATAGATGGGCAGGTCGCCCGCATTGACGATCCCCATGTCCATCCCCGCCTGGATGGCGTGGTACAGGAAGACGCTGTGGATCGCCCGTCGCACCGGCTCATTGCCGCGGAAGCTGAACGAGACGTTCGACACCCCGCCCGAGACCCGGGCGTAAGGCAGGGTCGCCTTGATGACCCGCGTCGCCTCGATGAAGTCGACGGCATAGTTGTCGTGCTCCTCGATCCCTGTCGCCACGGCGAAGATATTGGGGTCGAAGATGATGTCCTCGGGCGGAAAGCCGACCTCGTCCACCAGGATGCGATAGGCCCGGGTGCAGATCTCGATCTTGCGCGCGGCGGTATCGGCCTGGCCCACCTCATCGAAGGCCATGACGACGACAGCGGCCCCGTAGCGCAGGCATTTGACCGCCTGTTCGCGGAACTCGGCCTCGCCCGCCTTCATCGAGATGGAGTTGACGATCGGCTTGCCCTGGACGCATTTGAGGCCCGCCTCGATCACCTCCCATTTGGAGCTGTCGATCATCACCGGCACCCGGGCGATGTCGGGCTCGGCCGCGATCAGGTTGAGGAAGGTGACCATGGCCGACTGCGAATCCAGCAGGCCCTCGTCCATGTTGATGTCGATGATCGAGGCCCCGGCCTCCACCTGCTGACGCGCGACGGCAAGGGCGGCGGGATAGTCGCCGTCGACGACCAGCTTCCTGAATTTTGCCGAGCCGGTGACATTGGTCCGCTCACCGACGTTGATGAAGGTGGGTCTCATGACTTTTCTCCCTCTCCCATTGGGAGAGGGCTTGAGCGCACGGCGGCGCAGCCGTCGTTCCGGCGCGAAAGGGTGAGGGGCGGATGTGTCGCTCGGCGCAAGCCGCTTTCGGATCGGTGCGACGGCTTACGCCGATGGTTCCAGCCGACCCACATCCGGCCCTTCGGGCCACCTTCTCCCAATGGGAGAAGGAAACTTGATCGGGCGTCCATCACGCCACCAACTCAAACGGTTCCAGCCCGCTCAGCCGCATCGCCACCGGCCGCTCCGGGATCACCCGCGTCGGCAGTTTCGACACCGCCTCGGCCGTGTGCCGGATATGCTCCGGCGTCGTGCCGCAGCAGCCGCCGACGATATTGACCAGACCCGACGCCGCCCATTCCTCGAGGAAATGGGCCGTCTCGTGGGGCTGCTCATCGTACTGGCCCATGGCGTTGGGCAGGCCGGCGTTGGGATAGGCGGCGACCAGGGTGTCGGCCACCCGGCTCAGCTCGGCGATGAACGGCCGCATCAGGTCGGCACCCAGGGCGCAGTTGAAGCCGACGGCAAACGGTTTGGCGTGACGCACGCTGTTCCAGAAGGCCTCGGCCGTCTGGCCCGACAGGGTCCGGCCCGAGCGGTCGGTGATGGTGCCCGAAATCCAGATCGGCAGGGCCTCCATGCCCTCGTCCTCGAGGTCCTTGATGGCCTTGATCGCGGCCTTGCAGTTCAGCGTGTCGGTGATGGTCTCGATCAGATAGAGGTCGACCCCGCCCTCGTTCAGCGCCTTCACCTGATGGCGGTAGGCCTCATAGACCTGGTCGAAGGTCACCAGTCGCGCGCCGGGATCGTTCACGTCCGACGACATCGACAGCATCTTGTTCAGCGGCCCGATCGAGCCGGCGGCGAAGCGCGGCTTGTGCGGCTCCTTTTCCGTCCAGCGGTCGGCGGCGACGCGGGCCAGTTTCGCGCCTTCCAGATTGATGTCCCACACCGACTGTGCGTCGAGGTGGTAGTCGTCCTGGGCGATGACGGTGGCCGAGAAGGTGTTGGTCTCGGAGATATCCGCGCCCGCCGCGAAATACCGGTCGTGCAGGTCGGCGATGATGTCGGGCCGGGTCAGGCACAGGATGTCGTTATTGCCCTTCATCTGGCCGACATGGCCGGCGAAACGGTCGCCGCGGAAATCCTGTTCGGACAGGTCGCTGCGCTGGATCATCACACCCCAGGCCCCGTCGAGGACGAGGATACGGTCCCTGGCCGCGGCGTGAAGGGCCGCAATACGGTCGGCGCGGATCACGCGTACTCCTCCCCCGCCGGGGGAGGGGGACCACCCGAAGGGTGGTGG
>JBEIJS010000058.1:0-14582 GCA_040380105.1 Caulobacteraceae bacterium | reverse complement strand
GCCGCGAAGGGGTAGCGATTGTCCTCGAGAGACTCCCATGAAGACGATGTATCCGATCCTCTTCGTCCTGGCCCTGCTTGTCCTGCCGGCAACCGTCGTCACGGCTGCAGCGCCCCAGGAACCGGCCGCGCCGGCAACCCCGGCTCCGGCCACCCTCCCGGAGCGGGTGGTCTTCCGCAGCCTGGACGACGCCCGCACCGAGCTGGTCGGCTACCTCTATTCGCCCGAAGTCGTTCAGGGTACGGCCCCGGCGGTGGTCCTGATGCACGGGCGAGCCGGTGCCTATTCCTCCCTGGCCGACGGCGTTTATGACGCGACCACCCTGTCCATGCGGCATCGCTTCTGGGCGCGCTATTGGGCGGAGCGGGGCTACTATGCCCTGGTGGTCGACGGCTTTGGTCCCCGCGGCTACCCCGGGGGCTTCGAGCGCGGCAGCTACAGCGAGCGTCCGGATGCGGTGAACGAGGTGACCGTCCGCCCGCTCGATGCCTATGGTGCCCTGCGCTATCTTCGCACCCTGCCCGGAGTGGACGATGACCGGATCGGGCTGATGGGCTGGTCCAACGGCGGCAGCGCCACCCTCGCGACCATGGCCGACGACAAGCCCGGCGACATGAGCCGCCTGGGTTTCCGCGCAGGCCTCTCCATGTACCCGGCCTGCGGCCTGCACAACCGCTTCGACCGGACCGGCTACCGCCCCTATGCGCCGGTCCGCGTGTTCATGGGCACCGAGGACGAGGAGGTCTCCCACGATCGTTGTCGCGACCTGATCGGTACCAGCCGGGCGCGCGGCCATCCCGTGACCTTCACCTCCTATCGCGGAGCCACCCACAGTTTCGATGATCCCGGCACCCGCCGCCAGTCCGTGCCGGCCAATGCGCGGGCCACGGCGGATGTCCGGGAACAGGCCGCGATCTTCTTCGCCGAAGCCCTCGCCCCCCGCCTGCCCTGATGGGACCTCCCCCGAAACAGCCAGTCGTCAACAGGTAAGCTCTCCGATGTCGCTGAAGCCCTTGTCCCTGCTGTGTGCCGTCCTTCTGTCGGCCACCACCGTGCTCGCCCAGGAAGTCCCTGCCCCCGTTCGCCCGGGCGCAGGATCGGGCGGCGATATCGTCAGCTACGACCAGATACATCACCCGGTGGTCGGGCGTGGGGGCATGGTGGTCAGCCAGAGCGCCCCGGCATCAGAAGTCGGGGTCGAGATCCTGCGCCGGGGCGGCAATGCCGTCGACGCCGCGATCGCGGTCGCCCTCGCCCAGGCGGTGACCCTGCCCCGCGCCGGCAACCTCGGTGGCGGCGGCTATATGCTGGTGCATATGGCGGCGACGGCCGATCAGCCCGCCGTCGATCTGGCCATCGACTACTACGGGGTTGCACCCCGGGCCCTGACCCCGGACCTCCTGCTGGATGACAATGGCCGGTTCGACCGGACCACGCCCGCCGGCTTCCGCAATGCCTCCGTGCCCGGGACGGTGGCGGGGCTCTGGGAGGCGCACCAACGCTTCGGCAGCCTGCCCTGGTCCGACCTGGTCGCGCCCGCCATCACCCTGGCCGAAGAGGGTGTCCAACTGAGCGACGGCGAGGCCGAGGCCACCGCAGGGCGGGCCGCGGTCCTGGCCCTCGATCCCGGAGCCCGTGAAGCCTATCTGAAGCCCGACGGCACCGCCTATGCGGCCGGCGAGCGCTTTCGACAGCCCCATCTGGCCTGGAGTCTGCGCCAGGTCCAGGCCGGCGGTGCCGACGCCTTCTATCGCGGCGAACTGGCCCGGCGGATCATCGCCGGGGTCGAGGCCGGCGGCGGGATCATGGACGCCCGCGACATGGCCGACTATCGCGTCGAGGTCAGCGAGCCGCTGTGGTCGGACTACCGCGGCTACCGTATCGCCCACATGCCCCCGACCGCCTCGGGCGTCAGCGTTGCCGAGGCCCTGAACATCCTCGAACTCTGGCCGCTGCGCGACATGGGCTGGGGCAGTGTCGACAGCCTTCACCTGCTGGCCGAGACCCTGAAGGTCGTCGCGGCGGACCGCCGCCTGCTGGGCGGAGGCCCCCAGTGGCGCACGCCCTCGACCGGCCTCGCCAGCAAGGCCTTCGCGCGTGAACGGGCCGGCCTGATCCGGCTCGACCGGGTCCTCGGCGAGGGAGACGTCCCGGTCGGTGACCCCTGGCCGCACGAGAGTCGCGACACGACCCATTTTTCCGTCGCCGATGCCGCGGGCAATGTCGTCAGCAATACCTTCACCCTCTCCAACTCCTACGGCGCCCATGTGGCCCCGCCCGGCACGGGTATCCTGATCAACAACTCCCTCGACAATTTCTCGTGGGGCAGTGCCGACGACACGGTCACGGCGAACCATCCCGCTCCGGGCAAACGGGTCAGATCGACCATCTCGCCCATGATCGTCTTCGGCCGCGACGACAGGCCCTGGCTGGTGACCGGCACCCCGGGCGGCAGCTATATCGTGCCCACAATGGTCCAGCTGGTCGTCAACATCATCGACCATGACCTCAATGTCGCCGAGGCCGCCATGCGCCCCCGCATCAACCAGGGCAGCGCCGGACGGCCGCTGGAGTTCGAAGCCGGCTATTCCCGCGACATCGAACGCCTGCTGCAGGCCCGCGGCCATGCCGTCAGCGGCTCGGCCACCATGGGCAGCACCCAGTCGATCATGATCGACGGTGACCGTTTCCTCGGCGCCGCCGACACCCGCAGACCGGATGCCCTGGCTCTGGGCGTTCGCTGAGCACGCCCGGGCCTTGGCCCTAGTTCACCAGCCGGGTTCCGTTCGCACCCATTCCTCCGGCATTCGGGCCAACGCCGTTGGGGACCGGTACGTCGCTGCCGTCATAGTCGGCATTGATGCGAATCCTCGCAGTGCCGTTCGAAAGGACCTGTTTCGCGACAATGACCGTCCAGGCACTGTCCTCGGCCGCAACGCCGTTGCCGGTGACCTGAAGAAATCCGTTACGGACATAGACGACCCCAAGGAGGCGCTCGACGTTGCTTCCCGGGAGGATGATGTTCGGCGAGTTGCCCGCGACCGTTGCCAGAACCATGCCCGCATAGGGTCCACTCTTGCGGCCGACCAGGTTCACTCGGGCGTACATACCGCCAAAAAGCGGATCCGAGCCGTGATCAAAGAAGAGGAAGACGTCCTCTCCCTGCAGCCTTCCGTGGCCCAGCAGTTGTACGTTCTTTCGGAAGAAATGGTCGCCGGGCTTCAGCACGACGGTCGTCAGGTTTTTTATGATTATCGGCCGACAGTGAATGCCGGGATCGAGATAATGGGTGGCGTTATCTTCATAGGTTATCGGGTTAGCCTGTCCGTTTCCGGTGAAGGGACATCCATTCAGGCTGGGGAACGTCATGGACGCGAACGGGTCGACAATGGCTGCGGCTCCCTGCCCCGGTGTCGGCGTCATGCCCCCGCCGGTTGCTGTCAGCACGGACTGGATCTTGCGGCCCTCGATCTGCGCCGTGTGCTGGACAATGATCTCCGCGTTGGAGTGAACGCCACAGTCCGGTGCCATGATGCTGGAGCTGCCCACCAGATCGATCATCCGGCCGGAAGTCCCGGTCCCAAGGACACAGAGCGGAGTCTTCCCGACGGATACCGCAGTGGCCAAGGCCTCGAAATGCCATCCGCCCGGAGGCAGCATATTGGCGAAGAACGAGATGCGGTGACCGGCAAGCTTCACCTCGATCGCGCGCTGGTCGTCCTGTTCAATCACGTCATAGGCCGCCTCAACCGTCGGCGCGTCGGCCCACTGACTCAGTTGCGCCTCAACAAAGGCCTCTGCCCGCCCAAGGGCTGTAGCTTCATCCGCCGCCAGGCCAAGGGCGGGAGCTGCGGCAAGGGCCGCCGCATCAGCAATGTCCTGGAGCCGGGTCTTGGCGGACATGACGGCAAGAAGATCAATCGCGCCGACGCTCAGCATGGCGACCGCCGGCACGGCCAGGGCGAAATTCAATGCGATGGAGCCCCGGGTCTCGCGCAGAAGCCGCTGCATCGCCTCCTGAACCCGCCGGCGCAGGGCGGGCATCATGTCTCCCTCGCCCGGATATCAGGGACGGGCAAGACATCGGCGACGAAGCCACCGGGACGGCCCGGATCCAGCGGCCCCGTCACGAGCGCCAACAGCCGGCGTCGCATACCCCCGCTCGCGGACCTCAAATCCTCGCGAGCTGTCATCCCGAAAGCCGGTCGATGGACTTGGGGTACATCGGCGGCAGACATGGTCTCTCCAGGGTTTCCCAAGGCGAAGGCACAGGATGTCAATTGAAGCCGCCCAGTGGCTTTCTGGACGCCACAGGACGATGCCCATTGACCGCCGATTCGAGCAAGGCTTCACGGAAGCGATGCCCGACCTCGGCTGGCGGCTTGTCGGCCGGGTCGATGGACCCCCGCCACCTCACCAATTGCCGGTCCATCTGTCCTGCCTTGAGCCAAGGCCTGCGCCCGGCGTAAAAGGACCGGGATGGACATCGAACTCATACCGCTGGACCCGCTTGAGCGGGGTTACCTGAGCGTTCTGCGTATTCGTTCGGTTATCGTGTGGCTGACACTGTCGGCCATCGCCGTAGCCGCCGACGCCGGCCTGCATGGGCGCGTCGGCATCCCCTTCGGGTTTCTCGCCGGCCTCACCTTGGGATGGGGCCTCATCACAGTGGTCTTTCTCGTCCCGGGTCGCTGGCGTCGCTGGGGCTATGCCTTTACCGACAGGGAACTGCACGTCGCGAACGGGTGGATCACGAAGCGGCACACCGTCGTACCGGTCTCACGCGTGCAGCACATCGATATCAGCCAGGGCCCCATCGAACGCAGCGCCGGGGTTGCCACGCTCAGCCTCCATACGGCCGGGACCGAACGAAACCTCGTTATCCTCCCGGGCATAAAACGCGAGCGGGCCGAGGAAATCCGGGATGTGATCCGCAGCCGTATCAGCGACGCGCCCTGGTGAGCGAAACGCCTGCGCCATCCCCTGAAGAGGTCCTGCCGCCACGCCGCCTCGACCCCCGGACGGTCCTGATAAGGGCTCTTCCTGGCCTGCCCTCCGCCATTTTCGCCGTGCCGATTGTATTGGCCGCATCGCGCGGGGGAGGACTGACGCTCGCCTTCGCTCTCATGATTTCGGCCCTGCTGATGGGAGTCGCGCTCATCGCAGGCTGGCTGAGCTGGCGCATGTTCACCTATCAGGTGCTGCCGGATCAGCTTGTGATCTCCCGAGGCATCATCAATCGATCGCGCCGGTCGATTCCCGCCCAACGCATCCAGGATGTCTCGATCAAACAGGGTGTGCTGGCGCGCCTGATCGGGCTGGCCGAGGTCCGCATCGAGACCGGCGGCGGCGAGAAGGACGAAGGTCGCCTCGATAGCGTCAGCCTCGCTGAAGCCCATCGGCTTCGCGAGCTCCTCCGCGGCATGAGCCGGGCTGCCGCGCGCCCCGCTACGGTCACCACACCGGGCGGCGACGCTGCCGAGCCCATCCTGTTTCGGCTGGGATTCGGACGTCTGCTGTATTTCGGGCTGTTCAGGTTTTCCCTCCTCTGGATCGCCGCCATTCTCGGTGCCGGCCAATACCTCGATCAGGCGCTGGATCTGGACTGGGACCGGTGGGTGCAGGTCTGGGACGGGGCCAGGCAGGAACTGCAGTCGCGGCTCAGTCCGGCCTTCGCCCTTGGCGCGACGGGTGTGGCCATCGGGCTTGGACTGTTGGCCGGGGTCATCCGGACGATCCTGCAATTCTACGGCTTCAAGCTCTCCCTTGCCGACGGCCGGTTCCGATACAGTCGCGGGCTTCTCACGCGGAGCGAGGTGGTGGTTGCCCGGCGGCAGATCCAGCTTGGCCTTGTCGAATGGGGGCTGTTGAGCGGCGCGCTCGGCTGGTGCGCGTTCAAGGTCCAGACCCTCGGAGGCAGCGACCATGTCTCTGGCCGCCAGGAGCTTGCGCCGTTCGCAAGGGCCGCCGAGGTCCAGCCGCTCATCGCCCTGGCCGGACTGCCCGGCTTCGACCGGTCCGGACTCAGACCTGTGTCCTCCTGGCATAACCGGATCGCGCTCATCGGCTTTGTGGCAATCCCGGCGTTGATCCTGGCCGTCGCGGCCCTGTGGTTTCCGCTCGCCGGTCTTCTCCTGCTCACCCTGCCCCTTCCGCTGGTCGTGGCGCTCCTGCGACGTCGCCACCATCGCTACGCGCTGGCCGAAACCAGCCTGCTGGTCAGTCGGGGTGTGCTGAAGCGGCGCGAGTGGACGGTGCCCTATGGCAATATCCAGTCCGTCACCCTCCGGCGGGGGCCTCTGCAACGACAGATGGGCGTCACGTCCGTAAGGATCGACACGGCGGGTGGAAGCGGGCTCAACGGCCCCCACATTCATGACCTGGTGCACAGGGATGCGACGGAGCTGGTCCGCCGGCTGGCTGAACGCGTGGAAGGCGTTCGAGCATCCGCCCGCTGAAGGCCCGATAGCCACCCCGACCGTCTGCCCGGGCTTCGCGCTTGACAACAGGCATGAGGATGGCGCGAGTTTCAGTCTGTTCGATGGTTCCGATGTCATCGCCCCCGAGAGCCGTTCGGCCGTGGCCAGTCCGGGGAAGGCAGCGGGCGGTGTGACGGGAACGGCAAGGAGCGGCGATGTCCTGGCTGGTTATGCCCCCCCTTTGGGTGGTCGGTTTACTGCTCCTGTCCGCACTGACGATCGCTGTCGCCCTCGGCTATGCCGGGCAGACCCGACTTCAACGAATGGCCAACGCAGGGTCCGAGCCACCGCCCGGGGGCGCGCATCTTCTGTCTGCTGTTCTGGGCCTTCTGGCGCTTCTGCTCGGCTTTTCCTTTTCGATGGCCATGGATCGCTACGATACCCGCAGGCAGTTGGTGGTCCAGGAGGCCAACGCCCTCGGCACAACGTGGTTGCGGATCCAGCTTCTGGATGAGCCGGACCGAACCGTGATGAGTGATCTGATGCGCCGCTATGTCGACGCTCGCCTGACCTGGTCCAACAGCGCGGCGGAGAGTCCGCCAGAGGCCGGTGCCCTGGCCTTGCAACAGCAGCTGTGGGCCGCAACAGGCGTCGCCTTGCGCAGCGACAGTCCGCCGCTGCTGACGCGCGGCGTTATGGACTCCCTGAACGAGAGCATTGACCTCGCCGCTGCCCGGGCGGCCGCGCGGGCGGCCCACATTCCTGACTTCGTGCAATGGCTGCTGCTCGTCTATGCCATCCTGGCGATGGCGATGCTCGGGACCGTGCTTGGCAGCAGTCTCAAGCAGCATCTGCCTCAGACGGCATTGCTACTGGTCCTGTTGACCCTGTCGCATATGATTGTCCTCGATCTGGACAGACCCCGATCGGGCAGCATCCAGGTTTCACAGCAGCCGATGGAAGACCTGCGTCAGTCGATTGACTGACCCGCCCCGAGGGTCCTGACCGGCTTGCCCCACCGGGTCGAAAGCCACCCCGGCCGGACGACAGAAGCCGCTGCGAAGGGTTCGCTGGCTCCTGCCCTGCCTGCCGCCGGCGGCGACGTCACCAGTCGGGCCCCCTAGCGACCCCGGCGCTCGAACAGGTCGGCCAGGGCTTTCAGCCGCGTCGCATTAAGCCCCGTCGCGCTGCTGGCCGCCCCGGCCAGGGCGGTCGACAGCTCTGCCGATGCCCGCTTGTCCGCCCGACCTCGACGCCAGGCATCGATACGGGTCTGAACCTGCCCGGCAAGGCCTGCCTCCACGCCCCCGACCCGGGTAAGCTGGTCCAGATAGGCAGCGGCCACATCCGGCGTATCGGCCCAGACGATGCGGGTCTGGGTCTGGGGATTGATCGTCTCCGCCGTCACAGCCTCGGCGGCGGCGATCTCGGCCTCCGACAGATGCTCGCTCGGGACCAGCCGCAATACATCAAGACCGCGAGCGATCTCGCTCGAATAGATCCGGCCGTTGAACCAGTAGGCCGACCAGGATCCGCCGACGTACAGCCGGCTGGCGTCGATCGGGCCCCGATCGAAGAAGGCGATCTCGACCGGGCGGGCCGGATCGGTGAATTCCATGATCGAGATCCCGCCCTGGTACCAGGCCTGGACCATCAGGTCGCGGCCCGGGACCGGGATGATCATCCCGTTGTGGGCGACGCAGTTCTCGGTCGCGCCCTGGGCGCTCGGCAGTTTGTGGAAGCTCTTTCCTGCGAGGGTCCGGTTCTCGATTGTGGCCACCATATTGGCGCCCCAGGTCGCAGGGTTCGTGGCCTGGCAACGGGCACCGATGCCGCCGCCCCACTCGTCCGTGAACACGACCTTGTCGCCGGCATTGTTGAAGGTGGCCGAGTGCCAATAGGCCATGTCCGGATCGAAGATGTCCGACGTCCGGCGCGGATTTTCCGGATCGGAGATGTCCAGCAGGATGCCATTGCCACTACAGGCCCCTGCGGCCAGGCCGATCTCGGGATAGACGGTGATGTCATGGCACTGGTTGGTCTGGGCCGTGTCCTGGGTCGCGATACCGGACCGGCCGCCGCGCCAGAGACCCGCCACACGGCCGGTCTGGCTGTCGGCGAAGATGCGCGGCCGATTGACGATGGCCGCGTCCTGCGGTCGGTCCAGCTCCACCTTGATCACATCGATCGAGAACAGGGCGGTTTCGGGGTTCTGGTCCGGCTGACCGTCCGTGCAGATCGCCAGCTCCGCCGCGCCGCGGACGTCTGACGTGCCGGAGTTGTAGACATAGAGGACGTTGGCGTCGGTCGGATGCGGAACCAGCGTATGGGTGTGCGACCCCCGGCAGGTCTGGACCGCAGCAATCTGGCGCGGCGCGCTCAGGTCGCTGATGTCAAAGATCCGGACGCCCCGGAAACGCTGGGCGGTAACGTCGTCCGACGTCGTCGCGGTACCGCAGTTGAGCCGCCCCCGATTTTCCTCGACCGACATGAAGAGCAGATCGCCATGGACCGAGACATCGCCCTGGCCGCCGGGGCAGACCACCGACATCACCAGTTGCGGCGGGCCGTCGCCGGAGACGTCATAGGCGTTGAAACCATTGAAATTGCCGACGAACAGCTTGCCGTCTGACACGGCCAAGTCGGTGTTGGCCATGCCGAGCACGCTGAAATTCGGATTACCCCTCGCCCGGGCCATCATCGCCTCGCCTTCCTCACGGCTGGTCGGCGGCGAGAAACCGATGTCGGGGTCGACAAATCCCGGCGGCTTGCCGATGGCGTGCTCCAGGGCGATGCCTGAAGCCAGCTGGCCCGCATCGGCGAGGCCGGCCGACAGGGTGGTACGGCCGTCCGCCCTGATTTCCTGGGCAGCGGGCGGGGCGGCGGACTGGGCCGCAGCGCCACCGGCTCCCAACAGGATGCCAAGGACGGCGACAGTGGAAAGCAGGCTGCTGCGAACGTTCATGGCCGGTCCTTCAGGAAGGGGTTCAGAGGTCAGACAAAAGGGACTGCATACGAAGAATCTCCGCCGACTGGTCGGCAACGACGGAGGTGGTGAAGTCGGACAGCATCGTATCCTCGGCCGCGCCCGGATTGGCCAGCAGGGCGTCGACCATGTCGAGCGCACCCTGATGATGCCGGATCATGCCTTCGAGGAAAAGGCGGTCGAAGGCAGGACCGCTCGCCGCGGCCAACGCCTGCATCTGTGCCGGCGACAGCATGCCGGCCATGATCGGCGTGTCAGAGGCCGGCATCGCATGGCCGGCATGGTGTGAATGGTCCATGCCGGCGTGCCCGCCGCCCATGCCCGGCATCTCCAGCGGCTGGCCGCGATCGCTCAGCCAGCCCCGCATCAGGGCGATCTCGGCTTCCTGACCCAGGGCGATCCGCTGACCCAGCCGCCGCACGGTCGGGTGAACCCCCCGCGTCTGCAGCAGTTCGACCATCTCCACCGCCTGGGCATGGTGGACAATCATATGCTGCATGAAGGCCACGTCCTCGTCGGTAAAGGTCGAGCGGCCGAGCGCAACCGCCTCGGCGGGCGTGACCACACGCGACGCAGCCCCGGGTGCACCGGGCTGGAAGATCGGCGGCGTCTGTTGCCCTGCGCCGAGCGCCATCAGACCGGCCAGCAGAATTCCCGCGGACGCCGCCAAATCCCTAGCCCCCCGCCCCGACCAAGGCGAACTTGCCGCCGGACTCCTGGCCGATGAACCAGGTCATGGTCCGGCCACCGGCGAATTTGACGCTATAGGACTCGACCCGGCCGCCGGGGGTATCCTCGGCGCTCACAAAGGTCATCGTCTCGACCGGCCCGAGGGCGGTCAGCCCCGGCGACATCGCCGCGATCTGGGTATTGCAGGCATCAAGAAGCGGCTGGGCCATCAGCTCCGCCAGGCAGGTGCCCGCGGCCGCTTCCGTCACGATCCGGGTCAGCTGCGGTGCATACTGGCCGTCCTCGGCCAGCGCCGGAAACGCAAACAATCCCGCCGCCGCAACGCCTGCCAACATCATACGGACACGCATCTTTTCCTCCCCACCGGGCTCAATCCCGTTCGGCCGAGCATGGCCCAGGCTGGACAGGGTCACAACCGGTCAGCGCGTGACAAAGAGTTCATGCTTTGCGGCAGGCTGGACCGACCCAGGCCCCCTCATTTCGAAGGACCTGCCGGCGGCCCCTCCACCGGCCGCTGCCGGATGACGAGGTTCCGGATCTCGGTCATGTCCTCCATGGCGAATTTCACGCCTTCGCGGCCCAGACCGGAATCCTTGACCCCGCCATAGGGCATGTTGTCGACGCGATAGCTCGGCACGTCCCCGATCAGGATACCGCCGACCTCGAGCACGTCCCAGGCCCGCATCGCCTTGTGAATGTCGCGTGTGAAGATGCCCGCCTGCAGACCAAATCTTGAATCATTGACCTCGGCGAGGGCCGCCTCGAAATCGGAAAAGCGCGACAGGATGGCCACCGGCCCGAAGGCTTCCTCCTCACGGATTTTCAAGCCCCGCCCGACACCTTCCAGCAGGGTCGCGTCCAGCATGGCCCTGGTGCGGTTGCCCCCGCACAGCACGGTCGCGCCGGCGACGCGGGCTTCATGGATCCAGGCCTCCAGCCGCGCCGCCTCCGTCTCGTCGATCATCGGACCGATGAAGGTGGTCTCCTCGCGAGGATCGCCGCAGATCAGGGCCCGGGCCTTCTCAACCAGCAGATCGCGCAAGGGGTCATAGACATCGTCGTGGATCAGGATCCGCTGCACCCCGATGCAGGACTGGCCCGACTGGTAGAAGGCCCCGAAGATGATCCGCTCGGCGGCATCCTCCAGATCGCTGTCGCGGTCGACGATGACGGCGGCATTGCCCCCCAGTTCCAGCACCACCTTCTTCTTTCCGGCCCTGGCCTTGAGCGCCCAGCCGACTTCCGGCGAGCCGGTGAAGGACAGCAGTTTGAGCCTGTCGTCGGTGGTGAACAGGTCAGACCCGTCGCGCGTGGCCGGCAGGATGGAAAAGGCCCCTTCCGGCAGATCCGTCTCGGCCAGAACCTCCCCGATGATCAAGGCCCCCAGCGGCGTGCGCGATGCGGGTTTCATCACGAATGGACAGCCGACCGCCAGGGCCGGTGCGATCTTGTGGGCGGCCAGGTTGAGCGGAAAGTTGAAGGGCGAGATGAAGGAGCATGGCCCGATCGGCACCCGTTTCCACATCCCCTGATAGCCCCTGGCGCGCGGCGAAATGTCGAGCGGCTGGAGCTCTCCGGTCATGCGCACGGACTCTTCCGCAGCGATGCGGAAGGTGTCGATCAGTCGGCTCACCTCGCCGCGCGAATCCCGGATCGGCTTTCCGGCCTCGATGCACAGGGCATGGGCCAGTTCGTCGGCCCGCTCCTGAAAGCGTTTCACACAATGGGCCAGCACCGCCTGCCGCTCATAGGCCGCCATCCGCGCCATGGGCCCGGTCGCCTCGACCGCCGCGCCGATGGCACGATCGATCAGGGCGGGGTCGGCCAGGGCCACCCGCGTCGCCACCCTGCCCGAGTATTTGTCGGTCACCTCCAGGTCCTGGTTGGGTGTGATCGCCTTGTTGGCCAGGTAGAGGGGGTAGGCGGCTTTCAGGGACGGCATGGAACGGCGCTCCGGCAGGGGTATGGGGCTAAATCCGCAGGGCCGTCGCGGGCGCGACTCCCGGGTTAACGCTGCTGGGGGATGAACCGCTCCGGCACGGGTGAACCGGCCCTTTTCTTGCAACATCGGGAAACGTATCGATGTTTCCTGTACGTTGGAACCGTTTAACCGGGGCGGAAAGACCATGTTCAAGCCGACCAAGGCCATGTTCCGATCGGTGCAGTGCCGCCTGAAAGGGCATGTCTACGTCGACAGCCGCAGTCAGCCCGGCACCCGCGTGTGTGTCCGCTGCCAGGACCGGCAACCCTTCGAAGGCCTGCGCGAGCCGTCCGGCGACGGCGATCCGTCTGCTGACTCCCGGACCGGGCAGGACTGAGGCACGCCCGGGCCGGTGTGCCGGCCTGCCGTCCCCGCACTCAGACGAGACGGCTCTGCACCAGGGCCGCCTCGATGAAGCCCGCAAACAGGGGGTGCGGGGCGAAGGGACGGCTCTTCAGCTCCGGGTGATACTGGACACCCACAAACCACGGATGATCCTCGCGCTCGACCGTTTCGGGCAGGACGCCGTCCGGCGACAGGCCGGCGAAGATCAGACCGGCCTTCTGCTCGATGGCCTCGCGGTAGTTGATATTGACCTCGTAGCGATGCCTGTGCCGCTCGCTGATCGTCGTCGAACCGTACATTTCCGCGATCTTGGATCCCGCCTTCAGCGTCGAGTCATAGGCCCCCAGACGCATCGTCCCGCCCATATCGCCGCCCTGCTGACGCAGGACGCGCTGGTTGCCCTGGGTCCATTCGGTCATCAGGCCGACGACAGGCTCGGTCGTGGGTCCGAACTCCGTCGATGAGGCCTTGGGATAGCCGGCCAGGTTCCGGGCCGCCTCGATCACCGCCATCTGCATGCCGAAACAGATGCCGAAATAGGGAATCTTGCGCTCACGAGCGAACCGGGCCGCCTCGATCTTGCCCTCCGAGCCCCGCTCGCCGAAGCCGCCGGGCACCAGGATGGCATGGGCCGTCTGCAGGCGCGCGTCGCAGGCTTCACGATCGCCCTCGAAGGTCTCTGCCTCGACCCAGTCGATGTTGACCTTGACGTTGTTGGCGACCCCGCCGTGGTGCAACGCCTCGATCAGGGATTTGTAGGCGTCCTTCAGGACCGTGTATTTTCCGACCACCGCCACGGTGACCTCGCCGTCGGGGTGCAGCCGGCGCCGGGTGATTTCCTGCCACATGGTCAGGTCGGGTTCCGGCGCATCGGTTATGCCGAAATGGGCCAGCACCTCGGCGTCCAGCCCTTCGCGGTGATAGTCCAGTGGCACGGCGTATATGTCGGCGGAATCCATCGCCTGGATCACGCCGGTCGGGCGCACATTGCAGAACAGACCGATCTTGCGCTTCTCCTCGGGCGGGATCGGGAGTTCGCACCGGCACAGCAGGATATCGGGCTGGATGCCGATCGATCGCAGTTCCTTGACCGAGTGCTGCGTCGGCTTGGTCTTCATCTCGCCGGCGGTCTTGATGAACGGCAGCAGGGTCAGGTGCACGAAGCACGACTGCCCCCGCGGCAGGTCCTGGCCCAGCTGGCGGATGGCCTCAAAGAACGGAAGGCCCTCGATGTCGCCGACCGTGCCACCGATCTCGACCAGCACGAAGTCCGCATCCTCACCGTCGTCGGTCAGGGCGGGCGTCAGACAGAAGGATTTGATCTGGTCGGTCACGTGCGGAATGACCTGCACGGTCGCCCCCAGATAGTCGCCGCGCCGCTCCTTCTCGAGGATGGTCGAATAGATGCGGCCGGTCGTGATGTTGTCGGACCTGGCGGCGGAGACGCCTGTGAACCGCTCATAGTGGCCCAGGTCGAGGTCGGTCTCGGCCCCGTCGTCCGTGACGAAGACCTCACCGTGCTGATACGGGCTCATCGTGCCCGGATCGACGTTCAGATACGGGTCCAGCTTCCTCAGCCGGACCTTGTAACCACGCGCTTGCAGAAGCGCGCCGAGAGCGGCGGAGGCGAGGCCTTTTCCAAGGGAGGAAACCACGCCGCCGGTGATGAACACGTAACGGGCCATGGGGGGTCACTCTACCGCTGATTCGAGCGGGCTGATGCGAAGACTGTGAGGGCGGGCGAGGAAGGCGGGGATAAGGTCCCCGCCTTCCTAGTTTACGGGGGCCGGCTGGGACGGCGCCGGAGCCGTAGCAGGAGCAGACGACACGCCAGCCAGGCTGGATTCGAGATTCTGGAGCGACGGCGCGACCGGTTGCGCCGGAACTGCCGGATCGACGGCCGGGGCCGCGCCCGACGATGTGGGCGCAATCAGCTCACCCACCGCGTCCGCGTCCACGATCGAGCGATTGGCCCGCTCTACATTGCCGAGGATGGTCAGCCCGATGGCGCAAAGGAAGAACAGCACGGCCAGCACCCAGGTCGTCTTGGTCAGCAGATTGCCTGCACCGCGCGCGGTCATGAAGCCCGAGGGGCCTCCGCCCAGACCGAGGGCTCCACCCTCCGAACGCTGGATCAGGATCACGCCGGCAAGCGCGACCG
>JBEIJS010000057.1:0-14637 GCA_040380105.1 Caulobacteraceae bacterium | reverse complement strand
GGCCGGGTTGCGGCGCAGGAAGGCGATGATCTGGGTCTCGCCCTCCTCGCGCTCCAGCGAACAGACGCAATAGACCAGACGGCCGCCCGGCTTCACCCGTTCGGCGGCGGCGTCGAGCAGCCGGTGCTGGACATCGGCCAGTTTGGCCACATCGGCGGGCTTGGTGGCGCGCAGGACTTCAGGATTCCGGCGGAAGGTGCCGGTGGCGGTGCAGGGCGCGTCCAGCAGGACGGCGTCGAAGCTGCGCGGGTCCTCCCAGTCCTCGGCCGGGACGGCCACGACCTCGGCGGACAGGCCGGCGCGGGTGAGATTCGCGCGCAGCCGGTCCAGCCGCTTGTCCGACCGGTCCAGCGCCACGACCGAAGCCCCCGAGGCTGCGATCTGAAGCGTCTTGCCGCCGGGCGCAGCGCAGAAATCAACGATGGACTCGCCGGTCGTCGGTGCCAGCAGTCGGACCGGCACGGCGGCGGCGGCGTCCTGGACCCACCAGACCCCGTCCTCGAACCCCGGCCAGGTCGACAGGTCGCCGCGACGGCCGGTGCGGACGGTGTCTCCGGTCATCACCTCGCCGTCCAGCGCCTCGGCCACGGCGGCGGCATCGACCTCGGGCTTCAGGCTCAGGTCGGTTGCCGGTTCTTCCCGCGCTGCCAGGGCCAGACCGGTCAGGGTCGCCTCGCCATAGGTGGCGCGCCAGCGGGCGGCGAGCCATTCGGGCAGGTTGGACTCGGCCGTCGTCAGCCCGGGCCCCTCGCGCTCGATACCGCGCAGCACGGCGTTGACGAGGTTCTTGTAAGGCCGGGTCTTGACCTCACGCTCGGCCAGTTTCACCGCCGTCGAGACCGCGGCAAAGGCCGGCGTTTCCAGTACCAGCGTCTGGGCCAGGGCCACCCGCAGGATGGTCCGCACGGCCAGGGGCGGCGCCTTCTGAAGCTTGCGGTCCAGAATCTGGTCGATCTCGCCGAGGCGGCGCAGGGCAGCCATGGCCACAGCGCGGGCAAAGGCCCGGTCGGGACCGGGCAGGTCGGCGACCTCGCGGAACGACAGGGCCGTATCCAGCCCGCCCCGGCCTTCAAGAGCAGCATTCAGCAGCACGCCGGCGGCCAGTCGGGCCTCGACGCCCACGTCGGGGTCGAGGGTCGAGGGTCGAGGGGCGAGGGCGTCATCCTTCCGGGGACGGGGGCCGCGCGCCTTGTCCGCGAGACGACGGCCGCGTGCGCCGGAGTCTGCGCCCTTCGCACCTCGACCCTCGACCTTCGACCCCCCCGTCATACCACCACCTGCGTGCCCAGCTCGACCACGCGCCCGGGGGGGATATGGAAGAAGTCGGTCGGATTGGCGGCGTTGCGGGTCAGGAAGATGAACAGCCGGTCCTGCCACATCGGCATGCCCTGGGAGGCCGAAGCGACCACCGAACGGCGACCGAGGAAGAAGCTGGTCGACATGATGTCGAACTTGAGCCCCTGTTTACGGCATACGCCCAGCGCCTTGGGAATATTGGGCCGCTCCATGAAGCCATAGGAGATGGTCAACTTCTTGAAGTCGTCCGAGATCGGCTCGATCGTCACCCGCTCGCTGTCGGGGACGCGCGGACGGTCGGTAGTGCGCACGGTCAGGATGATGTTCTTCTCGTGCAGCACCTTGTTGTGCTTGAGATTGTGCATCAGGGCGACCGGGGCAACATCGGGATCCGAGGTCAGGAAGATGGCTGTACCGGGCGCGCGGTGGGGCGGCCGGGCGCGCAACATCTCGATCAGGTCGGTCAGTGGCAGGCTGTCCTTGCGGGTCTTGTCGGTCAGAATCTGGGTCCCGCGCACCCAGGTCCACATCAGCAGCACCAGAGCCGCCCCGAGCACCAGCGGAAACCAGGCCCCCTGCGGGATTTTCAGCATGTTGGAGGTCAGGAAGACGAGGTCGATAGCCACCAGGGGGCTGATGGCGGCCAGCGACAACGGCAGGCTCCATTTCCACAGCTTGCGCACGATGAACCAGGCCAGAAGACTGTCGACGAACATCGAGCCGGTCACAGCGATGCCGTAGGCGGCGGCGAGATTGGCCGAGGTCTGGAAGGTCACCAGCAAGGCCAGCACGCCGACCATCAGCATCATGTTGACCGAGGGGACGAAGATCTGACCGGCCTGGCTTTCCGAGGTGTTGCGGATGTCGATGCGCGGCAGCAGGCCCAGCTGCACCGCCTGCTGGGTCACGGAGAAGGCCCCGGTGATAACCGCCTGCGAGGCGATGACGGTGGCAATCGTGGCCATGATCAGGACCGGCCAGTAGACGACCTCGGGCACCATCATCCAGAAGGGATTGGCCGCCGCAGCACGGTTGTCGAGCACCATGGCCCCCTGGCCGAGATAGTTGAGAGTCAGGCAGGGCAGGACGAACCAGAGCCAGCCGAGCCGGATCGGCGACTTTCCGAAATGGCCCATGTCGGCATAGAGCGCCTCCGCCCCCGTCACGGCGAGGAAGACGCTGCCGAGGATGATGAAGCCGAGGAAGCCGTTATCGAACAGGAACAGCACGCCATAGTGCGGCGAGAGGGCCCGCAGGATCGAGGGGTCATCAAAGATATGATAGACGCCCAGCACCGCCAGGATCAGGAACCATACGGCGGTCAGAGGTCCGAAGAACCGGGCCATGCTGGCCGTGCCGCGGGACTGGACCATGAACAGGGCGATCAATATGCCTGCCGCGATCGGCACGACGAAATTGTCCAGCTGACCGGAGACCCCCGGCGCATCGCGCAGGCCCTCGACCGCTGACAGGACGGACACGGCCGGCGTGAGCACGCCGTCGCCGTAGAAGAGCGCGGCTCCGCATACGCCGAGGATGAAGATCAGGGCCGACCGGCGTCCAATGGCGTGCTGGGCCAGGGCCATCAGCGCGAGGGTGCCGCCCTCGCCCTTGTTGTCGACCTTCATCAGGAAGACGACGTATTTCAGGGTCACAACGAGCAGGAGGGCCCAGAAGACCAGCGACACAACGCCGAGGACGGCCAGCTCATCGGCCCCGCCGTTGCGGCTGTGATGCAGGGCTTCGCGCATGGCGTAGAGCGGGCTGGTGCCGATATCGCCGAACACGACGCCGATGGCACCGATGACCAGGCCCCATTTACCGGCCTTGACATGACCGCCCTCGCCGGCCGCCGCGGGGTGCGGGTGGGCCGGGGCAACCGATTTGTCGGCTGTGGACTGGGCAGTTGATTCGGCGGCGCGGGTGCCGTCTTCACCTTGGGGAGAGGCCCCGGCCATGACGTTCCTCCGGGACGCCGCACCTGCGGCTCCCATCAAAAGAGCGGCGAGGCTTTAGGCCCTTTCAGCGGGCCGTTCAATCGTGCTGCAGGCGCGAAATCAGACCCCGTTTGTGAAAGCCGCTCCGGCCGCCTATCCTGGGCCCAGAGCCATGTCCGACAGCCAACGCTTTCCCGTCGCCGCCCACGCCCTGGCCTATCTGGCCCACAAGGGCGCGAACTCGCCGGCCCAGGCCGTGCCGAGCGCCATTTTGGCTGCCTCGATCCCGACCAATCCCGTCGTCGTGCGCCGCGTGACCGCCCTGCTGGCCAAGGCCGGGCTGATCGCCACCCGCCCGGGCGCCGCGGGCGGGGCCTGGCTGCTGCATGAGCCGAAGGATATCTCGCTGGAAACCGTGCTGCGCGCTGTCAACGGTTGCGCCCACCTCGGCTCGCCGCCCGCGGGTGCCAGGGGCTGCCCGATCAGCGAACATATTCCGCGACAGGTGGCCAAGGCCCTGACCGCCGCCGATCAGGCCGCGGGTCAGGCCCTGTCGAAGATCACCATCGCCGACCTGCTGGACCAGGAGCCGGCCTCGCTGGCGGCCTTCGCGCCGCATTCCTCCTGTACGGTCGCCGCCTGAGATGAGCCTGCCGTCGCGACCGCGTCCCGTGGTTCTGGTGACCGGCGCCTCGGCCGGCATCGGCGCGGCGCTCGCCCGCATCTACGCCGCAGAAGGGTGGGACCTGATCCTGACGGCCCGGCGCGAAGCGCCGCTGCAGGCGCTGGCTGACGAATTGGCCCGGCTGGGAGCCGCCTCCACCATCCTGACCGACGATCTGGCCGATCCCGCCGCCCCGCGCCGATTGTTCGACGCCATCCAGTCGAAGGGTCTGAATGTCGACGGCCTGATCAACAATGCGGGCTTCAGCCGAACAGCCGGCTTCCTGAACACAGACCCGGCGGCCCACAGGGCGATGATCCAGGTCATGCTGGCCGCCCCGGTCGAGCTCGCCCGCCTGTTCACTCCCGGCATGGTCGAGCGTGGCTTTGGCCGCATCCTCAATGTCGCCTCCCTTGCCGGCCAGATGCCCGCGACCGGCGGCGACACCCTGTACGGTCCGATCAAGAGCTTCCTCATCAAGGCGTCACAGGGCCTGCATCTGGAACTGCGCGGGACCGGGGTCCACGTTACCGCCCTGTGCCCCGGCTACACCCTGACCGAATTCCACGACGTGAACGGCACCCGCGAGCAGGTGTCCTCGGCCTATCCGCCCTGGATGTGGCAGACCGCCGGCCATGTCGCGCGGGTCGGCTACGAGGCCTGCGAGGCCAACCGGCCGAAGGTCACGCCGGGGGTGATGAACAATCTGCTGGCCGGTCTGGCCAAGCATTTGCCGGACCGGGTGGCGCTCCGGATGGTCGGCGGCCACGCGAAACGGCTGAAACGGATCTGATCGAACCCCGGGCCTGTCGGCGCGGCCCGGACCGCTCTTCGCTTGAGTGGATGCACCCTCCGGGGCCTTGCCCGGCGATGGCTCTAGTGCCCGCGGTCCGGATAGGGCGTCGTCGCAATACTGCTGAACATCCCCGGAATGGCCTCCGACAGGCCGGCGAGAATGAACTGGATCGCCAGGGCGCAGAGGATCAGCCCCAGAACCCGCACGACAATGGACATGCCGATCTCGCCGAGCAGCCGGCTGATCGGGCCGGTCAGGGTGAAGCAGATGAAGGTGGCCAGACCGGCGGCGAGAATGGCCACCATCCCGGCGATCTGACCGGCGGGCCCGACCTTCTCGGCCTCTCCGGCCTGGATGATGATGGTCGAGATCGCGCCGGGGCCGATCATGAGGGGCATGGCAAAGGGCACGATCAGCCGCTGGAACCGGCGCCGGGCATAGCCCTGCTCGCTCTGGGCATCCTTGATGGCCTCGGGATCGGCAAACATCTTGAGGAAGTCCTCGCGCGTCATGTCGAGGCCCAGCAGCAGCAGCAGGATACCGCCCGCGATGCGGAAGGCCGCCAGGGAGATGCCGAAAAACTGCAGCAGCCCCAGGCCGGTGAAGAAGAAGAAGGCCAGGAAGACGACGATGAAGATGCAGATCAGGCCCGAGACCGAGAGCCGCTGGCGCATCGAGGCACCGGCCGTGGCTGCGGCGAAGATCGGGATGTTGCCGATCGGGTCCACCAGGGCGAACAGGGCCACGAACAGGTTGACGCCCAGATCGACCGCGTCCATGTGCTGACCTCGCCCTGCAATTCACCCAACCGCGGCCCATCAAGGCTGACGCCCGCGCACGCGTCCAGCTTAACGGCTCGAACGGAGCGACGCCATGACCCCCGTGCTGACCGATCCCCGACTGATTGTCGGCCTCGACCTGCCGTCGCTGGACGCGGCCCGGGCCATGGTCGACCGCCTCGGCGCGACCATCCGCTTCTACAAGATCGGCCTGACCCTGCTGGCCCGGCCCGGGGGCGTGGCTTTCGCCCATGAGCTGCAGGCCTCGGGCAGGATGGTCTTCCAGGACTGGAAGCTGCACGACATCGGGGCCCAGGTCGAAGGCGCGGCCCGCGCCGTGGCCGAGGGCGGCTGCGAACTGCTGACCGTCCACGCCGAGCCGCAGGTGATGCGCGGCGCGGTCAAGGGCCGCGACGCGGCGGGGACGGCCACGAAACTGCTGGCCGTCACTGTCCTGACCAGCCTCTCGGACGCCGACCTGACCGACATCGGCTATGGCTTTTCGGCCCGCGACCTGGTCGAGCGGCGGGTGCGCCAGGCGCTGGACTGCGGCGTCGACGGGGTGGTCTCAAGCCCGCTCGAGGCCGCCCGCGTGCGGGAAATCGCCCTGGCTGCAGGCCGGCCCGACTTCCTGATCGTCACCCCGGGCGTCCGGCCCGAGGGGACCGACCGGGGCGATCAGCAGCGCGTGGCCACGCCGCGCGCGGCGCTGGAGGCCGGCGCGACCCACCTCGTTGTGGCCCGACCGGTGGTGGGTGCGGACAATCCGCTCCTGGCAGCCTCGGCCATCGTCGAATCCATTGACGGGATCGCCCGCTAGCACCGTCAGCCGCGCTCGCCGGGCTCCTGGCGGTATTCCTGGCGCGGCAGGGTCGACGGACGCGGCCCGTGAGGCGGCGGCGAATAGGTCGGCGGCTCCGGCGCGGCGTCCCGGGACAGATCGGGCAGATAGGGCGGCGGATAAGGGGCGTGGTCGTGGCCGGCACCGTGATAGCAGCCACAGTCTGAACGGCCGTCGGAGACCCGGCTGCCACCATAGGCCTCGCCTCCCCAGTAAGCTGAATCCTGCCGATACTCTTCCCGAGCCCGACACGCCCCGTAGCGGGCGCGGGCACGTGACTCCCCGTAGGCCCCATAGGCATCGTGCGGGTCACCGCCGCAATTGTGGCGTGCGCTATAGCCATAGCGACCGCCCCGGTCGTCGCCCTCGCGACAGACACGGGCGGCACAGGCCGGTGCCTGCCGGCCGTCGCGCCCGAAACCGCTGACCAC
Organism: Caulobacteraceae bacterium; assembly: GCA_040380105.1. Lineage (GTDB taxonomy): Bacteria > Pseudomonadota > Alphaproteobacteria > Caulobacterales > Caulobacteraceae > Brevundimonas. The sequence goes on along the minus strand of JBEIJS010000057.1, from coordinate 7,893 downwards.
ATAGCCGAACGGCGCGCTGGCGCAGGCGCGGCCCCCATAGACCTCTTCGTTGTAGACCGCGCCGGCGCCGTAGTAGCCGCCGACATCCCCACCATAGCCGCCGCCGACATAGACGGCACCGCCACCATAGCCATAGCCGTAGCCTTAGCCCCCGCTACCGCTGACGTCATAGGGGCGGGCGTTCAGGTAGCCGCGCTCCGATGCACCGGAGAGGGCGTTGACGTTCACATTGATATTTCTGTTGTAATCGGTGCCATGAGACGGGGGTAGCGTATACGGAGGGGGCCGATGACCACAGCCTCCGACGCAGCCATGCTGGCCACCGCCGCGCCCGTCGCCGGCCAGGGCGGGGCTCGCCACAAGGATCAGAAGCGCGGCACCGGCCGCAGCGTTCAGGATACGCATCACACGAACTCCGGTTCGGAGCCGTTTTAACCTTTTGGTAACCAACAGGTCCGGGTTTGCACCGGATGGGCGAAAGGCCGCTCGCCCTTTCCCCTCAAGGCATCCAAATTAACCAGGTTGCCGGATTTTCCCGGGGCAGGAGCCGGGGACGGAAACGGCGGTCGGGTCAGAAATCAACCGCCAGACCCTTTTTCTCCCAGTCCCCGTAACGGGTCGGCTCGGGCCCGGCGGGGCCACCATGTTCGGGTGGCAGAACCGGTCCGTCCGCTGCCGCCCGGCGATCAGCGGCCTCCAGCAAGGCACGCCGCGCGACTTCGCTCAGGGGCCGTTGCGGGGTGGCGTTCGGTACATCGGCGTTGAAGGCCGGTGCCGGCGTTTCCTCGGGGGTGGGATGATCGGTCACAGCAGTCCCGTCTTGAGCCTTGGCGTTGATCCGCACACATGATGATTACGCTGGGCCGGCACCAGTTGCGACCAAACATTTCGGATCATGAATCACCTCAAGACCTTCGCCCTGCTCGCGGCCCTCACCGCCCTGTTCGTCGGCCTCGGCTATCTGCTGGGCGGCCCTGCAGGCATGCTGATCGCGCTTGTGGTCGCCGGCGGGATGAATCTGTTCAGCTACTGGAACGCCGACAAGATCGTCCTCAAGATGTACCGGGCCCAGCCGGTCGACGAACAGCATCCCAATGCCGTGGTCCGGACCTATGTCGCCGATGTGGTTCAGATGGCGCGCGACGCAGGCCTGCCGCGGCCCGTCATCGCCATCATTCCCAATGACCAGCCCAACGCCTTCGCCACGGGGCGCGACCCTGCCAATGCCGCCGTCTGCGCCACCACCGGCCTGCTGGACATGCTGACCCGCGAGGAAATCCGCGGCGTCATGGCGCATGAACTGGCCCATGTGAAAAACCGTGACACCCTGACCATGACGGTCACCGCCACAGTCGCGGGGGCGATCGCCGCCCTGGCCAATTTCGCGATGTTTTTCGGTGGCGGCGACGACCGCGAGCGCCCCGGCGGCATCATCGGAACCCTGGCCCTGATGATCCTCGCGCCCATGGCCGCAGGGCTTGTTCAGATGGCCATCAGCCGCGGCCGGGAATATGAGGCCGACCGCGTCGGGGCCGAGATCGCCGGCGACCCCCAGGCGCTCGCCTCGGCCCTGCAGAAGATCGACGGCCACGCGCGCCGGATCGTCAATACGACAGCAGAGCGCAATCCGGCCTCGGGCCAGCTGTTCATCATCAACCCGCTGGCGGGTCGCGGGGCTGACAATCTGTTCTCGACCCATCCGGCAACGGGCAACCGGGTAAAGGCTCTCATGGAGCTGGGCCTGAAGATGGGCGTCGCACCGCGCCCTGCATTCGGTGCCGAAGCCCCGAAAGGGCCCGTCTCGACCAGTGTGCCGACCACGCCCGTCTCCGCGCCGCCGCGGGCTCCGGGGCCCTGGGGCTGATCCACGCGCATTCCGGCCCTTGCATCACAGGGCGTCTGGTCCTTTAAGCGCGCGCACACGTCCCAAAACGCCTCCCCGCGTTCGCCACAGGATCCGCCATGACCCAGACCGCCCCCCGGAAGGTCGTCCTCGCCTATTCCGGCGGTCTGGACACCTCGATCATCCTGAAATGGCTGCAGACCGAATACGGCGCGGAGGTCGTGACCTTCACCGCCGACCTGGGCCAGGGCGAGGAGCTGGCACCCGCGCGCAAAAAGGCGCTTAAGCTGGGCATCAAGGAAGAGAACATCTTCATCGACGATCTGCGCGAGGAGTTCGTGCGGGACTATGTCTTCCCCATGTTCCGGGCCAACGCCCTGTACGAGGGCCAGTATCTGCTCGGCACCTCGATCGCGCGGCCGCTGATCGCCAAACGCCAGATCGAGATCGCCCGCATGGTCGGCGCCGACGCCGTCTGTCACGGCGCCACCGGCAAGGGCAATGACCAGGTCCGGTTCGAGCTCGGCTACTATGCGCTGGAGCCCGACATCCGCGTCATCGCCCCCTGGCGCGAGTGGGAGTTCAAGAGCCGTGAACACCTGCTGGACTTCGCCGAGAAGCACCAGATCCCGATCGCCAGGGACAAGCGCGGCGAGGCCCCGTTCAGCGTCGACGCCAACCTTCTGCACTCGTCCAGCGAGGGCAAGGTGCTGGAGGACCCGTCGGTGGAGGCCCCCGAATTCGTGCACCAGCGCACCCTGTCGCCGGAGGACGCGCCCGATGTGGCGACGGTCATCACCATCGGTTTCGAAAAGGGCGATCCGGTCTCGATCGACGGCGAACACCTGTCCCCCGCTCAACTGTTGACGAAGTTGAACCAGCTGGGACACGACAACGGCATCGGCCGCCTCGACCTGGTCGAGAACCGCTTCGTCGGCATGAAGTCGCGCGGCGTCTATGAGACTCCGGGCGGCACCATCCTCCTGGCCGCCCACCGTGGCATCGAGTCCATCACCCTGGACGGTGGTGCCATGCATCTGAAGGATGAGCTGGCGGTCAAATACGCCCATCTGATCTACAACGGCTTCTGGTTCTCGCCCGAGCGCGAGATGCTCCAGGCGGCCATCGATCATTCGCAGGCGAAGGTGACCGGCACCGTCCGGGTCAAGCTCTACAAGGGCAACGCCACCGTTATCGGCCGCGAGAGCAGCGAGAGCCTGTACGACCAGGAGCTGGTCACCTTCGAGGATGGTGCCGTCGCCTATGACCAGAAGGACGCGGCCGGCTTCATCAAGCTGAACGCCCTGCGCCTGCGCGTCCTGGGCAAGCGGGACGCGCGCGACAGACGCTAGAAACCCGGCCACCTCGCGCTTTCGCGGGGTCAGCCCCACCCTGTCGGCGGGAGGAAAGGCTCCCCCGACGTTTTCAGGACCCTGCCATGTCTCTCCGGACCACCTTCGCCGCCGTCGCCGTTCTGGCCTTCGCAACCCCCGTCTTCGCCCAGACCGCACCGGCGGCAGACCCGGTGGCCGCTGCCGCCGAGGCCGAAGCCGCCTTTACAGCGAGGGCCGAAGTCTTCCAGGAGGCCATGCTGACCATGCAGGACGAGATGCAGACCGCCCTGACCGCCGCCGGCGCGGACAGGGTCAAGGCCAATGCCGACCTCGACGCCATCGCCGCCCGCTATCAGCCGCAGGCCGACGCCTTCGCCAACGAGCTGGACGCCTTCATTACCTCCCAGATCCCGGTCATGCCGCCCGAGGCCCAGGCGCAGATGGCGCAGATGGGTCCGGCACTGCGCGCCCAGATCACGGGCTCCCCGGCGACGATCAAGGCAGGAGTGCTCCAGCAGGCCGCCGCCGCAGCGCCGGCATCGCAGTAGGACAGGGCTTCAGCAGGACGGCGGGAGAGAGGCCCTGCGCCCCGGGGCCCGACGCAGCCGCGCAACACCCCTCACCCGACCGCTCGATGAGTCCGCGCCGGGCTTGACCCTGGCCATCGTCAGTCCGACAGGACGGCCATGGCCAGCCTGCCCGTCGATCCGCACCTGTATCTGACCTTTCTCGGCGTCATGATGGTCATGGCCGTCACCCCGGGCCCGGCCAATCTGTTTTCGGTCGCCAACGGGGTGCAACGCGGCAAGGCCGCCGCCATGGCCGGCGTGATCGGGATGAACGCGGCGACCCTGGTCTGGTTCGGGGCCGCGGCCCTGGGCCTCGGAGCCCTGGTCGTCGCCTTTCCGCAGGTGTTCCGCCTGATCTCGGTCGGCGGCGCCCTCTATGTCGCCTGGCTGGGCATCAGCGCCCTGCGCGGCGCTTTCCGCAGTGCCGCCGATCCCGACGCGCCGGTCGTCCGGATGGGCCGAAGCGCCCTGGTCGACGGCTTCATGGTCCAGATCGCCAACCCCAAGGCGGTGCTGTTCTTCACCGCCGTCCTGCCGCCCTTCATGGATGTGACCCGACCCGCGGCCCCGCAACTGGCCCTGTTTGCCCTCGCCACCATCGGCATGGACGTCCTGACGATGTCCGCCTACGGTCTGGGTGGGGCGGCCCTGGCCCGGCGAATGAGCGAGCCTCGTTTCCGCAAGGGTTTTGCCCTGCTGACCGGCATCCTTCTGCTGGCCGCTGCCGTACTTATTGTTTCGCGTTTATAGGGACTTGATGTCCGCCGGAACCATGGCTTTCATGTCCCGTTCAGCCGACCGGGTCCGCCCTGTCGCGCCAAGGAGAGTTTCCATGAGACTTCGTTTCCTCAAGCCTGTTCTGCTGGCGACGGCTGCCGCCCTGGCCCTGTCCGCCTGCGCCACGGCCACACCCTACGGTCCGGCCGGCGTCGACAGCCGCTACGGCTATTCCGACCAGCGGGTGGATGCCGACCGCTATCGCGTCAGCTTCGCCGGCAACTCCCTCACCTCGCGCGAACAGGTCGAGATGGCCCTGCTTCTGCGCGCCGCCGAGGTCACGGCCGAGAGCGGCTATGACTGGTTCTCCACCGTGAACCGCGCCACCGACCGCGATGTGCGCCTGCAGGGCATCCCCGATCCCTTCTATCGCGATCGCTACAGCCCCTTCTGGGGCCCGTCCTGGCGCTACTACCGCCGCGGCTCATGGAGCCTGTGGGGCGATCCCTTCGACCGCGATTTCGACGTCCGCGAGATCGACCGGTTCGAGGCCTCGGCCGAGATCATCATGGGCCGCGGCACCAAGCCGGCCGGCGACGCCAACGCCTTCGACGCCCGCGAGGTGATCCAGAACCTCGGGCCGCGGATCACGCGGGCGATGTGATCTGGGTGGCTAGTGGCCAGATTGGCGGAGCGGGTGGCGGTTCGTTCAAGAGCCGAGCCTTTCCTTCCTTTCGACCAGTCACTGGCCACTGGCCACTTCTTCACCCGATCCTCGGACTCTTTAGCCGCCGCTTGTTCACATGCGTCTCCGGCGCGACGCCGAGATCCTCGGGCACCTCGCCCTTGAAATAGTAGCGCTGCCAGGCCTCCTTGGCGGCATCCGGGTCGCCCGAGGCCAGACGTTTGTTGAAGTCGGTGCGGGCCCGGTTCCAGGCCTCGAACTGGCCGTGCATGACCGGATTGGATTCCAGGGTTCGGATCACCGGCTGCATGGTCTCGACCTTGCGGTGCTCGATCGGGGTGATGAAGCAGAAGGGCTCGCCCTTTTCGAACCTGACCCGGCCCGGTCGGGTGAAGAGCCAGTTCATGGTGAAGGGAAAGGGCAGCCAGTCGGTCTCGATCAGGCCGGTCAGCGGCTGGATGCCATCCTTGTGGTGATTGGGCGAACCGCCCGCGATAAGGCCCCAGCCCGGCGGGGTGCGGAACAGATACTGCGGATGCATGGTCAGGACCCCGCGCGAGAAATGCGAGGTCACCACGTGGGTCAGGTCGGCGTTCAGCCGTTCCGGCGTGATGACGATGTCCGCCTGGCTGGGCCCGCCGTTCCACTCGGCGGTGAAGGTCAGGGGGCACAGGATCTCCCAGCCCGTGGTATTGGCCATGGTCAGCGGCAGGCACCGATAGGGATGCCGGCTGGCGAAGGCGTCCATCCAGTTGCGCGACTGCCGCCCCGGCACGAGGTCGGGCGGCGTCGCCGTCATCGGATAGCATTCCAGTTCCAAGGCGGACCTCCGGGCGGTATCGAGGGACGTCTCCATCCCTAGCGGCGCCGTATGACCGAAGACAAGCCAACCGAACCCGCGTTTGATCGCGACCGCCTGCTGGACTGGATGGCGGCGAACGGCGTTCAGCAGACGACCCACCACCACCCCGCCGTCTTCCGCGTCGAGGAGGGGCTGGAACTCAAGGCCGCCATGCCCGGGGCCCACACCAAGAACCTGTTCCTGAAGGACAAGAAGGGCCGGCTGTGGCTGATCTCGGCCCGGCAGGACACGGTGGTCGACCTGAAGCGGGCCGACAAATGGATCGGCTCGGCGCGGCTGTCCTTCGGCAATGAGACCCTGCTGTACGAAACCCTCGGCGTCCGCCCCGGCTCGGTCACGGCCCTGGCCCTGATCAACGACCCCGACCACCGCGTGACCTTCGTCCTCGACAAGGCCTTGTGGGACGCCGACATCGTCAACTTTCACCCCCTGACCAATACGGCGACGACGGCGCTGGCGCAGGCGGATTTCCGGCTGTTTCTGTCGCTGATCGGGCGGGAGGCGATGGTGGTGGATTTTGACGCCTTGATCTGACCTCACCGGTTCTATCCAGCCGCGGACAATGCTAGAGCCGCCCCGCTCCCCGACACGCTCCCCGACCCCCCACGCCAGCATACGGACGCCGCCATGCCCGCCGCTCCCGACTTTCCCCCCGCGCCGGACCGCGTGGCACCGAAGCGCGCCCTGATCTCGCTGAGCGACAAGACCGGGCTGGAGGACGCTGCCCGCACCCTGCACGGGCTCGGCGTCGAACTGGTTTCGACCGGGGGCACCCGCGCCGCCATCGCCGGCTTCGGCCTGCCGGTGAAGGACGTCGCCGACCTCACCGGCTTCCCCGAGATGATGGACGGCCGGGTCAAGACCCTGCACCCCGTGGTGCACGGTGGCCTGCTGGGCGTGCGCGACGCGGCCGACCACGCCGAGGCCATGGCGACCCACAACATCGGCCCGATCGACATCGTCTGGGTCGACCTCTATCCGTTCGAATCAACCGTTGCTTCGGGCGCCGGTTTCGATGCCGTGGTCGAGAACATCGACATCGGCGGCCCGGCCATGATTCGCTCGGGCTCCAAGAACCACGGCTATGTCGCCGTCTGCGTCGATCCGGCCTCGGTCGCCGAGCTGCTGGAGGCCCTGAAGGCCGACGGGACCACCGATCTGCGCTTGCGCAAACGCCTCGCGGCCCGCGCCTTCGCCCGCACCGCCGCCTATGACGCCGCGGTCTCCGGCTGGTTCGCGGGTCAGGTCGGTGACGCCGCCCCGGCCCGCAAATCGATCAGCGGTTCGCTGGCCCAGACCCTGCGCTACGGCGAGAACCCCCACCAGACGGGGGCCTTCTACCGCACCGGCGACACCCGCCCCGGCGTCGCCCACGCCCGCCAGCTGCAGGGCAAGGAACTGGGCTACAACAATATCGCCGACGCCGACGCCGCCTATGAGTTGGTCGCCGAATTCGAGGCCCCGGCCTGCGTCATCGTCAAACACGCCAACCCTTGCGGCGTCGCCATCGGGGCAGATCTGGCGACGGCCTACGCCCGGGCGCTGGAATGCGACGCCGTCTCGGCCTTCGGCGGCGTCATCGCCGTCAACCGGACCCTGACCGGGGCCGACGCGACGCTGATCACGGACATCTTCACCGAGGTCGTCATCGCTCCCGGCGCCGACGAGGAGGCCCGGGCCATCTTCGCCGCCAAGAAGAACCTGCGCCTGCTGCTGACCGACGGCCTGCCCGATCCTCTGGCAGCCGGCGAGGTGTATCGCTCGGTGGCCGGTGGCTTCCTGGTCCAGTCGCGCGACCGCAGCCGCATCGCCCCTGCTGACCTGAAGATCGTCACCCGCCGCCAGCCGACGCCGCAGGAGATCGAGGACATGCTGTTCGCCTT
>JBEIJS010000056.1:0-14767 GCA_040380105.1 Caulobacteraceae bacterium | reverse complement strand
CGCGCACCTGCTGCCCCTGGCCCTGGGTGAGACCATCGGCGGCGAGCCCTATGTCGCCGATCTGGCGCGTATGCCCCACCTGCTGATCGCCGGCACCACCGGCTCGGGCAAGTCGGTCGGGGTCAACGCCATGATCCTGTCGATCCTCTACCGGCACAGCCCGGCGGAATGCCGCTTCATCATGATCGATCCCAAGATGCTGGAGCTGTCTGTCTATGACGGCATCCCGCACCTGCTGGCCCCGGTCGTCACCGATCCGAAGAAGGCCGTCGTCGCGCTGAAATGGACCGTGCGCGAGATGGAAGACCGCTATCGCCGGATGTCCAAGCTCGGTGTGCGCAACATCGCCTCCTATAACGAGCGCGCCCGCGAGGCCGTGGCCAAGGGCGAGCATTTCGAACGCACCGTCCAGACCGGCTTCGATGAACAGGGCCGCCCGGTCTATGAATCCGAAAAGATCCGGCCCGAGCCCCTGCCCTTCCTCGTCGTCGTCATGGACGAGATGGCCGATCTGATGCTGGTCGCCGGCAAGGACGTGGAAGGCGCCGTCCAGCGTCTGGCCCAGATGGCCCGCGCCGCCGGCATCCACCTGATCATGGCTACCCAGCGCCCGTCGGTCGATGTCATCACCGGCACCATCAAGGCCAATTTCCCGACCCGGATTTCTTTCCAGGTCACCTCCAAGATCGACAGCCGCACCATCCTCGGCGAGCAGGGCGGCGAACAGCTGCTGGGCCAAGGCGACATGCTCTACATGGCCGGCGGCGGCCGCATCACCCGTCTGCACGGGCCTTTCGTGACCGATCATGAGGTCGATGAAGTCTGCAAACACCTGCGCAGCCAGGGCGAGCCCGATTATCTCGACCTGATCACCGACGATCCGGACGGCGACGGCGACGCGGCCGGGTTCGATGATGAGGGCGGCGGCTCGGGCGACGACCTCTATGACCGCGCCGTTGCTGTGGTCACCCGCGATCGCAAGGCCTCGACCAGCTACATCCAGCGGCGCCTGCAAATCGGCTACAACCGCGCCGCCTCCCTGATCGAGCGGATGGAGCAGGAGGGGGTGGTCAGCCCTGCAAACCACGCCGGCAAGCGGGATATTCTGGCGGGCCCGCCGCCGATGTAGCGGGCAACGTCGGGGTCCCCGCCGCGTTCGGGACCCGTCGTCTTCGCTTCGAAGCTGAACAGGGCTTCATCGGGATGCCGGAATATGGTCAGGCTCGCGTCATGCTGCCGCCACTCACGGATCGCATGACGGCAAGACCAACAACCATCCTGACCCCGGCACAACACCGGGATGACGGAGGAGAAGACCCTTATGACCGTCTCACGCCGCGCCTTTGCACTCGGAACCGCCGCCATCGCGGCCGTCGCCGCCATGCCCGCCGCCGCGCAGAGTGAGCTGTCGGCCGAGGACCGTGCCGTTCTGGCCCAGGCCCAGACCTATCTGCAGGGCCTGACCTCGGCGCAGGGCAATTTCGTCGAGACCTCGGGCGCCCAGCGCCGTGAGGGCAGGTTCTGGCTGCAGCGCCCCGGCAAGATGCGGTTTGAGTACACCAGCCCGGCCGGCCTGCTGGTCGTGTCCGACGGGTCGAACGTCAAACGCTATGACCCGCGCCTCAATGTCTTCCGTCAGGTGCCGCTGGGCGCGACGCCGCTGTCGACCTTCCTGGCCCGCAACGTCCGCTTCGATCAGGGGGTGCGCATCGACCGGGTGACCCGGATGGCGTCGGGTGCCTTTGCCATCACCGCCCGCGACGCCCGGCGTCCGGAGGAGGGCTCTGTCATACTGTCCTTCGCGGGCAACCCCATTCGCCTGCATGAATGGACCATCCGTGACGCCCAGGGCGGGAGCACCCGGACCCAGCTGACCACCCTGACCCCGGCCTCCAACCTGGCCGCCAGCCTGTTCCAGCTGCGCGACCCGACCCGCCGCCCGGGCCGGAACTGATTTCGCCCTCGAGGCGAGCTGCCGTTTGACATTTTTCATCGACCGTGGCAGTTTCGTCACAGTTCGGCCGGTGCTGAACTGAACCGCTCCGGATTTCATCCCCTTCCCGGCGGCAAGAGAGACGAACCTTCCAGCGCCCGGTCCCCCCCGACCGGGCGCTTTTTTGTACTTTCGTCAGGCCGGGCGCAGCGCAGCGGAGACCCGAGACCCAGCGGCGCCGCCAAGGCGGCGAAACACCGCCGGAAAGGCGGACGCCCGCGCTCCCGACAGGTTCGCGCTCGCGCGCGCCGCCAGGTTCCGGGTCTGCGCCTCGCAAGCGAGGCTCCGTCCGGAATGACGAAAGCAGGGGGTCAACGATCCCTGTCCGAAGATGCTAGAGCCACCTCCATGCTTCGTATCGCCACCTGGAACATCAACTCCGTCCGCCTGCGCATCGACCAGGTCGCGCGCTTCGTCGCCGAAAGCGGGACCGATGTCCTGTGCCTGCAGGAGATCAAATGCCTCGAGGACCAGTTTCCGCGCGCCGCCTTTGAGGCGATGGGCATGCCCCACCTGAAGATCGGCGGGCAGAAGGGCTGGCACGGCGTGGCCATCGCCAGCCGCAAGCCGATCACGGAAGCGCCGGTCCTCGACGTCTGCCGCGAGAAGCACGCCCGCTGCGTCGGGGTCATGGTCGACGGGGTCGAGGTGCAGAATTTCTACATTCCGGCGGGCGGCGACGTCGCAGACCGGGCCCTGAACCCGAAATTCGATCACAAGATGGACTTCTACGAGCGGCTCACCGCCGAGATGGCGGGGCGCGACCGGCAGCGGCCGCTGGTGCTGGCCGGCGACTTCAACATCGCGCCGGGCGAGAACGACGTATGGAACCACCGCTATATGTCGAAGATCGTCAGCCACACCCCGCTGGAGGTGGAGACCCTGCGCCGGTTGCAGGCCGCCGGCGGGTTCGCCGATGTCGTCCGCGACCAGATCCCCGAGCCGACCAAACTGGCCAGCTGGTGGAGCTATCGCGCCGCCGACTTCCGCAAGTCGAACCGCGGCCTGCGGCTGGACCACCTGTGGACCTCACCGGGCCTGACGCCGGCGGTGAAGGCCGGCAGCGCCCGCATCCACGATACCGTCCGCGAGTGGACCCAGCCCAGCGACCATGCGCCGGTGACGATGGATCTTGATGTCTAGAACATCCGTTCGGGCCTCAGGCGACCCAGGTCCAGGCCACGTTAAGCACCCCTGACGCCACAATCACCAGCGGCCAGTCCGTCCGCAGGTCACCGCCGGTCCCTGTGACAATCAAGGCCGTCAGGAACGCCAACAAGAGCCAGCGAAAGGCAAGCGGCCTCCAGAACCTCCGAATGTAAGTCGCACAGGTCATCGGCTGCATTGTCTGTCGACCTTGTTACGGCTGCAGCCGGTACCCGCCCGCGTCCGTCAGCAGCAGCCGCGCCTGACCCGGCTCGGGCTCGATCTTCTGACGCAGGCGGTAGATGTGGGTTTCGAGGGTGTGGGTGGTGACCCCGGCGTTATAGCCCCAGACCTCCGTCAGCAGTTCCTCGCGCGACACGGCCTTGGCCCCGGCGCGATAGAGGTATTTGAGGATGTTGGTTTCCTTCTCGGTCAGGCGAACCTTCTTGGCCTTGTCGTCGACCAGGACCTTGGCCGCCGGGCGGAACTCATAGGGGCCGATGCGGAAGACCGCGTCCTCGGACTGTTCGTGGCTGCGCAGATGGGCGCGGATGCGGGCCAGCAGGACCGCAAACCGGAACGGCTTGGTGACATAGTCATTGGCCCCCGACTCCAGCCCCAGGACGGTGTCGGAATCCGAGGACTGGCCGGTCAGCATGATGATCGGGGTGGAAACCCCGTCCTTGCGCAGCAGACGGCAGGCCTCTCGGCCGTCCATGTCGGGCAGGTCGACGTCCAGCAGGATCAGGTCGGCGCGAACCTCACGGCCCATGCGGACACCTTCGGTCGCGGTCGAGGCCTGAACCGGGCGAAACGCCTCGTGCAAGGCCAGCTGCTCGGCCAGAGCCTCGCGGAGGTCGTCGTCGTCGTCGATGATAAGGATGGTCTTGGGCGTGGGCATGGATACCAGAATGGAGAGCGTTGCCCGATCCGCCAAGGGTTTGGCCCGGAGCAGCGCGGTTTTCAGTCCCTTCAGGGCGATTCAGAGGGCTTTCGTTCCCCGAACAGCGACGAACCGACGCGGACATGGGTCGCGCCGAAGCGGATCGCGGTCTCATAGTCGCCGCTCATCCCCATCGACAGGGTCTCAAGTCCATGGCGGCGCGCCAGCTTGCGCAACAGGGCGAAATGCGGTCCCGGGGCCTCTTCGGCCGGCGGGATACACATCAGGCCCTCGACGATCAGGCCGGCGGCGCGGGCATGGTCGAGCAGTTCGCTGACCCCGCCGGGCAGGACGCCGGCCTTCTGGGGTTCGGCACCGGTATTGACCTGGATCAGCACGTGAACCGGTTTGCCGGCACGAGCGCCCGCCGCCGCAAGGGCATCGGCCAGCTTCGGCCGGTCCAGGGTCTCGATGACGTCGAACAGGGCAACAGCCTCGGCGGCCTTGTTCGACTGCAAAGGCCCGATCAGCCGCAGTTCGAGGCCCGCGACGCTGTTGCGACGCCCGTCCCAGCGGCCCTGCGCCTCCTGCACCCGGTTTTCACCGAACACCCGCTGGCCCGCGGCAAGCGCCGCATCTATCGCCCCGGGCGGCTGGGTCTTGGACACCGCGGTCAGGGTCACGCTGCCCGGACCCCGGCCCGCGGCATCGCAGGCATCGGATATGCCGCGCCGGACACGCTCAAGCCGGGCGGCGACCGCGCTGGACGGCGGAGCGGGATCGGGAGAAGAGAGGGTCATGAAGCGGGCCGACGCCAAAATCCTGTGGGAAGCCGCCAGCGTCCTCGCACGGGACGCCGCCAAAGTCAGCCGGGCGCGCGACCGGGCCGGGCCGAACCTGCCTCCATTATTGTTCTTCACCGACCCGGACCGGACGCCGCGGCCCTGGGAGACGGCGGCGCGACTGCCGGCAGGGTCCGGCGTGGTGTTCCGGCATTTCGGCCAGGCTGACGCCCGTGAGACGGCCCTGCGGCTGCGGGAGGCGACCCGGGCCCGCGATGGCCTGCTGTTGATCGGACTGGACACGGACCTTGCCGAGAGGGTCGGGGCCGACGGGATCCACCTGCCCGGGCGAGCGCTGGATCTGGCGCGGGGGCTGGCCGTGTCCCGGCCGGACTGGATGATCACGGGCGCGGGCCACTCCCGGCTTGCCTTGGGCACGCCAGGTCTGACGGCCCTGATTGCATCACCGGTGTTTCCAGCCGGTGGCCCCTCGGCTGTTCGCCCGGCCCTGGGGCTGGAAGGATTCACCGCATGGGTCGAGGCCGCACCCTGTCCGGTTTACGCCCTCGGGGGGATCGACAGCGGTAACGTCGGCAGCCTGTTGGGCTCGGGCGCATGCGGGATTGCCGGCGTGTCGGCGTTCCAGACGGCCTTCGGGCCGGACTAGAAGCGGAAGATCGATTCCAGCCTGAAGCGCGGCGCAGCGCGGCGGTCGGTCTGGGGCGCGCGGGCCGGGTCACTCTCGGTCTCGGCCAGACCGGCGGCGGCGCCGACCCGCAGGCGCGGGTTGACGCGGTAATAGGCTCCAGCCTCAACGTCGCCGAGATTGCTCTCGCGGCCGACCGGCTGGCTGAGATTGAAATCCAGACCCCAGCGGCCGCGCTCTGTGAACCGCAGGCGCGAGGAACCGGGCTGGGCCGCAGCGGCGCGGGCGGCCTGGGCCTCGGACAGGGAAAGAGCGGGCGCGCGGGTGCGCGCCTGGGCACCGGATGCCTGGGCACCGGTTGCCTGGGCCGAGGCGACGTCAGCCGCGGCCAGGAGAGCAACCGCTCCGGCCAGTCCGGCGATCTGAGCGCCCATCTTGCGCGTCGTGCGGCGCATATTCTGCCCTTCTGCGCCAAAACCCGAAGTCATGGCTGCCTCCACTAAGACACCGCTGGACAGTCCGGTCAACGAAACGCTGCACTACCGGGAGGGTTCATGACGACTCAGGAAGACTCCTGTGGCGCGAGCATCACGCGAATCCGCCTTGCGGCTCCGGTTACACCCGATCCGTTCTGTTCACGCCGGGTCGTAATGCGTCTTCGCCTTGTCATGGCCCCTTTTCGCCGTGTTATAGAGCATCGCGTCTGCCCGGTTCGTATTCGGTCAGGGTCACCGCGTGCCTTGGAACGGGTCCGCGGCACGTCACATTCTTATGGAGAAGTCCCGATGGTGCTGGTTCGCGGCGCGACGGTCGCCCTGATCACCTCGTGCGTTCTGCTCAGCAGCTGTGGCGGCAACCGCCCGTTTGGCCCCACCGTGGGCGAGGTTTTCAGCGGTGTGGGCAGCGCACGGGCTGCCGCCGAGGCGCAGACGGGCATCGGCGTCAACGCCTTCCTGTGGCGGGCCACCCTGGACACCTTGAGCTTCATGCCGCTGGCCAATGCCGATCCTTGGGGCGGGGTGATCAACTATGGTTGGTATATCGACCCACAGACGCCGAACGAGCGTTTCAAGGCGACGGTCTTCATCCTTGATCGCCGCCTGCGTGCCGACGCCCTCAATGTCAGCATCACCAAACAGGTCCTGCGCCCCGGCTGCACGCCCAATCCCGCCGACGCGGACGCCGAGGTCGACACCGCCGGCTGCTGGACCGGTGCCCGGGTCTCCGCCCAGACGGAAACGGACCTCGAAAACGCCATCCTGACCAAGGCGCGCCAGCTCAACCTTTCGAACGCCGGCTGAATATCCCTCCCATAGCCTAGCCTCCGTCGGGCCTGTTCCTGAAGGAGCAGCCTGAAAGACTCCCGTGGCCAAGACACCGGTTCGCTACGAACCCAAGATCGCAGAACCCCGCCAGCAGGCCCGCTGGGCGGCCGCCGACGCCTTCCGTATTCCCACCGAAGGGACCGGGCGGCCCAAATACTATGTGCTGGAGATGTTCCCCTATCCGTCCGGGGCCATCCACATGGGCCACGCACGGAATTACGTCATGGGCGACGTCGTCGCGCGGTCGAAACGGGCGCAGGGTTTTGATGTCCTGCATCCCATGGGCTGGGACGCTTTCGGACTTCCCGCCGAGAACGCCGCCATCGAGCGTGGGATCCATCCCGGCGACTGGACCTGGTCCAACATCGCCGCCATGCGCGAACAGCTGAAGCTGCTGGGCCTGTCCCTTGACTGGAGCCGGGAGTTCGCCACCTGCGACCCGGCCTATTACGGCAAACAGCAGGCCTGGTTCCTCGAACTGCTCAAGCAGGGGCTGGTCTATCGCAAGGACTCGGTCGTCAACTGGGATCCGGTCGACAATACGGTTCTGGCCAATGAACAGGTCGTCGACGGTCGGGGCTGGCGCTCGGGTGCCGTGGTCGAGAAGCGAAAGCTGAACCAGTGGTTCCTGCGCATCACCGACTATGCCGACGACCTGATCGAAGGCTTGCAGGAGCTGGAAGGCCGCTGGCCCGACAAGGTCCGGTTGATGCAGGAGAACTGGATCGGCCGCTCTAAGGGTCTGCAGATGACCTGGGCATGGGCCGGCGATACCCCCGCCGCCGCACCCGAGGGGCTGGAGATCTACACCACCCGGCCCGACACCCTGTTCGGCGCCAGTTTCATGGGGATTGCGGCCGACCACCCGATCGCCCGTGCCCTTTCCCAAACCGATCCGGCCGCCGCCGCCTTTGTCGCGGAATGCCGCAAGGGCGGATCGACCCAGGCCGAAATCGAGCAGGCAGAGAAGATCGGCTTCGACACAGGGCTGAGGGTCCTCCATCCGTTCGACGGCCGTGAAGTGCCCGTCTGGATCGCCAATTTCATCCTGTCGGAATACGGCACGGGCGCGATCTTCGGCTGCCCGGCCCATGACCAGCGCGATCTCGACTTCGCCCGGAAATATGGACTGCCTGTCGTCCCGGTCGTGAGACCAGAGGGTGCCGGGGATGATTTCGATGTCGACACCGAGGCCTATGTCGGCCCCGGCCGCCTGTTCAACTCGGACTTCCTGAACGGGCTGGAGATCGAAGCGGCCAAGGCCGAGGCCATCCGGCGGATCGAGGCCGTCAAGGCGGGCCGAGGCGCGACCATCTACCGGCTGCGCGACTGGGGCGTGAGCCGCCAGCGCTACTGGGGATGTCCCATCCCCGTGATACACTGCGAGAAATGCGGCCCCGTGGGCGTTCCGGCCGATCAGCTGCCCGTCGAGCTGCCGAAGGATGTGACCTTCGACACACCCGGCAATCCGCTGGATCGCCACCCGACCTGGAAACATGTCGCCTGCCCGTCCTGCGGCGGAAAGGCGGTGCGTGAGACCGACACACTCGACACCTTCGTCGATTCCAGCTGGTATTTCGCCCGGTTCACCGATCCCACGGCAGCCGAGCCGATTTCCCGCGCTGCTGCCGACAAATGGCTGCCGGTCGACCAGTATATCGGCGGGGTCGAGCACGCGGTCCTGCATCTGCTTTATGCCCGTTTCATCAGCCGGGCGCTTTCGGACGCCGGGCTGATGTCGGTGCGTGAGCCCTTCGCCGGCCTGTTCACCCAGGGGATGGTGGTCCACGAGACCTACCGCCGGGCCAACGGCGGCTGGGTCGAGCCCACGGATGTCGAGCTCACCAATGACGCCGGCAAACGCGCGGCACGGCAACTGTCCACGGGAGAGATGCTGACGATCGGCGACATCGAGAAGATGTCCAAGTCGAAGAAGAACGTCGTCGCCCCGCAGGAAATCGTCGACACCTATGGTGTGGATGCCGGCCGGCTGTTCGTCCTGTCAGACAGCCCGCCGGAGCGTGACGTGCAATGGACGCCCGGAGGCGTCGAGGGCGCGTCCCGCTTCGTTCAGCGCGTCTGGACCGAGGTCGACAGTTTCGACCCTGACGCACCCCCTCATGAATCCGACGCCGCCCTGATCCGCGAAACCCACAAGGCCATCAAGGCCGTCTCGGAAGGCGTCAGCGGTTTCCGCTTCAACTCGGCCATTGCCAAACTCTATGCCTTCGTGGCCGTGGTCCGGGATCATGGGGCGGCGGGGAGTGTCGCGCGACGTGAGGCCCTGTCGGCCCTGATCCGGCTGGTCGCCCCCTTCACGCCCCACCTGGCTGAGGAATGCTGGACGCGGATCGGTGAAGAGGGGATGGTGCTGGATGCGCCATGGCCGGCCTTCGATCCGGCATTGGCAACCGACGATGAGGTGACCCTGCCCATCCAGGTCAACGGAAAGCGGCGCGGAGAAATCCGGGTCGCCCGCGGACTGGAGCCGGCGGAGGTCGAGGCCCTTGTCATGGCGGACGCCGATGTCCAGGCGCGGCTGGAGGGTCAGACGGTGAGGAAGATCGTGGTGGTCAAGGATCGCATCGTGAATCTGGTGGTCGGCTGATGCGGGCCCTCATTCTGGCGGCTGTCGCGGTGGTGGGACTCTCGGGGTGCGGGTTTACACCTCTTTACGGCGAGACCGGAGTGGGCGCCTCCCTCGCGCGCATCGCCGTAACGACCCAGGATGACCGGCTCGGCTATCGCGTGCGCGAGCAGCTTGAGGACGTGCTCGGCCGTGATAGCGCACAGGCGCCCCTCTGGCGCCTCGAGACCGTGCTGGAGCAGTCGCGGCGTCCGCTGGGTCGACGTATCGACGACACGGCGACCCGCTACGAGCTCACCGTGCGCGGAGCCTGGACCCTGACCCCGACCGGGGGAGGCCCGGCCGCCTCCGGCGTCCAGACCGTCACCATCACCTATGCCTCGGCCGACCAGCCATTCGCGGCCATCGCCGCCCAGCAGGACGGGGAAGAAAGGGCCGCCGACGAGCTGGCCCGGTTGATCCGGCTCGACCTTGTGCGAGCCCTGTCCGTCCAGTGACGCCAACCCCCTCACCATGGCTGCGCCGGCGCCTTCTCACGCAAGCGGGGCGTTGATGATTCTGGCGAAGCGCCCGGAGGTCGATCGCTTCCTGAAGTCACCGGATCGGGGTGTCAGGGCGGCCGTGATCCACGGCAAGGACCGGTCCGGCGTGGGTGAGCGGGCTGAAATCCTGTGCAGGGCCATCACACCGGATCTCAACGACCCCTTCAACGTCACCCTGCTGACAGACAGCGACATAGACGGTGACGGGGCCCGGCTTGAAGAGGCTCTGACCGCCCTTTCCATGATCGGTGGCCGACGTCTCGTCCGGGTCCGGCTGGGGTCAGAGAAGGTCGCGGTCGACAAGGCCCTGGCGACCGCTCTCAAGGTCCATGCCGAGGGCGGCTACAATCCCGATGCCATGCTGGTCATCGAGGCGGGGCCGCTGGGCCGGGACTCGGCCCTGCGCAAGGCTGCCGAAGCGGCCGAAGGGGCCGTGGGCATCGCCTGCTATGAGGACGAGACCGGCGACGTCGCCCGGATGACGCGTGAGGCCCTCGCCGCCGACAAGGTCGGACTGACCGGAGACGCACTCGACTGTTTCGTCAGCCGCCTGCCCCGTGAGCGCGGCCTGATGCGGCAGGAAATCGAGCGGCTGGCGCTCTATATCGGTCCCGGATCAGGCAAGACCATGGATCTGGAAGAGCTGGAGCGTCATCTCGGTGTGGAGGCCGACGCCTCCTTGCAGGATGCGGCGCTTCAGGCCTTCGGCGGCCGGCCCGTGCCCGCCCAGTCCGGCCTGCGCCGCGCCCTCGCCGAGGGTGAGTCGCCTGTCATGGCAGTGAGACAGGCGTCCGTTCACCTGGGCAAGCTGCGTCGGATCCATCTCCTTCAGGCCAATGGCGCAGGTGCCAAGGAGGCTGCCAAGGCAGCCGGTGTGTTCTGGAAACAGGAGGCCGAAATGCTGCGTCAGGCCCGCAGCTGGAGGCTGGATGACCTCGACCGGGTACTGGACAGTGTGAATGCGGCCGATGTAGCGACCAAGACGACGGGCTCACCCGACCAACTGCTCGCCGAACGTCTGCTGCTGGAGATTTCAGCCCGGGCCAGGCGGCTGGGGCTCTAGAGCCTGATCCCGCCGGGAGAGTACCGCCAATGCCGGCCATCAGGCTCCGGCATTCGTCCTGTCCCAAACCCGGGACCTGACGCGTTCCTGTTCCAATCGATTTCAGTCCAGACAGGTCAGCCCCGCTTGGACGCCTTGCGGAAAGCCGGCTTTGCGAGGGCTGCGCTGCGGGCCTGCTGAGCCTTTTCCTCAGCGCGCGCCGAGGCAGGAAGGCCGCTGTGGGCGCGGCCACTTCCCGCCTTCTTCGCAGCGAGGGCGCGCTTCATGGCTTCGGCGGTCGGATTGGAAGGCTGGTCGGTCATCGCCCCAGCCTAGCACAGGCCGGGCTCAGCCGCGCATCAATCGGCGGCACAGGTCGTCCAGCTGTTCGAGGTTGCCGTAGGTAATGGTCAACTCGCCCTTGCCTCCCCGGTCGGCCAGCTGAACCCGGAGGCCGAGAGCGTCTGCCAGGTCCTGTTCCAGCGCGGCGACGTCAGCCGAACCTTCGCTGCCCCCGGAAGCGTTTCCGGGCTTGCGGCCCCTTGGCCCTTCTGCGGCCCGGCGGGCGAGAGCCTCGGCCTGACGGACGTTCAGTCCCTCCGATACAATCTGGTCGGCCAGGGCGACGGGGTCCGGCGCCGTGATCAGGGCGCGGGCGTGTCCGGCGCTCAGCTTGCCCGTGCGGACATGCTGCAGCACCCCTTCGGGCAGTTGCAGCAGGCGCAGGATGTTGGCCACATGACTGCGACTCTTTCCGACCACGCCGGCGACCGCATCCTGGGTCCGGCCGAACCGTTCCATCAGCGTCCGGTAGGCATCGGCTTCCTCGAGCGGATTGAGATCCGCCCGCTGGACATTCTCAATGATGGCGACCTCGAACACGGCGACATCGTCCATCTCCTTGACGATGATCGGGGCCTCGGTCAGGCGGGCCAGCTGGGCCGCGCGCCAGCGGCGCTCGCCGGCGATGATCTGCCAGACGCCACCCTCCTTCGGATGAGACCGGACGAGAATGGGCTGAAGCACCCCCTTGTCCCGGATCGAGGCGGCCAGCTCCTCCAGGTCGTCGCGGTCGAAGATCTTCCGCGGCTGATCAGGGTTGGGCCTGAGGCTTTCTATCGGGGCCATCTGGACGCCGGCGGGCGCGGACGCCCCATCGACCGCCGCGCTCTCGGCCACCTGTTCTCCGAGAAGTGCGGAGAGGCCTCGACCCAAACCGCGATTCTGTGACCCGCGCTGACGTTCACTCACCTGACTGATTCCGTTCTTTTATTCATGGTCATGCGGCCTGGAGCCGACGGGATTTCTCGCGGGCGACGACCTCGCGGGCCAGGCGCAGATAGGCCTGGCTGCCTGCGCATTTCAGATCATAGATCAGGGCGGGCTTGCCAAACGACGGAGCCTCGGCAACCCGGACGTTCCGCGGGATAACGGCGTCATAGACCTTGTCCCCGAAATGGCTGCGCACATCCGCCGCGACCTGTCCCGAAAGGGTGCTGCGGCGGTCGTACATGGTCAGGACCAGGCCCTGGATCTCCAGAGTTGGATTCAGGCTTTGCCGGACCATCTCGATGGTCTTCATGAGTTGGGTCAGGCCCTCGAGAGCGAAAAACTCGCACTGCAGCGGCACAAGGACCGCATCAGCGGCAGCCATCGCGTTCAAGGTCAACAGATTGAGCGACGGCGGGCAATCAATCAGGACATAGTCATACCGGGTCTGGCCCTCCGCTCCCTGACCCTGCAGGGCGTCACGGAGTCGGAAAGAGCGACGATCGGCCTGACTGAGCTCGATCTCGACACCCGACATATCCGCGTCGGCGGGCACGATATCGAGGCCCGGCACCGTCGTCGGAACAGCAGAATCATCGACCGAACGCCCGTCCACAATGACGTCGTAGATAGTGACCCGGCGCGTCTCACGTGGAACACCCAGGCCCGTGGAGGCATTCCCCTGGGGGTCCATGTCAACGATCAGAACCTTTTCACCGATCGCCGCCAGGGCCGTGCCGAGGTTGATCGCCGTGGTGGTCTTGCCCACCCCGCCCTTCTGATTGGAGACCGCAAGGACTCGCGTACGCGCCTGGGAGGTCTTACCGGCTTTGGACACGACGGAGACTCCGGACGGAAACGATACGGCCGCGCGGATCGCTGCGCGAGACAGAAAGCAGGCTATCGAACTGCCAGACCTTGCGGGCTTCGATCAACTCAGCCTCGGCCCTTTCCCCCTTGAGAAACAGGCCCTGTGCACCACGCTGTAGATAAGGCTGTGCATAGCCCAGGAGCCGGTCCATCGGAGCCAGGGCGCGAGCAGTGACAACCTCGACCTTCAGACGCTGATCCTCGGCCCGGCCATGGACGACAGTGGCACGAAGCGAGAGGGCGTCGACAACCTCCTGCAAGAACCGGCAGCGCTTGCCGAGGCTGTCGACCAGCCAGACATGACTGTCGGCGCGGTCCTTGAGCAGGATAGCCAGCACCAGGCCGGGGAAGCCGGCACCGGCACCCAGATCTGCCCAGGTTGAAGCACCGGGCACCAGTTCGAGCAGTTGGGCGGAGTCGAGAATATGCCGGTTCCACACATCCGGAAGGGTGTCGGGGCCGATCAGGTTCATAACCGCATTGGCCGCGGTCAGTCGCTCGATCATTGCTTCGAGATCGGCCATCTGGGCCGGCGTGGCGCCGCGAAGGGCCTGAAAGGCGGCCGCATCGAGCGTGCTCACGCCGACACCTTCGCCTTCTTCACATACGAAAGCAGGGCCGTCAGGGCCCCGGGTGTCATGCCCTCTATGCGTCCCGCCTGACCGAGCGTCCGCGGCTGCACAAGGGTGAGCTTCTCGCGCACCTCGTTCGAGAGGCTGCCGACAGCGGCGTAGTCGAGGTCGACAGGCAGGGCCAGCGACTCTTCATGCCGAAGCGCCGCTGCATCCGAGGCCTGACGGTCAAGATAGCCAGCATAGCCGGCATCGATTTCAACCTGCTCTCGCACCTGGGCGGACCATCCGACAATCTCGGGCCGTATGGATGCGAAAGTGGACAGGGTCACGCCCGGGAAGGCCAGAAGATCGCGGATGGAACGGCGCTGGCCGTCGGCATTGACGTGGATCCCAAGCGCTGCCGCCTCCTTGGGTGTAAACACCGTTTCACGTGAAACAGCCGAGGCCTCCGCCAGCTGAACGGCCTTGGCTGCAAAAGCCCGGGCCCGATCGCTGGACACGAGACCACTGTTGATCGCGAGCGGGGTTAGCCGCTGATCGGCATTGTCGGCCCGTAGGGTCAAACGGTACTCAGCCCGGCTGGTAAACATCCGGTAGGGCTCGGTCACCCCGCGCGTCACCAGATCGTCGACCATGACACCTATATAGGCCTGGTCGCGTCCGAAGATGATCGGATCAGAGCCTGCGGCAGCGCGGGCGGCGTTCAGGCCCGCCAGCAAACCCTGCGCGCCGGCCTCCTCATAGCCCGTGGTGCCGTTGATCTGGCCGGCCAGATAGAGGCCGGGCAAGCGCTTGACCTCCAGCCCCGGGGTCAGGGCGCGCGGGTCGACATAGTCATATTCAATGGCGTAGCCGAAACGGAAAACCTCGACCGACTCCAGCCCCGGAATGGTGCGCAGGAAGGCAAACTGGGTCGTATCCGAAACAGAGGTCGAGATGCCGTTGGGATAGATGGTCGGATCGTCCAGGCCTTCGGGCTCAAGAAAGATCTGGTGCGAGGCCTTGTCCGAAAACCGGACCACCTTGTCCTCGATCGAAGGGCAGTAGCGCGGGCCGCGGCCGGACAGATGACCGCCATAGACCGCACTGTCGCCGAGATTGTCGGCG
>JBEIJS010000055.1:0-15023 GCA_040380105.1 Caulobacteraceae bacterium | reverse complement strand
GGACCGCCCTGGTCGCCTATGTCCGTCTGTCGCTCCAGCATGAGGCGCGCGAGCAGTTCCGCGTCCTCTATCTCGACAACCGCAACCAGCTGATCCTCGTCGAAATCCAGAATCGCGGCACGGGCGACCACGCCCCGGTCTATCCGCGCGAGGTGGTGCGCCGGGCGCTGGAGCTGTCGACCAGGTCTATGATAATCGTCCACAACCACCCGTCCGGTGACCCGACCCCCTCGCGGCCCGACATCGAGATGACCCGCCAGATCATCGAGGCCGCCCGCGCCCTCGGTATCGACGTCCACGACCACCTGATCGTCGGCCGCGACGGCGTGGCCAGTTTCAAGCAACTGGGGCTGATGTGAGCGCACGGATTGATCCGCTCATCCCCGCGAACGCGGGGACCCAGTGCTTTGGGTGATGCGACGGCCGGAGCGGTGCGGTATCGCTTGTCCTGAAACACCGGCGTCCCACTGGACAGGACTGGGTCCCCGCGTTCGCGGGGATGAGCGGAAGAGAAGAGTCAGGCCATGACCGCAACGCGCCGGGCGATCCTCAGCACGCCCGCCATGGCCCTGGCAGGCTCCGCGACCGCTCAGCCCACCGCCCCCGCCGTCATGGTCTCGACCTGGGATTTCGGCGCCGCCGCCAATGCCGCCGGGATCGCGGCGCGGGCCAACGGCGGCTCGGCCCTGGACATGGTCGAGGCCGGCGGGCGTGTGGCCGAGGCCGACGAGAACAATGCCTCGGTCGGCTACGGCGGCCTGCCCGACCGCGACGGCCGGGTGACGCTGGACGCCTGTGTCATGACCTGGGCCGGGGACATCGGCGCCGTCTGCGCGCTGGAAGACATCGTCCACGCCGTCTCGGTCGCCCGCCGGGTGATGGAGCGGACGCCCCACACCATGCTGGTCGGTGAGGGCGCGCGCACCTTCGCGGTCGAGCAGGGTTTCCAGCCACAGAACCTGCTCACCCCCCGCGCCGAGGCGGCCTGGCGGGAGTGGCTGAAGACGGCCGACTACGCCCCGCGCATCAACAGCGAGAATACAGACTGGCGCACCATGCCCGGCGGACCGGGCAATCACGACACCATCGGCCTGCTGGCCATCGGGGCCGACCAGCGCATGGCCGGGGCCTGCACCACCTCGGGCATGGCCTTCAAGATGCGCGGCCGGGTCGGCGACAGCCCGATCATCGGCGCCGGCCTCTATGTCGATGACGAGGTCGGCGGGGCCACCGCCACCGGTGTGGGCGAAGACGTCGTCCGCGTCGCCGGGGCCCATGCCGTGGTCGAGGCCATGCGCCACGGCCTCGACCCCGTCGCCGCCTGCCGCAGCGTGATCGAACGTCTGGCCCGGCTGCGGGGCACAAGGGTCGCGGGATCCCAGGTCGCCCTGCTGGCGCTCGACAAACAGGGCCGGGCCGGCGCCTTCGCCCTCCAGCCCGGCTTCACCTATGCTGTCACCGACACCACCGGCCAGACCCGGATCGAGCGCGCGGGAGCCCTGTTCGCATGACCATACTCCGCACCGACCGTCTGACCCTGACGCCGGTCCAGGTGAGCGACCTCGACGACCTCATCGCCCTTTGGGGCGACCCGGTCTTCGCCACCGCCATCTTTCCTGCGCCCCTCACATCCGAGGACGTCTGGTTCCGCCTGCTGCGCGACGTCGGGCACTGGCAGGTCAAGGGCCACGGCAACTGGTCGATCCGCGAGACGACGACCGGCGACTATGTCGGCAGCGTCGGGGTGCTCGACTATCGGCGCATCATGACCCCCGCCTTCGATGCCCCGGAACTGGGCTGGGGCGTGGCCCCGCGTTTCCAGGGCAAGGGTCTGGCCCTCGAGGCCGTGTCCGCGGCCCTGACCTGGTGCGACGACACCCTGAAGGCCCCGCGCACCGTCTGCATGATCTCCCCCGATAATGCTCCGTCCCACACCCTGGCGGCGCGGGTCGGCTACTGCCCCTATGCCGAAACCCCCTACAAGGGCTCACCTGTCGTGCTGCTGGAGCGGCCCGGGCGTGAAGGGCCGTAGCCACCCATTAAGTTTTATGCGTCATCCTGGAGGGCGAATCCGGAGACCGCGCCGTCCATGCCCATGTCCGTCGAAACGCTTCGCGGCCATCTGACCGAAGCCTTTCCCGATGCCGAGATCGTCATCGACGATCTGGCCGGCGACGGCGATCATTATCGCGCGCGGATCGTGGCCACGACCTTCGCGGGTCTGCCCCGGGTGCGCCAGCATCAGCTCGTCTATGCCGCCCTGAAGGGCAAGATGGGTGGCGAACTGCATGCGCTGGCGCTTGAGACCTCAGCCCCGCCCGTCTCGACCCAGCAGGGAGATTGACCCCATGCGCTACCGTCCCTTCGGCCTGACCGGACAGGCCGTGTCCTGCCTGACCCTCAGTTTCGGGATCCGCGACATCACCGCCGGGCCTGACGCCGGTCGCGAGCTGATCTATTCGGCCCTCGAAGCCGGCATCAACTCCTACCGCCTCGAGAACGCCGACCCGGTGCTGGCCGAGGTCCTTGGCCAGGCACTGAAGCATGTCGACCGCAAGCTGGTGCGGGTGTCCCTGACCCTCGGTGCCGGCGACGGCCGCCGCGGTACGGACCGCGACTTCTCGGCCCAGGGCATCACCGCGGCGATCGACAAGACCCTGAGCATCTCCGGCCTGGGTTATTTCGACCTGGCCCTGCTCGATGAGCCCGCCGATCATGAGCTTCCGCAGTCCACGCTGAACGCTCTCAAGGCCCTGCGCGCCACCGAACAGGTGCGCCTGCTGGGTATATCGGGCGACAGCGCGGTGATGGACGCCTATGTCTCCACCGGTGCCTTCGACGTCCTGGCCTCGCCGTTGCACGTAAACGCCAGCTGGCAGGTGCGCGCGCGCCTGCGCGCCGCGCGCGAGGGTGACATGGCCATCTTCGCCTATGGATATTTCCCCGACAGCCTGAACACGGCAAAAAAGACTGTGTCCGCCAATGTCCGGAAAACGGGCTTCTTCGGCTTCGGGGGCAAGCCGAAACCGGAGGATGGTGATCTCGCCCATGCCGGCAATTTCGCCTTCCTGTACCAAACCCGCAACTGGTCAGCCGAGGCCATCTGCCTGGCCTACGCCCTGAACGACCCCTCGGTGTCCAGCGTCATGATCGAGGCCAGCGATATCGAACGGCTCAATACCCTGTCGATGGTGCCGGACCGTGACATGCCCTCGGGTCTGTCCGCCCAGATCGAAATGGCCCGGGTCGCGGGTGCCAGGGCCGCCTGACGCCCTTGACCGGCAAGCCTGCGGTCCATACCTGACGCCCTTCACCGAAAGGCCAGTGTCCGTGACCGATCAAGTCGAACCCGACCCCATCCACGCCTTCATCGCCGACACCCTCAAGGACCATGCGGTGGTCCTGTTCATGAAGGGCTCGCCCGACGCGCCGCGTTGCGGCTTCTCCTCGCTGGCTGTGCAGATCCTCGACCATGTCGGTGCGGATTTCGTCGGCGTCGATGTGCTTCAGGACGAGGGCCTCCGGGACGGCATCAAGACCTTCAGCGACTGGCCGACCATCCCCCAGCTCTATGTGAAGGGTGAATTCGTCGGCGGTTCTGACATCGTGCGCGAGATGTTCAACGCCGGCGAGCTGCAGGCGCTGATGGCCGAAAAGGGCGTGCCCCTCGGCGAGCAAGCCGAGGCCTGATGGCACGCGCGGTCCTCGAACCCCGCGCCGACCGCGAGATCTTCGTCGTCCCGCTCGAGGTTCGCCCGGAACACATCGACGAGAACGGCCACGTCAACAATGTCGTCTATGTCGGCTGGCTGCAGGACGCCGGCACAGCCCACTGGAACGCCCGTTTCGATGAGGCGACCCGCGGTCGCTGGTCCTGGGTCGGGACCCGGCACGAGATCGACTATTTCCGTCCCCTGATGCCGGACTCCACCGGCGTGGTGGCCCGCACCTGGGTCGGCGACCCGCACGGCCCGCGCTTCAACCGCTATGTCCGGATCGAGGACAGCGAAGGCCGGGTCTGCGCCCAGGGCATCACCGAATGGGTTCTGGTGGATTCCACCACCATGCGGCCGCACCGGATCCCGGCCGACATGCTGCCGACCTTCGAACGGCGCTGATCAGCGGGGCGGATTCCGCCCGGAACCGGTCAGCCCGTCCCGGTCATCCTCCGGTCCTGAATGAGGGCCCGCTCAGCCAGACGCCGCCATTGCAGGGCCATTCGGCCGTAGTCGTCGCGGACGTCAGGCGGAAGGCCTTCGCCCATCCGCTGTTCCAGTTCCACCGCCTTGGCCAGGCACTGTTCGACCGTAAACATCATTCGCCCAACTGCGGTATGGCGATTTTGGTTCCATGCCGGAATGCAGACGGTCGAAAGTAAATCTTTGCGCCTGCGCAACGTAATGGGCCTAGGGTCCCTTACCGTGACGTTCGATCGAGGATCGCGTCGGGTCAGTTTTGCCGACAATTTGAGACGGGTATGACTTTCGCTTCGCGAGTCTCCGGTAACTGTCTGGAGGGCCGGCCCTGGCTGCCCCCACCCCACTCCACCCCGACGGCCCACTCAGCCTGGCCCTGGCCGTGGTCGGATCCTCGACCGCGCCCCTGGTGCTGCTGGACGGCGACCTGAAGGTCATTGCGGCGAGCGCCTCCTTCTTCGCTGCCTTCCAGATCAATCCCGCGGGTGCTTTGGGCGAGCACTTCCTCAGCCTCGGCGACGGCGAGTGGAACCGGCCCCGGCTCCGCTCCCTGCTGACCGCCACCCTGTCCGGCGCAGCCGACGTCGACGCCTATGAAATGGATCTGAAGAGCGAGCGTCTCGGCGGCGTCCGCTCCCTGCTCATGAATGCCCACCTGCTCGCCTGGGGCGACGGTGCCGACCTTCGGCTGCTGCTGGGCGTATCGGATGTGACCGACGCCCGGGCCAGTGAAAAGCTCAAGGACGACCTGCTGCGCGAAAAGGCCATCCTGCTTCAGGAGGTTCAGCACCGTGTCGCCAACAGCCTGCAGATCATCGCCAGCGTCATCCTGCAAAGCGCTCGCCAATCCCGGTCCGAAGAGACCCGCGGCCATCTTCAGGACACCCACAGCCGGGTCATGTCCGTCGCCGCCCTGCAACAGCAGCTGGCCGCCTCCCGCCTGGGCGAGGTCGCGCTCAAACCCTATTTCGACCAGCTGTGCGTCAGCGTCGGAGCCTCCATGATCCGCGATCACCGCCAGCTGTCGCTGCATGTGAACTGCGATGACAGCGTCGTCGACGCTGACATCTCGATCAGCCTTGGCCTGATCGTGACCGAGCTGGTGATCAATTCGCTGAAACACGCCTACCCGGGCGGGCGAAAGGGGCGGATCATCGTCAGCTACAACCGCCACGGCCCCAACTGGACGCTGTCCGTTGGCGATGACGGCGTGGGCATGCCGACCGACGCGGAAAGCGCGACGCCCGGCCTGGGAACCAGCATCGTCCGGGCTCTCGCCAATCAGCTGCACGCGCGCGTCCAGGTCGCCGACGGCCATCCCGGCACGACCGTGTCGATCATCCACAGCCAGAACAGCACCATCGATCTCGACGACCCGGCCGGCTGGGCGGTCTGAAATCCGTTCGGCGGGCGGGGGAAGAGTCCGCAGGGACTCCCGACCGCCTCAGGCCGGCAGATCAAGCCGGTGCAGTTCGACCCCGATGGCGAACACCGCATGGCCGCCGCCCGGCAGCGGCACGATCCGCACCTTGTTGACCGCATTGCCCATCTGGACCGGAGTCCAGCTCGCCCCGCCGTCGGTGGTCTCATAGCCGCCCGGCACGGCCCCGACCCAGCCGCGGGTCTCGCTGACGAAGCCGATGCCGAACTCGCGCACCGCGGCATTGTCGATGAGCGGCAGCTCGCTCCAGGTCAGGCCGCCGTCGGTAGTCCTCGCCACGAACCGCTGCGACGCCGTCGGATCGGGATTATAGCTCTGCACCGTGACATAGCCGACATTCGCGGAGGGCCAGGCCATCTTCCAGGTCAGCTCCCACGGACGGCTGCCCTCATAGACCCGGGTCCAGCTGCGTCCGCCGTCGTCCGTGCGCAGGATGACCGCCTTCGACACCTGGACATCGCCGTCCGAGGCCCCGGCGATGAAGCCCACCCGTTCGCTGACGAAATGAATGTCCAGGATCATGGCGGTGTGGGCCGTCATATCTTCCGAGGTCCAGGTCTCGCCGCCGTCGCGCGACGTGGCCAGGGCCGCCGGCGTTCCGACCCGGCCGCCCGCCCGCACCGTCACCCGGTGATCCAGCACACCCGCATTGATGAAGGGCGTCTTCAGGATGTCGATGGCGCAGATGCCCTTGACCGGCGGGCCGTCGATCACGACCGGCTCCCAGCTCTCGCCCCCGTCGCGCGTGCGATACAGCGGCGTCGCGTCCGAGACATTGGGGAAATAGTCCGGCCCGATATTGCCCAGGAAGCCCCGCTTCTCATCGATGAAGCCGAGCGCCCGCACAAAGGTGCCGGGCCGGTCCATCTGCTGGACCCAGGTCTGGCCACCGTCGGTAGTCCTGAACAGCTTGCCGGCCCCGTTGCCGTACCAGCCGGTCAGGGCGTCGACGAAACTGATGTCGTCCTGTTTGCCGCGATAGGGTTCGGTCGGCAGCCTGACCCAGCCGGGCACTGCGTCCTGCGCCCATCCCGCCGCCGGCAGCACGGCCGCCGCCCCCACCGTCCCGAGAAATACCCTGCGATCCATCCCTGCCTCCATCAAGGTTCCGGGACCATGCAAAGCGACCTTTACCCGCGCGGCCAAGTGAAGCTTTGGTAAGAAAGCCCACAAAGCAAAAAGGCCCCGGATCTCTCCGGGGCCTTTCTTCTTCTCTGGCCCGCAGTCAGAAGGCTCCGCCTTCTCGACCCGACGCGGGCTGCCGTTGCGCCTCACGCGCTCAAGCAGCGAGCGACCGCGTCGCGAGCGTTAGCGCCCTCAGTTAGGACGAGTAGTATTCCACGACCAGGTTCGGCTCCATCTTCACCGGGAACGGCACGTCAGCCAGTTCCGGCACGCGGACGAAGCGGACCGAGAAGCCGCGGTCACCGATTTCGATATAATCGGGGATGTCGCGCTCCGACGACTGCTGGGCTTCGAGCACCAGCGCCATGTTGCGGGACTTTTCCTTGACCTCGACGACATCGCCGACCTTCAGACGGTACGACGCGATGTCGACCTTCTTGCCGTTCACGGTCACGTGGCCGTGGCTGACGAACTGACGGGCGGACCAGACGGTCGGGGTGAATTTGGCGCGATAGACCAGGGCGTCGAGGCGCGACTCCAGCAGGCCGATCAGGTTCTCCGAGCTGTTGCCCTTGCGACGCGAGGCTTCCTCATAGGTCGCGGCGAACTGCTTTTCGGTGATGTTGCCGTAGTAGCCCTTCAGCTTCTGCTTGGCCTTCAGCTGCAGGCCGAAGTCCGAGACCTTCTGCTTGCGACGCTGGCCGTGCTGGCCGGGGCCATACGAGCGTTTGTTGACGGGGGACTTGGCGCGACCCCACAGGTTTTCACCCATGACCCGGTCGAGTTTGTACTTGGCGCTATGGCGCTTGGACATGTGTCACTCTTCTTCGTGATGCGGCCCGGTCCCTCCCCAACTGGAGAGACGATCTCAACGGCGGTCCACGCATCGTCCGTAGTGGTTCGCGCAGACGGGCAGGCCCGACGGCGTGAAGGGCGCGCTTATGGCCGCGCGCCGTCCATCCGTCAAGGCTGACCCCTGCCTTCAGGCCGTCGCCGCCGCGAACAGCGCATTGGCCCTGTTCCAGTTCACCACCGTCCAGAAGGCCTTCAGATAGTCGGCCCGGCGGTTCTGGTAGGCCAGATAATAGGCGTGCTCCCAGACATCGGCGGCCAGAACCACGGCCCCCCTGTCCTCGGCCACATCCATCAGCGGATTGTCCTGGTTGGGCGTCGAGGTGACCTTCAGCCTGCCGTCCTGCACGATCAGCCAGGCCCAGCCCGAGCCGAACTGGCCGGCACCGGCGGCGTTGAAGGCGGTCTTGAACGCCTCCATCCCGCCGAGGTCGCGGTCGATGGCGGCGGCCAATTCGGCGGAGGGTTCGCCGGTCTCGCCGACCGGGGCCAGCAGCTCCCAGAACAGGCTGTGGTTCCAGTGCCCGCCGCCGTTGTTGCGCACCGCCTTGGGGGCCTTGGAGATCGTGGCGAACAGCTCTTCCAGCGACCGGCCCTGCAGGGCGCTGTCGGCGTCCACGGCCTTGTTCAGATTGTCGACATAGGCCTGATGGTGCTTGCCGTGATGGAATTCCATCGTCGCCTTGTCGATGGCCGGCTCCAGGGCGTCATGGGCATAGGGCAGGGGCGGAAGCACAAAGGCCATGGGGAGTCTCCTTCGACGGGGTTTCTGAGACCCCCATCTGGGGACCCCGCCACGGAACCCAAGCACGACGGCCGGAATTCGTTCCCCTCAGGCCTGCGGCAAGTTGGCCTTCAGACAATCCCGCACCGCCCGCCGCAGGTCACCCGTGGCCGAGGCGAAATCCACCCCCTCGGCGTCGAACACCGCCCGCGTCGCCGCATCCAGACCGTTCGGCAGCGCCTCCAGCACCCGCTTCTCTCCCTTGGGATGCAGGCAGAAGCCGACCTCCTTGCACAGGGCGGCGAACATCTCGGCGTGGGCGGCGTCAGTCATGCGCTCAGGCCTTAAGCCTTTTCGCGTGGAAGGCCACATGGTCGGCGATGAAACTGGCCATGAAGAAATAGGAGTGGTCGTATCCCGGCTGCATCCGCAGGGTGATCGTCTGCCCCGCCGCCGCGCCCGCCGCGACCAGCAGTTCCGGCTTCAGCTGTTCGACGAGGAAGGGGTCGGCATCGCCCTGGTCGATCAGGATGTCGTCGAAACAGCCCTCACCCACACCGCCCTCGATCAGCCGCGCCGCATCATGCGCTTCCCACACGGTCCGGTCGTCGCCGAGATAGGCGGTGAAGGCCTTCTCTCCCCACGGGCACCGCGTCGGCGAACAGATGGGCGCAAAGGCCGAGACCGACCGGAACAGGTGCGGATGCCGCAACGCCAGGGTCAGCGCCCCGTGCCCGCCCATCGAATGGCCGCTGATCGCCCGCGCCTTCGTCGTCGGGAACTGCGCATCGACCAGCCCGATCAGCTCCCCGACGACATAGCTCTCCATCCGGAAATGCGGCGCCCACGGCGCTTCGGTCGCATCGACATAGAAGCCCGCCCCCTGCCCGAGATCATAGGCCGGATCGTCCGCGACCCCCTCGCCGCGCGGCGAGGTGTCGGGCGCGACGATGATCACCCCATGCTCCGCCGCCGCTGCATAGGCCCCGGCCTTGGTGGTGAAATTGTCCTCGGTGCAGGTCAGGCCCGACAGCCAGATCAGCACCGGAAACGGCCCCTCCCCCGCCGGCACGAAGACCGACAGGGTCATGGGCGTGCCGGTAGTGGCGCTGTCATGCTTCAGATAGCGCAGGGTGCCGCCGTGGACGGCGTGGGTCTTCAGGGTTTCCATGCCCGACCCTCTAGCGCCCTCCTTGTCATCCCGGAAGCCGCGCAGCGGCTATCCGGGACGATACAGGGCGCAGATCTTGTTGCCCGACGGATCGCGCAGATAGGCCAGGTTCAGCGTACCGAACGGGCCGCCGGCGCGCTCGCCAGGCGGATCCTCGATCGAGGTGCCGCCGGCCGCGACGCCCGCGTCATGGAAGGCCTGGACCATCTCCGCCGACTTCGCCCCGAAGCCGATGGTGCCGCCGTTGGCGTGGCAGGCGGGCTCGCCGTCGATCGGCTTGCCGACCGCAAAGGCCCCCATGCGGGTGCGCCACCAGTACCGGCCCTTGGCGTCAGGCCCCTGCCCCGGCTCATGGCCCAGGGCGCCGAGCGCCGCATCATAGAAGTTCCGCGACGCCTCGACGTCATTCGCGCCGACGGTGATGTGGGTGAACATGGCTGGCCTCTCCTGACTTCAGGACAGTTTTTTTAAACAACTATCTCGGCGACGCAAGCCCCTAGAACACCACCACGGACCGGATGCTCTCGCCCGCATGCATCAGGTCGAACGCCTCATTGATCCGCTCCAGCGGCAGGGTGTGGGTGATCATCGGGTCGATCTCGATCTTGCCGTCCATGTACCAGTCGACGATCTTCGGCGTGTCCGTCCGCCCGCGCGCGCCGCCGAAGGCACTGCCGCGCCAGACCCGGCCGGTGACCAGCTGGAACGGCCGCGTCGCGATCTCCTTGCCCGCCTCGGCCACGCCGATGACGATGCTCTCGCCCCAGCCCCGATGGCAGGCCTCCAGCGCCTGACGCATCACCGTGGTGTTGCCGGTGCAGTCGAAGGTGTAGTCCGCCCCGCCGCCGGTCATCTCGACCAGATGGGCGACCACGTCCGACACAGTCTTCGGATTGACGAAATGGGTCATGCCGAAGCGACGGCCCCAGTCTTCCTTGGTGTCATTGATGTCCACGCCGACGATCATGTCGGCCCCGACCATCTTCAGCCCCTGGATGACGTTCAGCCCGATCCCGCCCAGCCCGAAGACGACGCAGTTCGCCCCCGGCTCGACCTTGGCCGTATTGACCACCGCCCCCACCCCCGTCGTCACGCCGCAGCCGACGTAGCAGGCGCTGGCAAACGGCGCGTCCTTGCGGATCTTCGCCAGGGCGATCTCGGGCAGGACAGTGAAATTCGAGAAGGTCGAACAGCCCATATAGTGGGCGATCGCCTGCCCCTTGTAGCTGAAGCGCGAACTGCCGTCGGGCATCAGCCCCTTGCCCTGCGTCCCCCGGATGGCGGTGCACAGATTGGTCTTGCGGCTGAGGCAGCTTTTACATTGCCGGCACTCGGGCGTGTACAGCGGGATGACATGGTCCCCGACCGCGACGCTCGTCACCCCCGGCCCGACCTCGACCACCACGCCGGCACCCTCATGGCCGAGGATGCTCGGAAAAATCCCCTCCGAGTCCAGCCCGTCCAGCGTATAGGCGTCGGTGTGGCAGATGCCCGTCGCCTTGATCTCGACCAGCACCTCCCCGGCCCGCGGCCCCTCCAGATCGACCTCGACAATCTCCAGCGGACGTTTGGCCTCAAAGGCGACGGCGGCGCGGGTTTTCATGGGGGGAGTCTCCGGTTTCAAACGCAGGCTAAACAATCCTCCCCCGATGGGGGAGGGGGACCATGCGAAGCATGGTGGAGGGGGCGACCACGCGCCTGCGGACGAGGTTAGTCCCCTCCACCGCTTCGCGGTTCCCCTCCCCCGGTGGGGGAGGACTTCCGGGCCGCCAGCTTCTCCAGCACCCGCCCCCGGCCCTTCGACAGGGCCGTGATCACGCCCCGGAAGGTCGCCACCTCCTGCGCCGTGAACGCGGCCCGGCCCAGCATGACCCGCAGGTTCTGGCTCATGGAGCGGACTTTCTCCGGCGGATGGAAGAAGCCGGCGGCGTCCAGCTCCCGCTCCAGATGCTCATACATCCCGAGCGTCAGCGCCCCCTCCGCCGGCGGTTCGCCCTCGCGGAAATTCGGCGGCGGGGCGTCCAGCACCAGGGTGCGCCACTCATAGGCGGTGATGGCCACCGCCTGGGCCAGGTTCAGGCTCTGGTGGCGCGGATCGATGGGGATGGTGACAATGCCCTGGCACAGGGCGATGTCCGAGGTCTCCAGCCCCGCCCGCTCGCCCCCGAACAGGATGCCGACGCCCAGACCCGAGGCCCGGTCATCGTACAGCACCCGCGCCGCCTCGCGCGGCGTGCGCACCGGCTGGCGCGTCTCGCGCGGCCGGGCGGTGGTGGCAAAGACGGTGTTCAGATCGGCGACAGCCTCTGCCACGCTGTCGAACACCGTGATCCCCTCCAGTACCCAGTCGGCACCCGAGGCCGTGGCCCAGGCCCGCTCCTGCGGCCAGCCGTCGCGCGGCGCCACCAGCCGCAGCTCCGCCAGCCCGAAATTGGCCATCACCCGCGCCACAGCCCCGATGTTCTCGGCCATCTGGGACTTGTCGAGGATGACGACGGGGGGTGTGGGGGCGATCATGGCCCGCACATATCGCGTCTCCCGGCAGGGGTCGAGGAAGCCTGTCCCGGCGACAGCTGTTTCATCACAACGGACACAACGGCTTCACAACGGACACGACGAGTGCCGGGAGGTTTAAGGACCCGAACCCCTCGCTGAAACAATTCAAGGCGGCGAAGCCGCAACCCCGTGACGGACGACCCTGTCATTGAATCCGGACGCCTTGCCGGTCCCGTCGTGTCCGTTGTGACCTCGTTGTGTCCGTTGTGATGAACCGCTTCCCCGTCAAACGGACCAGATCACGGCAGATGTTCATCGCCCAGCGCCGCCCGCACCCCGTCCAGATGCCGCTCATAGTTCCGCCACCGCCCGGACGAGCGCCGGTACAGCGGTTCACGCACCTGCCAGACGCTGGCGGTCCGAACCGGCGCCGCGGCCTTGTGGAAGTCCAGCACCGCTTCCTCCCAGTCCAGCCCGCAATAACCCAGCAGCCGCTCGATCGCCGGCCGCGGCTCGACCACCAGGGCGTCATAGTCGAGGTCCAGAATGTCCGGATACAGCGTCTTCCAGTGCCGCATCAGCCGCAGATACTGCCCGTGCCAGTGCGCCAGGTCCCCGAGGTCCAGCGCATGGCCCATCGACCGGTCCAGATGCAGGAACCAGTTGGACAGGATCACATCCAGCGGCTCGCGCACCGTGTGGACGATCCGCGCGCCCGGGAACATCGCCTTGATCAGGCCGATGTGCAGGAAATTGTCAGGCCGTTTGTCGGTCACCACATCGGCCTTTGGCCGCGCCGTCTTCAGCCCGCCGAGGTACAGCCCCCTCAGTTGCTCGAACACCTCCGGCCCCGCCCCGGCCAGCGCCTGCGGATAGCCGGCGACCGCCCGCGCCAGGCCGGGCACCAGCCCCAGTTCCCCGCCGCCCGTGACCCGGCTGTGCCCCGCCATGATCTGTTCGACCAGGGTCGAGCCCGACCGGAACAGGCCGCAGATGAAGACCGGGCCCGCCTCGCCCCCCGCAACCGGCACCGCCGGGGCCGGAAAGGCCGCGATCAGGCTGTCGATGAACCGCTCATGCCCCGCCCGGTCATAGCGCGCGCCCTCGGGGTCGATGGCCCGGCTGGCGGCATTGGCGGCGGCGTAGGCCGCGAAGGCCTCGTCATACGCCCCGACCTGATCCAGCGCCCGGCCCAGCGCAAAGCCCAGCTCCGCCCGGTCGGCGACATCCATGCCCGG
The DNA here is from genome assembly GCA_040380105.1 of Caulobacteraceae bacterium. GTDB lineage: Bacteria > Pseudomonadota > Alphaproteobacteria > Caulobacterales > Caulobacteraceae > Brevundimonas. The sequence continues at coordinate 1,780 of JBEIJS010000055.1, read as the reverse complement.
CCGGCTCAACGCCGCCCTCAGCGCCGCGATCACCGGATCGTCCGGCCCCGTCAGCCGCGCCAGCCCCGCCGCCCGCGCCATCGCCACCGGATGCCCCGGCGCCACGGCCAGCGCCCGCCCATAGGCATCCGCCGCCGCCTCGCGCTGCCCCATGTCCTCGTGCAGATTGCCCAGGTTCAGCAGGGCCGGCAGCCAGTCCGGCGCGATCGCCAGCGCCGCCTCCAGATCATCCAGCGCCAGATCGGGCCGCCCCAGGTCATCGGCATGGATCACGCCCCGGTTCAGCCAGGCCTCCTCCGGCCCCGGGACCCCGCGCCGCACGGCCTCGTCATAGGCCGCCAGCGCCGCCGCAAACCGCCCGCACTGGCGCTCCATCAGGGCCAGGTTGAACCAGCTGTCCGGCAGGTCCGGCCGGATCGCCAGCAGCCGGCGATAGGCCTGCGCCGCCTCATCCGCCCGCCCCGCCGCGCGCAGCCGCGAGGCCAGGGCCATCAGGGCTTCGGCAGGCTCGATACTCATTTCCGCTCATCCCCGCGAAAGCGGGGACCCAGTGATTTGGATGAACGGCGCCCGAGCGCTTCCTCCACCAACGAACCCAAGCGGTCTGCCTCGCGAAAGGACTGGGTCCCCGCTTTCGCGGGGATGAGCGGGGTAAAGGATTTAGTCCTCGCCATACATGGCCAGCCAGGGGTCGGCCGTCCCGGCCTCCACCTCATTGACCTTGACCGCCGGCCAGCCGATCGAGTCATCGGCCGAGTCCCGCCAGGCGAGGATGAACAGGTCGCGCAGCTCCGACGCCCCGGCCGCCAGCCGCGCCGTCGCAAAGGCCCGGCCGCGGGCGTCGCTGTCGCGGAAGCCCCCGGCCTTCTCCAGCACATAGAAGGGCGTCACCTCGGCCAGGGTCGTCCTCAGATAGGCGGGCACGCGGGCGCGCAGGTCAAACCCCTCCAGCGCCGGCGCCGCCATCGCCGCCTCGACGGCATCCAGCCGCGCGACCCGGTTGGTGAAGGCCCCTTCAAAGCTGCTGTGCGTCTGGCGCGAGGTCGTGAACCCCTGCGGATTGGGCGTGTCCCGGTTCCAGCCGTTGTAGTGGATGGTCGTGTGGTGCGGCTGCGAGCCGTCGCCGACATAGTGGCCCAGATAGCCCATGTCGCGCAGGATCAGGGCCTCGCGCCGGACCCGATCCTCGCGGTACCAGGCGCGCTTGCCGGGATCACGCTCGCGCGCCTCGGCGGCGTACAGCACCCGCCAGGTGGCGAAGTCGCGCACCAGCTGCTGATAGCCGTCCATGATCGCATAGGGCAGCCAGCCGGCGTCATCGACATCACTGCCCGCCGCCACCAGGGCCGCGTCATATTCCGACTTCAGCCGCGGCAGGGCGTCGATCGACGGTCCCCCGGCAACCATGATCCGGCCGTCGTCCAGCATGTCGACGAAATGGGCCGTATCGCGCTCGCGATCATGCGGCTGCCCACCCCCCTTGGTCCGGTCCGGCTCGCGCGACAGCTCCCCGACCTCGGTCGCCGCAGCCGGCGTGCGCAGGAAGGCCGGCAGCTCCTCCGGCAGGCCCCGCACAGCCGCCATACCGATCAACCGGTGCCCGGTATTGCCCCAGGCCGAGACCGAGGCGGGAATGACCGCGAGCGACAGCACTGCGGCGACGATGAGGATACGTTTCATGCGAAGCGTCCTAGCGCATTCCCGCACGCGTCGGGAGGGGGCATGGGCGGGGGGGCGGCGAAGGCTGGATGCCTGCCGGAAAGCGGACGGTCGGGAGGTC
>JBEIJS010000054.1:0-15049 GCA_040380105.1 Caulobacteraceae bacterium | reverse complement strand
GTCATCGGCGAGGCCGCCGACATCACCGGCTGGCTCGGCGGCTATAATTTCCAGTGGGCCTGGTCGTCGGGCTGGGCGGCGGGGCAGGTGTGCTAGCCGGTGATTGGTGGTTGGTGATTGGTGGATAGCCACGGTTGGGGCTAGAGGATCGGTCGCCGACCACCAGCCCGCCCCAACCACCAATCACCAACCACCAATCACCCGCCCCATGCCCTTCACCGCCACCGTCCTGACCATGTTCCCCGAGGCCTTTCCGGGTCCGCTGGGCGTCTCGCTGATCGGCACGGCGTGGCGTGAACGCGGGCTCTGGAGCCTTGATACGGTTGACATTCGGGCCTTTTCCACAGATACGCGCGGCTTCCTGGACGACACCCCCGCGGGTGGCGGGCCGGGAGCCGTGCTGAAAGCGGACGTGGTGGCCAAGGCGCTCGACAGCGTATCCGGGTCAGGGCGGCCGCTTTTGTACATGAGTGCCCGGGGTCGGCCCCTGACCCAGGCGCGCGTGAAGGAATGGGCGAAGGCGGACGGGATTACCGTCCTCTGCGGCCGGTTCGAGGGGGTGGACCAGCGCGTGCTCGACGCGCGCGGGTTCGAGGAGGTCTCCGTCGGGGACGCGGTGCTCGCCGGTGGCGAGGCGGCGGCCATGGTGGTGATCGAGGCGTGCGTACGACTGATCCCCGGGGTGCTGGGCCAGGCAGACAGCCTGAGTTCGGAGAGCTTCGAGGACGGCCTTCTGGAGCATCCGCAGTACACGCGACCGCGGACGTTCGAGGGGCTGGAGATACCCGAGGTTCTGCTGTCCGGAGACCATAAAAAGGTCGCCGCATGGCGCGAGGAACAGCGGCGAGAGACGACCCGGGAACGCCGGCCAGACCTCTGGGCGGCGCATCTGGAAAAGACGGCCCATGCGGGACCTGAGCCCGCCAAATCACAGCTAAAGGGCGCAAAAGCCCGAGGAGAATAGAATGAACATCCTTCAGACGATCGAAGCCGAAGAAAAAGCCCGCCTGATCGCCACGCGCGCGATCCCCGACTTCCAGCCCGGCGACACGCTGCGGGTCATGGTCAAGATCAAGGAAGGCGAGCGCGAACGCATCCAGGCCTTCGAGGGCGTCTGCATCGCCCGCGCCGGCGGCGGCGTGAACGAGAATTTCACCGTGCGGAAGATCTCCTTCGGCGAAGGCGTGGAGCGGGTCTTCCCGATCCTGTCGCCGAACATCGACGCCATCGAGGTCAAGCGTCGCGGCGTCGTCCGGCGCGCCAAGCTCTATTACCTGCGTGACCGTCGCGGCAAATCGGCCCGGATCGCCGAAAAGCAGACGATCCGCCCGGTCAAGGGCGTCGTGGTCCCGGAAACCGGCTCCGCCCAGAAGGCCGACGAAACCGAAGCATAAACTGCTTCTTTTCGCTGAAATTACAAAGGCCCCGGTCCTGCGACCGGGGCCTTTGTTCTCTAAAGCTTCGTCCGCAGCGACCAGAGCTCGGGGAAGCAGCGCCGCTGCAGGGTCTCGGTCAGATAGGCCACGCCCTCGGTTCCCCCGGTGCCGCGCCGCCGGCCGATGATCCGCTCGACCGTGACCACATGCTTGTGCCGCCAGGTCAGCAGGGCGTCGTCCAGGTCGACCAGCTTCTCCGCCAGCTGGTAGAGCGGCCACCAGCGGGCGGTGTCGCGATAGACCTCAAGCCAGGCGTTCTCGACGCCCTCCGACGGCTCATATGGAAGGCTGACATCGCGGCTCAGGGCCTCGGCCGGCACCGGCAGGCCGGCGGCCGCGAGCTGGGCGAGGGCGTCGTCATAGAGGCTGGGCGCCGCCAGCGCGGCCTGCAGCGCCGCATAGGCGTCGGGGCGTTCGACATGGAAGCGCAGGAAGCGGTCATCCTTGAGCCCGAGCATGAACTCGAACCGCCGGAACTGGTCGCTCTGAAAGCCGGAGGATGAGCCCAGCACGCCGCGGAAGCGCAGGTAGTCAGCCGGCGTCATCGTCGCCAGGATGTCCCAGCTCATGGTCATCACCGCCTGGATCCGGCTGACCCGGGCCAGGCATTTATAGGCCGGCACCAGATCACCGCTGCGGACCAGGGCCTGGGCCAGGGTCACCTCGTGCAGGATCTGTTTGAGCCACAGCTCCTTGGTCTGGTGGATGATGACGAACAGCATCTCGTCATGCTCGTCCGACAAGGGGTGCTGGGCGGCGAGGAGATCGTCGAGTGCCAGATAGCCGGCGTAGGTGATGTCGGAAGGCTTTGGGGCGTCTGTCATCCGCGACCTATCGCGCGGGCGGCGCGGCGGCTCAAGGCCTGTCGGGATCAGAGGGCCGGTCGTCCCAGCCTTCGCGGCTGGACTTGAAAGCGAGCGCCATCAGGGCCCAGGTCAGCCCCACCGTACCCAGCACGCCGAGCGACAGGGCAATCAGGCCATGCAAACCCAGCGGCCCGCCGCCGATGGCAATCCAGCCGAGGCTGACAGCGGCCGTCGCGATGGCGGCGACACCGATTACCAGGACGAGCGCAAGCAGGAGCCGACGCGCGGTCAGCGCCGGACCCACTGACCATCGGCGTTGCGGTACCACTGGCCGGTGCTGATACGGGGCAGGAGCTGCGTCTGGAACATCCGCGCGGCAGCAGTTTCAGTCGTCGCGCCATCGCCGGCGGCCTGGGCGCTGCGAGCATAGGCTTCGCGACGGGCTGCGTTGGTTACCTGGACAGCCTCGGTCAGTGCTGTGTCGGCCGACGGCAGGCGAAAGCCCAGATAGCCGTCAGCCTGTTCACCGACCGTGCCCTGAACCTTGGCGGCGTCGATCATCGATTTCTGGGTGGCGGTCTGGGCGAAGGCCGCGCCCGCGGCGACGCCGAGAGCCGCAATGGCCGCGGCAACGACGAAGAATTTGCGGAAAGACATCTGGGGCAACTTTCGCGTCAGAACAGGTTGGGGTTTTCGATCAGGAGGTCCTGCAACTCCTTGTCGAGGCGTACGCGAACATCGGCGTCGAGCTTCGCATAGATGGTGATCGGATCGACCTGAAGCCGGACCGTCGGCGTGCAGGCCCCGATCCCCACGGCGGCGATGAGACCGAGCAGGGCGAGACGGGCATGCGTCCGGGTCTTGGGCCGAGTCATGGGCGGAGGTCTCCGGTCTTCAATCTGATGCGATCTAACGCGCAGGAGCGTGAATGGGTTCTGAACAACGAAAACTGGCTGATCACGGCGTGACCGAAGGCTGTCCGCCACGGGCCCGGTTCATCTCCATCAGGTCGCCAATCAACTGGTTCAGGTTGAGGGTGGTATCCAGGGTCAGGTCGATCCCGGTGTCGGACGGCAAGGGCAGAATCCGGTTCAGAAACTCACGGCTGATGAACTCGGAAAGGGGTATGCGCAGTTCCTGCCGCACCGGAGGATCGTGACGGCCGCGAATGCGGAACAACACACCTATACGGCCCTCGTCGAGGCTGTTGACCTCGGCCGAGAGGATGTCGAACGAGAGATTTTCCATGGCCTGGTAGGCCAGATCCTGGACCATATTGGGTGGCACCGACTCTCCGCCACCGCCGGCCTCCAGACCACTGAGAGCCTCGCGGGCTATGGACAGGCGGCCGGGCCGGACCGCCGCAAGCGCGCCGCCGGCGATGCGGATACCGTTCACCCGGTCGGCGGTGAAAGGCAGGCGGCCCGAAACTACGGCGTCGAGACTGACCTTGTCGCCGAAGCCGGAGCCGGTGATGACCTCACCCAGCTGGACGTTCTCGAGCACGATGACGCCGGTAGTCGGCTGGTTCGGGTCCAGGGGGACGGCGAACGGCTCGACGCTTATGCGACCGCCGGCCACAGCGAGATCGCCGCCCTCTATGGTCACAGCCGCCCTGTCGAGGCCAAACGTCAGTTCGATGTCGGTCAGGGGGACCGCCGATTCCAGGACGGCAGCAGACAGCCGTTGCCCCGGAGCCGCGGTCAGGGGGCTCAGGTTGATGAAGTCGACGGTTCCGCGCAGGCCCTTCACCGGACCGGCGGGGCTGATGAAGTCGAGGCCAGGGATGGTCAGACGGCCTGAGCTTGTCGCCGCCGTCCCGGCCCGCCAATCGATGCGACCATCGAAGGCGACCGACCCCGTGGCGGGCGATCCGATGAACCCGGCCAATGGGCTGAGATCGGCGGGCTGGAGACCGCCTTCGACGAAGGCGATTGGCGGGGCTTCGATCACCAGCCCCCCCGCACCTTCGGAGCCATCGTGGGCCAGGGTCAGATGACCCAGCACAGTCTCGCCACGGACCAGATCGAAGTCGCCGGTCCAGCCTGCATCAGCCAGACGCGCGGAGCCGGTCGCAGTCAGAGGGTTAAAGCGAAGGGGTGAAGTGGCGTCGGTGACCGTCGCCCGGGCGATACGAGCCTCCATGCTCAAGTCTCCCGAGCCGCCTTTGGCGGTGAAGCCGCCCTCGGTCTCGCTGAAGCGCAGTGAGAGAAAGGGAGCCGAGGCACCCAGGCGCCGTAGCGCGCCGTCGGCCCGCCAGAGACCGTCTGCGACGCTGACCAGCGGACGGGCGACAGGGCAGATGTCGCCGGCAACATCGACGACATCGCTTTCATCCAGCTCGAGCTGTGCGACCGTCAGGGGAATACAGCGGTCGGCGAAATAGGCGAGGCGGCTGCCGGAAGACCTCAGCTCGCCGCGGGTCTGAAGCACGATCCGTCGGGCAAGGCCAAAATCCAGGGCGGCGCGGCCATCGAGCGTGGCGATGAAGCCCGACGGCGTCAGCCGCCAGGTCGGGATGACAAAGGCCGCTTCCGGCAGACCCCGCCCCCGCGTCGCCGTAAGTGAAAAGGCACCGCCGCCCGCCTGCCCGGGCACCTGAAGGAAGACAGGTGTGTCAGCCGGCCCCACGGTGAGTATGCCGCCGTTCAATGGCCGCAGCGTTGCCGGACGGGTCAGGGTCAGGCGCGTCCCGGACCGTCCTGCGCTCACATCGAACCCAGGTACATCGACTGCGAAGGCCGAGAGCGCACCCTTCATGCCGGCGAGTTCCGGCACGTCGTCCCCGGATGACTGCCCGAGAAGCGGCCAGGCGGCACGCCCCGACCGGAGCGCACCCCGGGCTGTGACACGCAGGCCATCATCGGAGGCCATATCGAAATCGATCGCGCCTCGCACGCCCGTCAGGATAAGGTCACCCCGGATCAGCCGTCCTGCAGACAGAAGGATGGGAGCCTCCGCCTCGACCGCTGATCCCCGTCCGCCGGCGATCAGCCGGTTTGAGGTCAGGTTCAGTCCGGCAAGGTCCAGTCCGGCCCCGACGGCACGGGCCGCCGTGATCGCAGTGCCGCCGTCCAGTCCCCAGCTCAGGCCGGTGGTATCGTATGCTAACCGGGCCCGGGCCGCAGTCACACCCAGGCGCACTGTCTTCGCCGCGGCAGAAGGGCCGTCGATACTCGCCGCGCGGAGCTCGCCCGTGCTGACTCCCTCGATGCCGAAGCGCTCGATCCAGCCGGTGGTCTGGCCGGCGAACGTCATCCGCCCGTCGACATCCCGGGCCGACACCTCGCCGCCGAAAAGACGGGCGGCGGCTACGCGCAGTTCGAACCTTGCCGGGCCATCACTCCGCCGGGCCTCGAGATCGGGATAGGGGAGGTCGCCGGCGAGGGTCAGGCGGGCACCATCCCCCTGGAAGCCCGGCAGGCGCGCCCGATCGGCCAATGCCGCAAGTCGGACGGCCAGGCGATCGCCCTCGGTGGCCAATTCGACCGTGGCCTGCAACCTCTCTGCCTCTGCGTCACCGCTCTTGAAGGCCGTCGCGGGCATCCGGGCGGCCAGCCGCACGAGCTTGCCGCCATCGATGCGGGCGTCACCGAAGATATTGGCGGCACCATGGTCGGTATCGAGCCGGACGCGGGCGCTCTCGACGAGGACCAGCGGACCGGGACTGTCGGGCCGCGGCGGACGACCGGTGAAGCGCTCGACCAGGGGACCCAGTGAACCGAGGGTCAGCTTGCCGTTACGAAGGCTGGCGCGCACCACCGGGCGGACCAGACGGATGCGCGTCGGCGTCAGCGCAAGCCCTCCCTTCGACCATGGCGCGCGGATCGCGTAGTCGACCTCGACCCGTTCGACGATCACATCGGGGTCGGCGGCGTCGCCGATGCGTATGCTGGCTACCAGACCGTCCAGTTCCAGCCGCTCGATCTGCGCATCGGCTTCGATGCCCTGCTGTTCCAGCCAGCTGGTCAGGACCTGCCGCGTCGCCTCCCGCCGGTTCAGGTAGAGCAAGGCGATCAGGATCGACAGCACACCGACAGCCGCACCCGCAAGGAGAACGGCGCGGCGACCACGCCCGCGTACAGGCCGCGCAGGAGGGCAGGCAGGAGCAGGCGTAATGGTCATCGATCGGTCATATCGGGATGGACACGCCGGTGGAAAGGCCGTTGAGCAAAGGAATCCTCCCTTTCAGCAGCACGATCGTGTCGACCGAAACACAGTCTAGTGGCCAATCGGCCACTCATAGTGCCGGCTGGTTCGGATTGGGACAGGTTGCCGCATCCATGAGTCAAATCATTGCGCAAACACGGCAGGTAAACTGTCGAAAACTCCGGATGATCTCAGCAGGCAACGAGGATTTACCAGCGACTACGGCTCCGGTTAACGCACTGTAACGAACCGCCTTCCCATCTTGGGTCGAAGGGGTTATATGGCCTGTTCTGCGGCGGGGTCTTCACCCGGCGCGATCCTTGCTACCAGTGAGTTTGGCGCCGTCGGGCGTCGCTGTTTTTCGGGGACCGATGGCTCAGTTCGATCCACGTCGCCAGCCGATGCGCATCGCGCCCCACGCCCTCACGGCGGTGGCCGCGATCTCGGTGGCGCTTCTTGCCGGTCGCGTTTATCAACCTGCGAAAGCGGAAGAAGTTCCACCCCTCACCCAGACTGAGATCGCCGCCCTGGCTGATCAGGCCTTTGCCGCCGCCGGCATGCCAGCGGGATTGACGACGCCGGAAGCCATCCCTGTCCAGATTCGGCGGGGCGAAACCTTCGAGCAGGCCGTGCGCCGCACAGGTATCGCACCCGAAGAAGCCTCAGCTGTGGCCGCCACCCTGTCGAACGCCATGGATGTCAATTCGATGCGCGCCGGCCAGCGTTTCGAGACCGCAATCTCCCAACCGCGCGGCGGTCGGGGCGAGGCTCGCCTGATCGGTCTGACCATGCGCACGGGTCCGGCGACCCAACTGACCGTATCCCGGAGTTTCGACGGCGCTCTGCGCCTTCGGGCCCTCGAGGAAAAGGTCTCCCATGAGATCGTGGTCCTGACCGGCAAGGTCGAAGGATCACTGACCCGTACAGCCCGTCGTGAAGGTGCCCCGGCCGATGTGGCCCGCGCCGCCGGACGTCTGTTCTCGCACCGGTTCGACCTGGACCGCGATATTCGGGCCAATGACGAATTCACCTATGTGTTTGGCCGCACCGTTACCGAAAACGGTCGCACCATCGGTACCGATGGGTTGCTGTACGCCGAGTTGAAGGGCGTTGCCTTCTACCGGTTCCGCCCCGCGGGGGCCCGCGAGGCCCAGTATTTTGACGCAACCGGCAAGAACACGCGCTCGGCCTTCATGCGGACCCCGCTCGAGCGGGGCTTCCGCGTCTCTTCCTCGTTCGGCTTCCGCCGACATCCAATCGCAGGCTATCGCAAGATGCACCAGGGCATCGACTTCGCGGCCGGCAGCGGGACCCCGGTCGTGGCCCCGGCTGATGGCGTCGTCGTCGAGGCGCGCCGCTGGGGTGGCTATGGCAACTGGCTGCGCATCAGGCATTCCAACGGGTTGGAGTCCGGCTACGGCCACCTTTCTCGCTACGCTTCGGGGATTCGCGCAGGACAGCGTGTGCGGCAGGGCCAGACCGTAGCCTATGTCGGGTCAACCGGCGCATCGACCGGCCCGCACCTGCATTACGAAATCTGGCGAGGCGGCCAGCGGATCAATCCGGCCGGTGTTCGAACGACGGAAGGCACGATCCTGGCGGGTGCCGATCTGGCTGCATTCAAGGCTGAGAAAGCCCGCATTGATCGGATCCGGGCCGCTGGCGGTGAGCGTCGCCCGGTCGTCCAGCGCGCCTCGGCCGAGGGCCTCAGGCCCGCCCAAGGCTAGACTTCCACCTTATGCACCGCCGACTCTCGCGAGCAAGGCGGCACGGGAGCGCTTCCGCGCTCTTCCTCAGTCCGCGTCCGGCTGGGCGTCCGGGTGGGCTGCGATGAAGGCAGGATGCTGCGAAGCGAGGGCATCGATGGCCAGAAGGCGCGGAAAAGCCTCAAGCGGAACATTGAACCGGCGCGCCGAATAGATTTGCGGGATCAGATAGCAGTCGGCGAGGGTGGGAGCGTCGCCGAAACACCAGCCCTTGCCGTGCCGGGCGACCAGAGCCTCCAGCGCCTCGAACCCGGGCAGAATCCAGCGGGCGGCCCACGCGTCTATGGCCGGCTGATCGGCACCGAACGTCTCGCGCAATGCCTTGCCGACACGAAGGTTGTTCAGCGGGTGGATGTCGCAGCCGATCAGGGCCGCCATTGCGCGAACATGGGCGCGATCTACCGGCGCTGCAGGCAACAGGGCGGGCGTTGGACAGGTCTCCTCCAGCCATTCGAGGATGGCCGGACTTTGGGTCAGGACAGCACCGTCCGACTCAAGTGCGGGCACCATCCCTTGCGGATTAAGGGCGACGAAGACTTCGGACTTGTGGGCACCGGTCCGCAAGTCAACGCCTTGCGGCTCATAGGCCTGGCGCTTCAGGGCGAGGGCGATGCGGGTCCGGTAGGCGGCACCCGAACGCCAGTAGCCGTGCAGGATCATCGCGGAAGCACCGTAAAGCCAAGGGTTTGCAGGCCCTCAATGGTCGCCTTGACCCGATCACCGGGATGAAGCGGGCCAACGCCTTCAGGGGTGCCGGTGAAGATCAGGTCACCGGGTCGAACATCCCATAGCTCCCGCGCCTTGGCGAGGATCTCGTTCGGGCTCCAGATCATGTCGTCCAACCGGCCGGACTGACGCAACGCTCCATTGACCGAAAGGGCAATCGGCGCAGCGGGATCCAGTGCGGCATCGAGAGTCAGGGCCCCGCAAGGCGCGGACTGGTCAAACCCCTTGGCCGCGTCCCAGGGCCGGCCCTTTTCCTTGGCCACGGACTGGAGGTCCCGCCGGGTAAGGTCGCACCCGACCGCCCACCCGACGATGGTCCCGGCCGACCCGATCGCACACACCAGTTCGACCTCATGGTGCAGATCGGCCGTCGCCATCGGAAAGACGGGGTCGGTGCCATCAACAACAACCGCGTCGGCCGGCTTGGTGAAGAAGAAAGGTTCGGCCCGGGCGTGACCCATCTCACGCGCATGGGCGGCATAGTTCTGTCCGACGCACAGGATGCGACGAACCGGAAACCGCGCGGAATGCCCCACAACAGGCAGGAAAACGGTGGGTGCGGGAGGGAAGAGCCAGTCTGTCATTCTGCCTGTCTATGCTTGGTTGCATCGCTTCGCTACCATCACCCGCATTGCAGGACCGGAACCGCCGCCGGGGAGTGGCGTTCCGGCACCGGGTTCTCTATCTAACCGTCAAGCCTGAAAAACGGAGCGCGCAGCATGGCCACGACCAAGACAGCACGGGCAGCCGTGAAAAACGACATCAATACGTTGAAGGACGATCTCAAGGTGCTCGGCACCGAAGAAAAGGCACGGCTCCGCGAAAAGGCGACGGCGGCCGAAGCCCGTCTGCGCGCCAAGGCTGCGGAAGCTGAAACGCGCCTTCGGGAAGAAGCCGACGTGCTGCGCGAGCGGGCTCGCGGATACTATGACACTGCGCGGGTGCGGGGTCAGGAGTATTATGACGAGGCCAGCGAACGTCTTGACGAAGCCCAACGCTATCTGGTCGAGCGCGTGCAGGAGCGTCCGATGCAGTCCACCGCCATCGCTCTGGGCGTTGGGGTCGTTCTGGGCCTGCTGCTCGCCGGTCGTCGCCGCTGATGCTGGGCGAAGGCATGGCGAGAGGCCTCGTCAAAAAGGCCGTCGCTGCATCGGTCGCGGCCGGGGCCGCCCTGGTGGCAGTCCTCGCGCTCGGCGCGACGATTTTCTACGCTCTGCAGCTGGTCGTACCGGCACTCGCCGCCGCGGCGATTACCTTCCTCCTGTTCACGGTGATTGCCCTCGTGGTCGCGCTGATTTTCCTGGCGCGCAGCGAGGTGGAAGAAGAGGAGGATGAGGAAGACGTCGCGGGCCTTGGGCAGCGTGCCTATATGCTGTTCCGACAGCGGCCTATCCTCGGCACCGTTGCGGCCCTCGCCGGCGGCTGGATCTTCCTGCGTAACCCGGCGCTCGCAACAATGGTGGCGGCAGCCTTTACCGAGAAATCCCACGGGGGTCGCCGACGGCGCTGAGGCGGGATCGAGCCCGGAGTCACTGAAAGAGGCCGCCGTCGCTCAGACAGCGGCCTTTTTCGTTCGGCCGGCATCTTCCGGTTCCAGCGCTGTGGACGTCCGCCGCGTGTCCTGTCGGCGAGGCAGTTTCCAGATTTGGTCCGGCTCGAAATGCCGGCCGGACCACGCCATGGCAGTGACGGTGATGTGGTCTGCGTCCCATTCGATCTGGTTGAAACTCGGTGGCGACCCCCGCTCCCGATGCGAAAGGGTGCCGCAGCCCACGGCGTAGGAACAATCGACCCCGAGCGGGATCGGCCGGGCGCCCGGCACATGGACGTGGCCGGGCGTGATCAGATCGACGCCGGCCTCGGCGAAAATCCGGGCGGCCGCCTCACCGCGCTTGACCTCGCCGGTCATCGGGGCCCCGATCATCTCGACCAGAGGGTGATGGCACGCGAGGATGCGCAGCGCCCCCAACGGGGCATGGCGCAAGGCCGTTGCCGCCTTGCGGGTCTGATCAAGATCAATGACGCCCTTCGACCAGTTCGCGCGTGCCTGCCAACCGCGCGCGGTGGCGACGCCACGCACCATCAAATTCGGGCCGAGAAATTGATGGTCATGAGCCGGATGGCCTGTCGCACGCTCGAAAGCCTTCCAGGGATTGAACACCCGCGCAAACAGGCTCCAGTAGGGGACATCATGATTGCCAACGACGACGAACCGCGGGTCCGGCATGCGGGCGATCCAGCGGCCCGCTGCCTCGAACTCGCCCGGCAGCCCCTGCTGGGTGATATCGCCGGTAATCAGGATCAGTTCGGGAGCCGTGGCATGGGCGTAGTCGAGGGCGGCGGCGCAGGCATGCGTATGCTCGCAGCCGAAATGAATGTCGGAAAACTGGAGGATGCGCCCCACTAGACGCCTGCGGCCCTGGTCGGTGAATTGGGTGCAAGGGCGCGGAATGCCCTGCGGATGAAACGTACCTTGGTCACATGCCGCAACATGGCGGGTTCGCCATCGATCACAGAAGGTATACGCGACCGCGACCGGACCGTCGCCTGCTGGATCGACCGGGTGGTCACCGCCGGGTCCTGACGCCAGTCATCAAACACGGCGTGGGCGGCGAGGCGGAACACCTGCAGCGCATCAGCAGTATTCATGGCGGCGGCCTCCAGTCCGGCATGTTCGTCAATCGCCTTTGAAATCATCGGGCTCATGAGAACAAGCGCCTCGGCGCGGCCGTCAGCGCGGCCGTCCAGGGAAAAGCGCAAGCGGCCGGAGAAAGCCCGCTTCAGCGCCCGGCGGCCATAAGCCCAGGCCAGGCCAAACTTGCCCTCCCTTACCGCCTCGCGGGCGGGTGCCCAAAGCGCAGGCGCTCCGAGGATTGCAGCGCAGAAGAATGACTCCCGGAACCTGCCGTCGCTGACCTCTCCGCCGGCGACGGACTGTTCGGCACCCTCCTCAAGGGCTCGCCTCAAGGCGCTCTTCCAGTCCGAAGTACCGTACAGGGCGCGGGGAAGCATATTCATGGTGCCGCCCGGCAGCGGCGCAATCAACGGTCCCTCGGGTCCGGCCCGTGAAGCAACAGCCCTGGCCGTGCCGTCGCCTGCCAGGACGAACAGGGCATCAGGCCCGGCGTCGAGCGCCTGCTGCACCTGCGCATCGAACTGCCCGCCCTCAAGCACTACGATGACGGCCTCAAGGCCATATTCTTCAAAAATGCCCGCCGCTTCAGACGCCGCATTCGGTCCGACTCCGCCGGACAGCGGATTGAGCAGCATTATCGCCCGCCCGAGCGCGACATGCGGGGTCAGCATGGGTGAATCTGCGGTCCGGTTGTCCACCGTCGCGGCTATATCACGCGCGGGGGTTCCCGTACCGATCATGACGCCCGAACGTCCCGATCGGAACATGTTTCCGATCGGGACCGGCCAGGCTTGGCTATTCCTTCTTCATCCCGTCCGAAGCCGTGGCGGCTACCGCCACAGTGGCAGGGCCGGCGGTCCCGGCAGCCGCTTCAGCGACATCGGCAGCGGCAGCGGCCTCAGAGCCCCCCGGAAGGACACCGCGAACGGTAGTGACGCCCGTGGTAATCCAGCCGTCCATCATGGCCCCACCTTCAGCCAAAGACTGTTCCTTGACACCCAGAACGGCTGTCAGGACGCCGAACAGCGCCAGGAAGGTGACAATGATCCCCACGAGGGCATTGCCCCCCGAGCGGCGCTTGGTGCGAGCCCACACCGGGCTGTGTTCACCGCCATCCGCCATTCGAACCGGTTCAGAAAAACGCATACGAAACCCCCGTCTCAACTCAGAACACCGGTGCCGCAACCTCCGTGCGGGACCAATCAAAACCTGGTGCAGGCTTGAGATGTACAATAGCCTCGGAACCGCTACGCTTATCCAGTGTTCTCACCCACGGGGCGAACCCGAGAGATCAAGGAAACTCACATGAACAAGGTAATCATTGCGATCGCCGGTGCCGGACTTCTGGTCAGCGCCTGCGCGACGGACGAGTACGGCAACCCCAGTCAGGCGACACGGCAAGGCGCTATCGGTGCCGGCATCGGGGCGGTCGCAGGGGCCATCATCGGCAACAATGTCGGCGACGGCAACGCCGGACGCGGTGCCGCCATCGGGGCCGTCGTGGGCGGCGTTGCGGGTGCCGTGCGCGGCTCGCAGCAGGACCGGGCCAACCAGCAGCGCTACCGGGACAACCAGAACCGCTATTTCTATTGCTATGACGGCCGCCAGGACGAGTGTTACTGGGAAAATGGCCAGCGTCGCTACTAGGCGCTCGCTGACTGGCCAAGGATTCAGGGCGGTTCGTCGGGGGACGGACCGCCCTTTTCATCAGGGGGCGCGGCGCGGGGTCGCTGACGGGGGCGGTGACGGATGGCGGTCCGGGCGACTAAGGTGGCGTCGACCGTTTCCGGAGGCCGTGTGAACCCGTTCTTGCGAGTGTTGATCCTGCTGGCCCTGAGCCTTTGGCCCGCGCAGGCCATGGGCCAGTCTGTGGCCGCGGGCGCGCAGCGCACCGAGCGCATCGAGGCAGAGCTGGTTCCAATGTCGGCCTGGGCCGCACCCGGATCGACGGCCGTGGTGGCGGTCAAACAGACCATCCGGCCGGACTGGCACACCTATTGGCGCAATCCGGGGGATTCCGGCGGAGCCACGACCCTGGCCTGGACCCTGCCCCAGGGTGTCAGCGCCGGCGACATCGTCTGGCCGGTGCCCGAACGGCAGCGGATTTCGGGGCTGATGAACTACGGCTATTCGGGCACGGTCTATCTGCCGGTCCCGATCGAGGTCCCGGCCTCGGCGCGACCCGGGACAGCCCTGCCCCTGACGGTCAAGGCCCTGTTCCTCGTCTGCAGCGCCGAGATGTGCGTTCCGGACGAACTGACCCTGAGACTCGACCTGCCGGTCCGCGAGGGCGCGGCGCCGCTGAACCCGCGCCACGGGGCCGCGATTACATCGGTGCTGGAGGATGCGCCGCGACCGGCGGGGATCACGGCGCGGGTCGCGCTGGAGGACGGCGTACTGACCCTCGGCGCGGCCGGTGGCCCCCTGGACGGAAGCGATCCGGGCCCCGGCTATTTCTTCCCGTTCGAGAGCGGGATCATCGACCATCCGGCGCCCCAGACCGGCGCATGGGGACCGCAAGGTCTGAGCCTGCGACTTCGGCCGGGCAGCGAGACCCGGGCGACGGGCCTGACCGGGCCGGTCGGGGGTGTGCTGGTGACGGCCGCCGGAGCCTGGGAAATCCGGGCGGAGCCGGGCGCATTGCCCGCAGGCACATCCGGATCCGGCGTGCTCGCTGCGGCTGCCGATGCGGATGCCGGGGCGGCTGACCCGGACGGCGGCAGCGATCTGGCGACCTTCGCCCGGGCCCTGCTGTTCGCTGTCCTCGGCGGACTCATCCTCAATCTGATGCCCTGCGTCTTTCCGATCCTGGCCATGAAGGCCGCCGCGCTGGCAGCCTCGGCCCATGATGAGCGCCACACGCGGCGCGACGGACTGGCGTTTCTGGCGGGCGTGCTGACGACCTTCCTGCTGCTGGCGGGTGTTCTTCTGGCCCTGAGGGCGACCGGCGAGGCCGTGGGCTGGGGCTTCCAGCTGCAGTCGCCGCCGGTGACGGCGGGTCTGGCCCTGCTGATGCTGGCCGTAGCGCTCAATCTGTCCGGCGTCTTCCATGTCGGCGGGGGGCTACAGGGTGTCGGATCGGGGCCGCTGTCGCGCCTGCCCGGCGGTCTTGGCGCCTTCTTCACCGGTGCCCTGGCGGTGGTCGTGGCCGCGCCCTGCACCGCCCCCTTCATGGCCTTTGCCCTGGGGGCAGCGCTGGTCATGCCGTGGCCGCTGGCGCTGCTGGTCTTCCTCGGGCTCGGGCTCGGACTCGCCCTGCCCTTCGTCCTGGTCAGCCTGACGCCCGGCCTGCTGGCCCGGCTGCCGCGGCCGGGGCCCTGGATGGAGCGGCTGAAGAATTTTCTGGCCTTCCCGATGTATGCGACCGCCCTGTGGCTGGCCTGGGTGTTCAGCCGCCAGACAGGGGCGGAGGCGCTGGGCCTGCTGTTCACGGCCGGCCTGATGCTGGCGCTGGGTGTCTGGCTGATCGGTATCGGCCAGGCCGAGCGCGGCTTCGGGCGGAGAGGCGTGTTCCATCTGACCGCCGGCGTC